>JAHLWH010000134.1 GCA_019058015.1 Promethearchaeota archaeon | reverse complement strand
CTAGCTGGTGGTGCTGCAGGGGTGATTCTTGCCTCAGCTAATGTGATTCCAAAGATTTGGCTCGAACTTTATGATCATGTAAAAAATAAACGTCTTGCGGAAGCTCAGATTCTACAAAAAAAGATTCAAAAGTTTGCGCGAATGATTGTTGGTTCTGGTGCTTTAGGACCTAAAGAGTGTTTGAATATGATGAATATTCCTGTTGGTGTTACTCGACAGCCTGTAATAATGGGTGATACACTTTCCTATGAGCTTTGGGATGAATTTAGAATAGAATTAGAGAAGTTAGGTTTACTCAAAAAGAAGGAAATTAAAATTGAAGTTGCCGAGAAAGAACTTACGAGTCGTTTCTATTCTGTTGATATTACTCCTCAGATAATTTCAGACTTTAGTTTAAGGGTTGGTGAATCACTTGTAGGAAATAGAGCCGAACTTGCTCATATAGATCTTCTTATTGGTGATAAGAAAGGTCCTGTTGGTGAAGCATATGCTCGTGCTCTAACACATCCTGCGAAAGGTCGTGAAGGGCTTCAAGTGATTCTTGAACCTAATATGCAAGTCAAACCGGCAACAGTAATGATTCCTACAGTTAAGGTCCAGTCGCTACGTCAAGCAAGTCTCGTTTATGGACCAGCTCAAGCAGCAGTAGCGAAAGCGGTAATGAAATGTGTTGAAGATGGAATTCTTCCTAAAGATGCTTCAGAAGATTTAGTGATTATTGCTAATGTCTTTATTCATCCCAGTGCAAGTAGTCGCAAACGGATTTTCATAAATAACTTTAAAGCAACTCGGAACGCTATTCGAAAGGCGATGGAAGGTCTGCCAACTGCAGAAGATGGCATAAAGAATGCAGAAAGTGCTCGTCACCCGTTTAGAAATGATCCATGAGATAAAAGTAATATCAGGTAGTATTATAAATATCCAAAATATTTTTATTTTTCTTAAATCTTCAAATATTTTAATCATGTAATATTGGGTTTCGAGCAGCGAGAACAGCATCGAGACGTTTAACAGGTGTGTTATGGGGAGCATTTTTAAGAAGTTCAGGAGCAGTTTTTGCTTCATTATAGATTTTATTCATCACATTAACGAAATTATCCAATGAAGCTTTTGACTCGGTTTCGGTTGGTTCAATCATCAATGCACCTTTTACTATTAACGGAAAGTATATGGTTGGAGCATATAATCCATAATCAAGAATACGTTTTGCAATGTCTTCAGTAGTTACTTCATTTGGAATTCCCCGATCTGAAAGTACAAATTCATGTTGACATATGCGATCGTAAGGGAGGTGATATTTTTCTTTTAAAAGAACCCGCAAGTAATTTGCATTTAATACAGCCATTTGACCCACTCGTTTAAGACCTTCGGCACCTAACGCGAGAATATACGCATATGCACGCACAATAACTCCAAAATTACCCCAAAAACACTTAATCCGACCAATAGAATTGTTGGTTTTTTCTCGACATACAAATTCCTGTTCTGTAGCGATAATATGGGGTCCGGGTAGATATGGAACGAGTTCTTTAATAACACCCACAGGTCCAGAACCAGGACCACCTCCACCATGTGGAGTTGAGAAAGTTTTATGGAAATTCAGATGGATGATATCAAAACCCATATCCCCTGGGCGGCAAATCCCTAACATAGGATTCAAATTAGCGCCATCATAGTAGCATAAACCCCCATATTTGTGTATGATATTCGTGATATCCTTAATTTGACGGTCAAATATACCCAAAGTATTGGGATTGGTTAACATTATACCCGCTACATCGCCCTGCTGCATTGCGAATTCAATGTGATCAAGTGGAATTTCTCCCGCATCATTTGATCGTACTTCGATTATTGAAAAACCTGCCATTTTTGCAGATGATGGGTTAGTTCCATGGGCGGAATCTGGTATTAATATTTTATTTTTTTTGAGATTTTTATTCTCGAAATATTTTTTCATTATTAAAATCCCGGTTAACTCTCCATGAGCTCCCGCAGCAGGTTGAAAGGTAAATCCATCCATACCGGTAATTTCTATGAGTAGCTCTGAGAGTTGGTGTATTAGTTCAAGAGCTCCTTGATTTTCTTCTTGAAGAGGATGTATTTGGAAAAAAGCTGGAAGTCGAGTGATCACCTCATTAATTTTAGGATTATATTTCATAGTGCATGAACCAAGCGGATAAATTCCTGAATCTATCCCATAATTTTTCCTACTCAACTCGGTATAATGGCGGACAATTTTTACCTCTGGAATATCGGGTAAGGGTAAATCTTCTCGTTGAAAAGATGAGGGTATTATTTTGAGTAAATCAACTTTATCTATATCCATTTCAGGAATGAAATTATGTTGAGAGCGTTTAGTACCTTTGTTAAAAATTAAAGTCAGGTTTGAAGTCATTGTTTAATTCCCTCCTATGTTTTTGTTAGAAGCTTTTTGAGCTGCATGAATGAATTTTTCTATATCCTCCCGAGAATTGCTCTCAGTCACACATACAAGTACAATATCTTTCATATCAGGAAAATATTTCGATATAATTAGAGGTGGAAGCAGATTTTCCTGTTTGCATTGTTCAATTAGTTCATTAACATTTGGACATTTAACCAAAAATTCATTATATGTTGGTTTCTTATTTAATATTTGATAACCTGGGATGGTTGCTAATTTTTGCTTAACATAATGAGATTTTTGAAAATTTTGAAGAGCAATCTCTTGAAGACCTGTTTTTCCCAATGAAACGAGATAAATTAACGAGGCTAAAGCACACAGTGCTTGGTTCGTACAAATATTTGAAGTGGCTTTCTCACGACGTATATGCTGTTCGCGGGTTTGCAAAGTTAGGATAAATCCCTCTCGCTCTCCATCAATTTCGTTAGTTTTACCAATCAACCGACCTGGCATTTTACGCAAATATTTTTGCTTAGATGCAAAAATTCCTAACCCTGGACCGCCAAATGATGGTGAAATACCAAAAGATTGTCCTTCAGCAACAAAAATATCAATATCAAATTTTCCTGGAGGTTTTAACACGCCTAGGCAAGTAGGATCAGTCATTACTTGAACAACTAAACATTTGGGAGCTTTATCTCTAATTATTTGAACTAATTCTGTGACATTTTCGATGTCACCGAAGAAATTTGGACTCTGGAATAGAACAGCTGCAACACTTTCATCTAATTTTGAGATGAGTGTATCCTCCATAACAATTTCAAAATGGATGTCTTGCCCCCAGCAATAGGTCTTAACAACTTCTACATATTCCGGATGAATTCCTTCAAGTAAAATAAGTTTTTTTTTCTGCGTGGCTACAGTTGCCATAATTGCAGCTTCAGCAAGAGCAGTGGACCCGTCATACATACTCGCATTGGTAACATCCATCTGGGTAAGCCGCGTAATTGCTGTTTGATACTCATAAATGGCTTGTAAATACCCTTGACTGGCTTCTGCTTGGTAGGGAGTATAGGCAGTATAAAATCCTGAAAGGCTAATTACAAAATCCACCAATGAAGGAATATAATGGTAATAACAACCAGCTCCTAGAAAAGAACTTGAATAAATTTTATTTTTATGTGAAAGTTCTTCTAATCGCCGTAAAAGATCTGGTTCAGACAAACCATGAGGTAGGTTTAATTTTTTTAACAGCAAATCGGCTGGAATGTCTTGAAATAACTCCTCTAAGGAATTAACACCGATGGAAGTTAACATCTCCGCAATTGTTTCTTTATCATGAAGTATAAAATCCATTCTATCTATCTCATTTAGATGGTAATAGTTGGATTAATCTAATGAATATAAAAAAAACTATTAATCTTCCTCTTTTTCGATCAATTCTTGATATTTTTCAACCGAGAGAAGATTTTTAATTTCATCTGGGTTAGATACTTTAATTTTCATTATCCAACCCTCCCCGTAAGGCGAAGAATTCACAAATGCTGGATTATCAGCGATGTTTCCATTAGTTTCAACAATTTCTCCCGTTAAAGGCATGAAAAGTTCGCTAACAGCTTTAACGGACTCAATTTCGCATGCTGTATTTCCTTTTTCTAATACTGCTCCTATTTCAGGAAGTTCAACATATACAATATCGCCAAGTTTATGTTGTGCATAGTCAGAAATTCCAACAGTTGCTATATCTCCATCCATCCTAACCCACTCGTGAGTTGGTGCATATTTTAAATCTGCAGGAAATTTAAGATCCATCCTTATTCACATTAATCTTGATTTTTATTCAAATTTTATTATATATTACGATAAAATGGTGTGGGAACTACTTTGGCTTTAAGAAGTTTATTCCGAATTTCAACATCAAATTCCGTCCCGATGGAGCTATATTTTGTTTCAACGAGAGCTAAGCAAATTGTCTTTTTAAGCGTTGGTGAAAATCCCCCAGAAGTTACATATCCAATTTCTACCCCGTTATTAAATAATTTGTAATTTTCTCTAATGATTCCCTTATCCAAGAGATTTAATCCAACAAGAATTCGTGATGTCCCTTCTTTTTTTTGGTGAATAAGAACTTCCTTACCTATAAAATCAATTCCTTCTTTTGGTTTTACAAGCCAGTTAAGCCCTGCTTCAATCGGGGTTATTGAATTAGTAAGTTCATGACCATATAAGCAGTAGCAAGCTTCTAAACGCAAAGAATCCCGCGCCCCTAAACCCGCAGCACCAGCTCCTGTTCTCAATAAAGCATTCCAAATTGTTGCAGCGTATTTATTTTCAAAAGAAATTTCAAAACCTCTCTCACCAGTGTAACCAGTTCGGGCTATGAATGCAGGAACATCACACAAATTACAAAAAACAAAATAAAACCGATTTAAAGTAGATAAATCTGTATCAACGAGTGGCGCAATTAAGTCATCAGATTTCGGCCCTTGAAATGCTAATCGACATCTTTCTTTCGAGACATCCCTAACTTTTACTCGAAAGTTTCCTATTTGCTTATTAATCCATTGAAAATCTTTTTCTACATTACTTGCGTTGACAATCATCCGAAATCGTTCCGGACTCTCCTCATAGTAAACTAAATCGTCTACTACAGTCCCATTTTCATAACACATGCAAGAATATTGTCCTTTTGACTTTTCTAATAATTTTAAATCATTCACCATCAAATATTGAAGGAATGGTATCACATCTGGACCTTCAAAAATAAATTCTCCCATATGAGAAATATCAAAAACACCTGCGAGCGTTCGAACGGTTTCATGTTCTTTTAAAATGCTTTCATATTGGACTGGCATCAACCATCCAGCAAAATTCACCATTCGCGCCCCCAATTTTACATGAGTTTCATATAGGGGGGTTTTTATTTCATTTAGGTCTTCTTTAGTCATAAATTCCACACTTATTAACGTGTAATAATAATACTGGGTAATAGAATAGTTAGAATTATTTAAATTTTTAGACAAAATACGAGAGCTATTTTTTTGCACTCTAAATCACTTAATTATACTCTTGGAACATTACTCTTGAAGTTTTATTATAATTAGTTTTCCATCTCTAGTTACACAATAAAGATAATTATTCCAAAACGTAAGTTTATTAATTGAAGAGCTAAGAGTGATCTCTTCTACAATAGTGCCATTATTTTCATCAAGTATAATAAGTTTTCCTTTAGTCGTTCCCAGAAAAATATATTGTAAATTAGTTTGAATTATTTTGAGATCCTCAATATTAAATCCTGCATGCTCCCAATCCATCTCAAGGTTATCATTAAGGCAAAGGAGTTTCGATTTGAATTTTAATTTATTTTTAATAAAGTTATCCTCAAGGAAATCGAAACAATATGAATAAACTAATGCTTTAGATCGATTATTTTTATTTAAATAGGAGATACTTCCCCAGACATATTCTTCCATTGGAAGCGATTTAATTATATCTCCATTAACTCCATTAAGAAAATATATTTTTTTATCATCCCCACCGCATAAAACAGTTTGTTTATTCGGAAAACAGCAAAAGCATCTAATATTTCGAGCAAATTTCCTGAACCATTTTAAGGAGCCATCTTTTCCATTAAAACTCTTATTGTTCCATCATTTCCGCCTCCAATAAGTTCAATTTGTCCATCTCCATCACAATCATAGGCTTTTACAGTTCCAATTCCGCTTTCAAATAATTGCCCCCAGATTAAGTTGCCATTCTGTAGGTTTAAAACTCTTAATGACTTATCAAGTCCATAAGCAATTAATTCAAATTGCAAATCATCATTTATATCATCAATGAAAAAACCAGATACCGAACTCTGGAATTGTTGAGACCATAAAAGCTCAATTTTAGAATTATTCAAATAAAAAACATTTAATAATCCATCCATGCCTCCTGATATTAATTCAACTTTCCCATTTTGGGTTATATCATAAAGTTCAATATCCCAGATTGGCTTACTCTCGGAGATGAATAATTCATGAATAATTTCCCCGTCATCTGAAAGAATTAAAACTCTCCCATCTTCTGAACAAACTACGATTTCAAAATTTCCATCTCCGTTAAAATCCCCCAGCTTAACATCAAATAATTGACTTTTAAGATCTTTTTCCAAGATTTTTTTTGTTTTCAATTAAAAATTCCAGCTAAAATTTTATTTTCTGATATAAAAGATAATAACTAATTTTATTATAATTTTAAATTAAATGGTAAATTTACTAATTAAAATTATTTTCATATAATTTATTGATAAAATGGAAATGGTGTATTAAAAATGTCTTTCTCAATAGATATTGATATGGATAAATGCACAGGCTGTGGTACCTGCTATGAGGTCTGTCCATCCGGTTGTTTCGATGAGCCTGAAGATGGTAAAGTCAAGGTGCTTGAGGATATGCGTGACGAGTGTGTCGGATGTATGGCTTGTGAGACTCAATGCCCTGAAGAGGCAATTGTTATAACAGAAGAATAAGTTATATTAATGAAGGTAATTTCAATTTTCAATTTTATTATTTATTTTTTTTATTGATATTTTTATTTTCTTTTTCATTTTTACCACAATAATATTCTACCGCATATTTTACAAACACCCTCATTTATTTGGATGTTCAAGCATTGTTCGTGATAGGGTACACCGCACTCTTTGCAAATATAAATCTTTCCCGTATAATTCTCAAAGTTCGAATCACATAAAGCACAATTTTGACTTGGGGGAAAATTATTTGGGACTTCTACAATTTTTGAGGTCCCCGTTAAATCCAATCCAGTCGTATTAGTAGTTGTTGTTGCAGAGGTTGGCATTGGAGCTATAGGAATATTTGTATAAATAGTTCCACTTTGCATTTGAGAGGGTGTTTGATATGTTTGAGCAAAGTCTTGATATTGAGCCCCAGCAGGAGTGCCTTTTTTTAATCCAACTTTGTGGGATACTTTTTCATCAAGGATATTAGTTAAAATCATTGCGGAAGCGAATTTTCCTTTTGCCTTACCTTTTTGTAAATGTGTATGGGAGATCAAATGAATTACACGCCCGCCTGATTTACCATAATCAAAATAGACTAAAACGGGCGCTTCACCCCATTTCTTTTGTAATACTAAAGAAGAAATCAATATTTTAACTGCAGTATAATTCAAAATGGTTATTGGGAAACTTTTAGCTTCTAACCACCAACGGAAAGATTCCTCAGATTTTTTTTTCCCCCCCCATTTAGCTGTCTGGAGTTCAATTTCCAGACCCTCTAAAAATGGATGGTTTGGTTCTAGAATTTGACAAGGTACAACTGTATCGCCAGTTCTTGCGCCATTCCATTTTATAAATCCAGGAAATATAATTTCTACGATACTTCGAATTGCCCAATCTGTTGTTATTAACCAACCACCATTTTCAGCGACATATTTATAAATTCTTGTATGAGCAGCATTAGGGATCTCGTTGCCCGGACAACCTATCAAAAGTACGTCATAATGATTCAGGTCAATTTTCATTACATCTTTTGGTTTAATAACTTTCTTTTCAGATGCATACATATGTGGAATTATTTTTTCAGGTTTTTCATACCTACCGCTAACAGCAAGAATTTTTCCATGTTTTTCGACAGCTTCTACTACACCTTTCTTATTTAAAGCTTCCATCTTGCGTTTTTTAACTTCTGAGTATAAATCCTTCCAAGAACTCATTTGATCACTTTAATTTTATGAATAAGGTAATATTATGAAAATGAATTTGATGATAATAATAAAGAAAAAATTAAATTAAATAAATTTATTGACAAGCGATGGTTTTTCTTCAATTTAATAAAGAATTTACACTATAAGATATTAAAAACAAAATTTATCCTCATCCATAAATGTTACTTCTTCAATTAGAATTGTGGGTTTATTTATAATGAAATCGAGATGAATATCGGACAGAACATTTCCTCCAAAAAATTTATTTGTTCCAATGGCGATATGACAAGAGCCTTTTATTTTTTCCCCTTCAAGTCCTGACTCGTAGTGTGTTGCTTTTGGGTTCATACCAATTCCTAATTCCGCAACATTTCTTCTTGTTTTAATCAAATTAGGATCTTTTTCTGATTTCTTTTTTGGATTTAAATCGACTAAATTTAATGTTTCATTATTAGCGCCTGTTAAGGAGATTTTTCAGTCTTGGAAAGAGATCTGGGAGGTAAAGATATAACCACTTTTATTCTTTTATACAATCTTTTTTAATAATTCTATTAAAAATTTCCATATTCTTTGGATACTATTTACTTTTAGACGTTCATCGGGAGAATGAGCCTCTTTTATATTTGGACCTATAGAAATCATATCTAAATGAGGAAAGTGCTTTTTTAATATTCCGCACTCCAATCCTGCATGAACTATTAAAATTTTTGGTTCTTCTTTAAATAAATTAATATATATTTGTTTTGATTTTTGTAATAATGGAGAATTCCAATCAGGTGTCCATCTAAGATATTCCGCAAAGTGCTGAACATCAAAATTTAGGTCAGATAACTTGAATATTGCTTCTATTTTTTCATAGATATCCTTTTTAGAGATTTCACTTAGGCTTCTCTGACTTGTTTCAATTTTAATTAAATTTTCATCCATTCGAATTGAAGCTAAATTTGTTGATGTATGTACTAATGTTTTATCTTCAGGATGATAAGAAATGGGGCCATTTGGAATAACGTAAAGAATATTCAATAATTTATTTTTAATATCTGTAGATAATTTTTTATAGAAGTTTTGATCACTTATAGTATTAATTATTATTACTAAATTTGGTTCTACTTCAGAAATTTCAGAAATTATTTCAGATTTGATTTGATTAACAAAATTTATAATCTCCGATTCATTTTTTTTATGAATAAAGATTATTGCGTTTGATTCACGTGGAATTGCGTTCCTTCGATTACCTCCATTCATTGAGATTATATCTATATTAAATTTTTTGTTTATTTCCCATAAGATTTTTGCAATTAATTTCAAAGAATTTCCCCTTCCTTTGTGTATATCTACCCCAGAATGTCCTCCAATCAATCCCTTGATTGATAAATTCATTGGTATAAGATTAATCTCTTTCACATTACAAAAAATATTTTTATCCTTAATTTCAGCTGTCGTATCTATTCCTCCAGCACACCCTATTATAAAGGTATCATCATCTTCTGAATCAAGGTTTATTAATATGTCTCCATCGATTAAATTTTTATTAATTTTAAAGGCTCCTACAAGCCCACTCTCCTCATCAACTGTAAATAATAAATCAAATGCAATATTATTAAAAATCAATTCTTTATTATGGATTTTTTTCATTAAAGTCAAAAGATACGCAATGCCTACTCCATTATCGGCTCCTAAAGTTGTTCCCTCTGCAGTAACCCATTTTTCTCCATCAATTTCAATTGCCTTTAGATTTATTGGATCTTTTGAAAAATCATGAGATATTCCCTCATTTTTTTCACACACCATATCTAAATGGCATTGTAAAACAACTTTCTTTTTGGGTTTAGTTATTGATGTTGGTATCTTTACCACAAGATTTCCTACTGAGTCTTCATTTGTCTTAAAGCCAAATTGTTCCGCTTTAGATTTTATGTACTCTCTTATCTGTTTTTCATTTCCCGAACATCTTGGGATTTTTAATATTTGTTCAAAATAATCCCAAAATTCTGATGGTACACTCATATTCTTTAATATTTGTGTCATAGAATTCAACAAATTAACTTTTATTTATTATAAGATTAAAATTAGTTCTTCATTTTTCAATTTAAGCCATTTTAGATGATTTATAAAGATTCATATTTTGAAGTTACAAATTTTTCACCATATAATTCTTTAGTAAGATTAAATAACTTTTTTGTATATAGATTTCTATCTTGTATTTGTTTAAATTTCGCTTGTGTAATAGTGTTAAGCATATAATCTTCGGTAAAATCTGATATAAAGAGTATAGATTCATCCGATTTTCGTCTAAAATTTATCTTAAACACTTGGTCTAAACTATTTTTCAGATGGGTTGAATTATTTGATGTCATTTTTTTCCACAAATAAAAATATTTTTTAAATCGGGAATATATTTAATTTTAGGATTTTATATTTATAAATCTATTAAGTTTGGATTAAAAGAAAATATGTCAAAATCAATTCAATCTGGCTCTGAGACAATTAAGGAAAAAATTGCAAAGAAAGTTCCATGGATATTTGGAAATAAAATACGCAAACCTAAAGTTCGTTTTCCTAAAATAAAGATAGCCAAAAGATTTTCTCTTCCTACACCTTCAAAGAATTTAGGTTTATTGGGAATTTATATATTTCTTTTTGTTTTACAGCTTGGAGTTATTTATATCATTTACAGAGAACCAATACCGTTAGGAGCCGATCCAAGTACTGGGGAGGCTATGTTTATTTATCCCGATATGCACGATGCTTTTATTATTGAATCGATTGTGGCTTCTATTTTAATATTCATAAGTTCCTCAGGATTTATAACATTATATCAAGCAACTAAATACACTTATGATAGATCTTTTGCGTGGAGGTTGCTTTTTATTGGAGTTGTTTTAGCATTGATAGGGTTTATAAGTCTGCAATATATTATTGCTGTTAAGGAAAGAGTAATAACGCAAGGAACTAGAACTAATTAAAGAAAGTGTGAAAATTTAATTACTAGATTAAAACTCACATCTTAATCTAATTATATTAAATGAAAATAAAAAGTAAAAAAAATATAATTTTTCGAGTGTATTAATTTGATTTATTATTGAATAGATGCAACATAATCTGCGGCTGATATCAAGTTTCCTTTCTCTGCATCAAGATTTAAAGCTTCAACCTTAAATAACCAAGCTGCGTATGGATCTTCATTTACCTTTTCAGGTTCGTCCATTAAGTCAGGATTTACTTCAACTACCTTACCTGATATTGGACAAAATATATCTCCAACACCTTTCTGGCTTTCGACTGTACAATCCACAGGATCGCCTGATCCATCAACATCTTGAGAAACCTCTGCTCCTTCAACACCTTCTACATCAACGAAAGTAATTTCTCCCAATTGGTCAGCAGCATAAGAAGTAATACCGACACTTACAATATTTCCGTCAATTTTTACCCATTGGTGTGCTTTAGAGTACAATAAATCATCTGGAAAGTCTAGTTCTTTATCATTAATTGTGGCTTTTACCATTTTCTTTCATCTCATTTTGCATTTTTTTTTTATTTTATTTTATTAGGATGTTTTAAAATAATTTCAGTATTAATTTATAATTTTTTTTTTTATGTGAAGATTTCATCTAAGTTAATTTTTTCTAATCTTATTATTCTCAGAGTTAATTTTTTTATTTTGTTAAAAAATAATTCATATATGATTGTTAGTGGCATAAAATAACCCATTAAGGTGATTGGAAAGAGGAAAATTATTATTTGTAGAAGAGGATCTGCTTGAGTAAATATTTTCGCGAAAGTAAGGTAATATAAAATTGGAGTAGTTATTCCTGCATATCCTCTTAAGATATATTTATAAAATTGACCGACAGAATTTACTTCGGGAGATAGTCTGAAGTCTTTCCTTAACCTTTTTATTTCAATGATTCCACAATCGTGAAAAACCCAAATAGGAATAACTAAGATGGAGCAAAGTGGTGTAGTCAATAATGCAGCAAACAGAATGGTTGTAGTAGGATCATATCCGATAATTCTTACATTAAATAACCAATAATAATTCATAATAACTAACCCGATAGAGAGGGATAAGAAACTAGGTAATAATGTTCGAGTAAAAGTAGGGAAGCCTTTAATTTTTTCACCTTTAAGTGTGATTATTTTAAAATCGTAGTTTTTTTTTATAATTTTAGAAATTAAGAAATATACTCCAATAAATAAGATTCCAAAAGGAATAGCAATTAAATTGAAAATAAATGGCATAAAGATAAGAAGTATTGCATCGGATAGTCCTACACCATCATAGAATTCAGTAAGATCTAAAGTTGGTGGGACATTTCGTGTAATATAAATAGCAAAAATTACGGTTACTATTGTAAAAAATAGGGGTAATATTAATTGTTTTTTTTCCATTATTCTCCACTCAAAATTAAAATATTATTTTTGAATAATTACAAGATAGTTTTATAATTTTTTATTAAAATAAATTTTTATAATTCTTAAAATGGAAGTATATTTATGAGAGAGAGTATTAACCCAGATATTATTAAAAGTATCAATTTTTTTTCTGAATTTAAAGAGTGGTATTATAAAATAATCAAAGATTTTAACTTTGATGAACAGAAGGATAAGCTCGGCAGAGATTTATTATTAAATATTTTGCTTGATAGTCAAAATTATGAAAATTTTCATCAAAACTTGGAGAATATAAAAAATATAATCCAAAAAAATAAATTCATAACCATATTTGGATGCGGTCCTTCTTTAGAAAAAACTTTTGATAAAATCTCTCAAAATAGTAAGGATAAATTTCCAATAAATCAATTAATTATTGCTATAGATGGAGCTGCCGTATTTCTCGATGAAAAAGGAATAAAATCAAACCTTATTTTTACTGATCTTGATGGATTTTTACCAGAAAAATTTTCTTATTTTAGAAAACTTTCAAATTATATAGTTATACACGCCCATGGAGATAATGTAGATATTTTAAAAAAAATATCAAATGAGGTAAAAATTGCGAATAATATTATTGGAACAACCCAAGTTGAGCCAAAATCTATTATTTTGAATCCAGGTGGATTTACAGATGGAGATAGAGTTCTCTATTTTCTTAAAAATTTCATTCGGCCTAATCAAAAAATTTTTTTTATTGGTATGGATTTTGGAGAAGTTGTGGGTCGTTATTCTAAACCAGAGTACTCAGAAAATCAAAAAGCAAAACCAATTAAATTAAAAAAACTTCAGTATGCTGAAAAATTATTAGAGTGGATTATTAAAAAATTAAAAAATGAAATTTATTTCATTAATTCAAAAATTTCATCAAATTATGTTCAGATTATTTCAATTAAGCAATATTTAAACTTCTTTAGTGCTTTATAATTTTAATTTTTTGATATTAAGTGATAATCTCTAATACCTTTCTCAGAGATCATAAAAATCGTCTTTCTCTCGGGTAAAAATTCTGAATTAATAATATGTGCTGATCTTTTGTTATCTTCAACATAACTAAAAAAAATAAATTCTGAAAACAAATGATTAAGTAATCGAACTGCGAAGGGTTTAACTGGAAAGAACGACTCTTTCGAGAAGTTTGGCGAAACTTGACCAATTAAAATTGATATTAAATTATATTTTTTTGTTAATTCGTTTATTTTTTTAAAGATTTTCAAAAATTTTTTTACTTGAGTTATTTGATTCATACTTTCATTATTTTGATCGGCTCGAAAATGATTTGTTAGGGAATCGATAATAACCAACTTATAATCATAAGTTTTTATTAAATCTTCTATCTTCTCGAAAGTAACATTTAAAGCAGTACTTCCAATAATATTAAGAACGTTTATGCTCTTTAAAACTCTCTCTGGTTCTAGATTTAAACTTGTTGATAATTGGTTAATTCTTTCTGGTTTGAAATTGTTTTCGGTATCTAAGAATAATGTTAGATATTGATTTTTCTTGATTAATTGTTCATTAAATTTTTGAGCAATATTTGTGGCCAATTGGAGGCATAATTGAGTTTTTCCTGTAGTAAATTCACCAAAAATAAAATAAACAACACCTGGAAAAAAACCACCATTTAATATAAAATCTAAATTTGTGCTTCCGGAACTTAATGGGTTTGATTTTTTTGAAATTTTTTCAATATCTTCTTTTAACCATAATATGTGTTTTCCAGTTGATATTTCTTTTTTTAATTGAATTGTTGATTCGGGTGTTAAATCTAAAATTTTTTGGATTTCTGAATCATTAAGATGATATAAAGTGTTAATATTACTTAGATTGGTGTTTTTTATTTTTTTTTGGGGGTTTTTATTTATCATTAATCCAAAATAGTAAAGTTAAAATTTAATTTTTAATAATTTATAAAAAAATCAGTTTATTAATCTATTTTATTTTCATTTTCTATTAAAAATCTGGCATATATAATTTTTTGAGTAAGAAGAACCTAATTGAGATGAGGAAAAATAAGTAAAAAGCATAAAGAACGCTGTCCATATTGTAACCAAGAATTTATATACTTGTCCAGACATAAGTGTAAGGTTAAGCAGCGAATAGAGAGTGAGGATGAGGAAACAGAGCAAGATCGAAGGCAAACGAGATTAGAATTTATAAGAAAAGAAATAAGTAGAAAATTAAAAAAAGATGAAGCCGCAATTCTCGAAATAATTAGACAAGAAGGCGAGTTGTTCATAGAAGAATTAAAAAAGAAGGGAAATATTTCCAGCAATAAGATTGAAAGAATTTTAGAAACCTTAGAATTAAAATCAAGAATAAAAGTTCAGAGAGAATTAGACTCTGCGAATTGGACGAAACGTATTTTTTATATCGAAGATTTAAGAGAAAAAACTGCCAAAATGTCAAAAAAACTTGATAAAAAAAAGGATGATTTTATATGGGACATGGTTTGGCGTATGCCTTGTTTTTTATGTCCTTTCATAGATATATGTGATAACACTCAAGTAAGATTTAATCCTAGGTTTTGTTCATGGTTTACTGACTGGATCTGGCACTGTCTCGATAATAAAACGTATCAAAATCCCTTTGAAGGAATGGACTTAAATATTAATAAAGAATGGATTGACAAACTAAAAAAATTTCATTACTTCTAGAACGAGTTGCCTCTGGTATAAATTTTCTAACTTTATGAAATTTTTCTTCTACCGATTTTACGAATTTAGGTAATTCAGATCCTTCAAAACATTTTAAAATAAGAAAACTATTCTTTTTAAGCAAAACAATCGCAATCTCCAGTATTCGATCACAAATTTTGATCTGGCTTACTTGGTCAAGTGTTTTATTACCAGTTTTTTTTATTGAACAATCGGATATTATGAGATCAATTTTTTTATTGTCAAAAAACTTAATTAATTTCTCTTGTAATGATGTATCATGAATATCCATTTGTAAAAAATCTGCACCTTTTATGGGAGTGATTCTTTTTAGATCGATCCCCAAAATTTTTGGTTTAATATTTTTTTTAGATTTTCTTAAATTCTCGGAGATAAATTCAACTGAAGCTTGTAACCAAGAGCCGGGAGCGCAACCAAAATCTAATAAAGAAAAAATATCTTTAAAGATATTAAATTTTTTATTTATTTGAATTAATTTATAGGCAGATCTTGCTCTATAACCATGTCTTTTTGCATTTTTATAGTAATGTTCTTTTTTATGTTCTTTAATCCATTTTTTACCCATATAATTCATCTAATATTTTAAAGTGATGATAGCAACCTTTTTAGTTCTTTAATTTCCATATTTGTTTTTATTGAAATGAAGTCAAAATGGGTTCTTGAAGCTAAATAACCTTTTTCTTTTATTTTTTTGATAATAAGATCCATTTTGGGCACAGATTGAAGTGTTAATTCTTCACAGAGTTTATGAATATTATAATATGATATAGGCATATTGATTTCTTCTAAAGTAAAGCTTAGAATTTTTTCAATTTTATTCTTATTTTTAAAGTCAGAATATTTATTTAATTCAATTAAATAATGTAAAAAATCTTCTTTATGAATTTTTCCTAACCATAATGGACCTGCAAGGTCTAAATTTTGATCTTCTTCACATGACATACAAATATGT
Organism: Promethearchaeota archaeon; assembly: GCA_019058015.1. Lineage (GTDB taxonomy): Archaea > Asgardarchaeota > Lokiarchaeia > Sigyniarchaeales > SOKP01 > 6H3-1. The sequence continues at coordinate 80,820 of JAHLWH010000134.1, read as the reverse complement.
GGGATTTGTAAGGTGTTGCCTTTAAAACTGGTTCTATATCCGCAATTATTACAATGAAAGATATAACCATAATTTTTAATATTTTCAAAAATTCTTTCTTTATTTTTAAAAACGAGAGCAATTATTCTAATAAAGTGGTTAGAGTAAAAGGTTAAAAGAGGATGAATCCCTAAATTATTAATATTAGCGATTCTTGAGATAAAATATAATAAAATTCTTGCGCCAATTTCCTTACAATAATCTGTATGGAGTGGTTTTGACATATATTTTCTTAGACAAGCTTTCTTTCTAATTCCAAATAAAACAGCAGTATCTGTAGCTGTTATGCAGATTAAGCCATGTTTTTTCTTAATTGCTTTAAAAGCAGAATCAATGTATAAGTTTGGCGTTCCAAATGGATCTATTGAAATTATATCAGGTTTTTCATCTTGTTTCATTAAAGCGAGTTCTGAAAATAATAAATTTGCACTCTTTTTTGAAATTTTAATTAGTGATTCTAAGTCCTTTAAATTATTTATTTGAATATTCTTCTTAATTAAGTCGATAGCCATAGGATTGATGTCATTAATATATATTTGTTTTATATTTTTACATTCTTTTAACATTCTAATTGAACCAATTCCAGAAGCCGCCATAGAATCTACAATAACAAGTTTATTTTGATTGAATAATTTATTATAAGCCATTATGGCTAAATTAGTAATGTCTCGATTGATTTCCATTTTTTTATTATAAAAAACAACCATAGATTTCGAAGGAATATTATTCTTATCAACCGAATGTAAGAAAAAATTAACCAATCCTTCTTTTTCTACAATAAAGTTATCATTTTTAAATTTTTGATTGTTTTCATTCATCTTTAAAGAATAATCTCTAAAAAATTTTATTTAATCTCATTAAATCCAGAATCATCAAGTTTTACTTTAATTTCATATCTTATTGATTGTGGTCGGTTTTTTAATAATAGAATTCTTTCTGACATATTCTCAGTTCTTAGAATTTGAATAGTATTAGGTACCCAATATTCTGCTACCTTTCCACCCTTTTCTTTTATGAAATAATTTTCATTTTCTTTAATTGTTGCTTCATAGTTGGTAATTATTATGTTAATGCCATATTTTTGGTTTAAATAAGTTAAAGTGGCTAAAATTTGATTTAATTTATGATTTAATTCGACGTTTTTCTTCTTCTTTGTCTTATCTGTTTTTAATGAATAAAGATCAAATGGAGAATCAATTATAATTAATTGAATTTGGAAGATATTTTTATTTTCAACTCTTTTTAGATCTAATAATACAAATTCCAAATTTAGAACATATTGTAATAAATCATCAAAATCCTCAATTTTAATGAAAATAATATTACTTGATTTTTCCTTATCCATTTTACTCTTTAGGTTTTCAAATTTCAGGGAAGGAAATTCATCCTTTGTGTAGATAAAAATTACTTTTTCATTTTGTTGTGAAAAATTTAAAGCAATCTGAAGTGCTAATGTTGTCTTTCCGACTCCAATATCGCCCCAAATTGAAGTTATGGAATTTTTTTGGATAGTTTTGATAATCAGATCTTTAAGTTCGCAAACTTTTTTCATAATGTTTGTTCCTATTGTTATTTTCATTCGATATTAGCATTTCAAACAATAATTAGGAAAATTGATATATAAATTTATATTGTTTATATTTAGAGATAAATTTCTAATTTATTTATAATTTTAATCATGAGATTATAAGGAATATACTTTAAAATAACATTTATATAAATAACATCCATTACGCGGTACTTTCCGCAAGAAAAGCTCTTCAATTTCTTCTATTTTATTAGGACTTAAAGTTAACAGATCTTTCTTAATCAAATTTTGAATTAAAATTAAATAGTTACTAATTTATATGTAAAAAAATGGTCGATTTATACAAAGATATAAACTTGTGAAAAATGATAAAAACACGATTTTTCAAAAAATCGTAAATCTCTTTACATCCTATTTTCTCATCTCTAGAGAGACATACATTAATAAAATTAAATGGTTTTTAATTCGTATATAAAAAAACGGTCATAAAACATATAAAAGATACCGAATTTCGAACAAGTTTACCATTCATATACTTTATATCATTTTGGATTAGAAATGACGATCTAATGGGCTTATTTTAATATCATCTACAAATGTATATATTTATTCTTTATTCAAACCTTTTTCTCGGGTTTTGCTTTATCCTCTTAATAATCTTCGAATTCATCAGGTATTGCCCATATCTCAAGAACGTGAGAATGTACTCCATCTCCTTCCCCCTCGCTTTTCTCACATAAAGACAATTCGAATCCCTCCTCTCTTAATTCCTTATTTACCTCATCAATATCTGCCCTTGAAAAAGAATCCGGGTTAAAGAATGACACGAGCTCAAGATTAGGAACGTCCCTTATCGGGTGGATTTTCGTTATCGGGTTAAAATCGACGCTAATAGTATAAAGGTTGATTAAGCCATTAATTCCCTTGAGTTCGGTAATCTGATTTCTAGCTAAATTAAGGTCATGAAGCGTGGAAAGGTTGTCCAGCCCCTTAATTTCGGTGATTCTGTTGTTTTCTAAATCTATGTAGTGAATATTCTCGAGGTTGTCGAGACCTTTAATCTCGATAATTTCGTTGTTTTCTAAATACAAATCCCTTAAATTTCTAAGGTTTTCGAGACCCTTAATATCAGCTATATGATTATCAGATAACCTAAGGTAATCTAACTTAATTTGGTTATCAAGTCCTTTAATTTCAGATATTTGGTTTTCATGTAATTTTAAAGTTATTAAATTGTGTAGATTTTCCAATCCTGAAATTTCTTCTATCTGATTTTTTCCTAAATTTAATTCTCTTAAATATTTTAAATTTTTAAGACCCTCTATCCTTTTTATATTATCATTGTTCATGCCCAACTGTTGGAGTTTAACAAGCGAGTTTAGCCAATCAATATCTTGAATTTTTATGCCAGAAAGGCGGAATTTTGAAAGGTGAGTAAATTTAGAAAATATGGATGGATCATCAATTTCTGCACCAGATATAATAAGAGTCATAACTCTTCCCTGCCAATCTAGGAAAAAACTTGGTGGATTTTTTTTATAATTAAAGTCTTCGAAAATCTCCCTAAGTTTTTTTCGTTCAAAATCATCCGAAATCTTCTCAACATCTCTTAACTTTGCTTCCTTTCTATCTTGCATCCTCTTATCTTCGGTTTCTTCGGGCTTTTCCAAGTTCAATTCACTTTATTTATACTTAAATTCTAATAAATAAGAAAGGAATTTAAAATTATAAATCTTAGCAGTGCCTTAATTTTGTGTTTAATTTACATGTTGAACATTGGGAAAATACTTATGTAGGACTAAAAATTCGGGCTTAAACCACGGCTGCAATTCAATATCAATCCATTCAAAATTAAAATCATCTGTGTTTCTAAACCAATCATCAATTACATCTATCTCTTCGTCAAGCATTATACTTAAGAAAATTACAACACCCACTTGATCAATTGGGTTTTTATTTATCATATACTCATCATACCACCAATCCCATAGGTCTCTTTCGGCATCTGGTAATTTGGGAGCAACTTCTCCGTTAAATACCTCGATATAGTTCTTGTCAATATTCTGCTTGAAGTATGAAATGCGATTTTTAGGATTCTTTTTCGCGGTCAATAACGTCTTCACAAACAAGAGATTGTTTAATGCGAGCATATCTCCCATCGAATTAACCGCCGTGGGCACTCCATCTTGGGACATGAAATCCGTTATTAAATCATCGAATATGTCGGCAATCCCCTGTAAATACTCCCCCGTAATAGCACTCTGAATGTAATATCTACCCATAACGCCATCTTGATTCGATTTCTGAACGCCCATCCATCCAAAGATAAACAATGTATCTTGTGGTTGCGCTTCTTTCCCGGTTAGATCAAATGCAAAAAGCCTCACATGATAATGGTCCATAAACGCACAGTATAATTTATACATGTTTGCCCGAAATTCGGCACTATCTTATTCGCTGAAGTCCAATTTAAAATATGACTTGGGTCGAGCTTGATATATAGGATCATTAGTTCCAGACAATCTTGCGAAATTTGAAACTTGATATCTGGTAATATCAAAATATAATGTGTGCCCATCACAACTGAATCCGCTGTAAGAGACTCCATCAAAGCTATGCGAGAGATCTTCTAAAAAGGGAACAAACTTCGAATAAAAATCGTTATAAAAATATTTTACTGATATTTCTACATCTCTAAAAAGATTAAACAGGCTCCAACCTCCACCAATTTTAATTAATGAACCAATTTCGGAAATAAGTTCAATAAGATTAAGGTCGTACAGTAATTCAGAAAAAAAAGAATTTTCATTTACTATTATTATATATCTTCAAAAAATTCTAGTAAAATTGATATATAAATTTATTTTTAATATAATTAAATTGAAGCAGAAATTATATTTTTACAGTAACGATATTTAAATTGAAGCAGAAATTATATTTTTACAGTAACGATTCCCGCTTTTTTTATAAAGTTAATAATAGTTTAAATGAACTTAGAATCCCCTTTTATGTTTTAAATTATGGTGTAAAATTAAGAAATATTAAAGGAATTATTCTTACCACACAAAAAGAATTTGATGGAATTTCTTCTGAAAATAAAACAGATCGATTTTTAGTTTATTCAGATACACAAGATTTTGAAGAATATATAATGCAAATTCTTGCAACTCATAAATTTGGTTTTAAGAAGCGATATTTCGAATTAATATTTTCAGTTGATCCAGGTAAAAATAAAAGTGGGATTGCAATTTTCTTAGATGAGTATTTTTTGATTTCTAAAATCTTACACAATCAAAGGGAATTTGTCGATTATATTGGAAAATTCATCTCTTATTTTAATTCTGATAAGTTAAAGCCAATTATAATAAAGATCTTCTTTGGAATAGGAGTTCCGAGTTTATTTGAGTCTTTATTGGAAATTTTATCTTACGAATTTAAAGAATTTATTCCAATCTTTTATCTTGTCGATGAAAGAAATACTTCTAAAATGAAATATAATAAACACATTTTTAAAATTTCGAAACATGAAATTTCGGCAATTTGGATAGCAATTCGTGGAATTAAGGCAATAAAATCTATGAACATATTAAATAGCAATGAAAAAAATTCTCAAAGTGAGCTTCCTAAAAAATTAAATAGTGAGATAAAATTTGATGAAAATTTAGCCAAAAATGTTTATTTTGGAAATTCATCAATTTCTGAAGCTTTAAATTTTAAACAATAGAAATAAATTTTTTATTTATTATTTACTTCATTATTTAAATTTTTTTTTAAAAATTAAAATAAAGGCTGAAAAGATATTATGCGCCGTATAAAATCAATTGATGCTTTTAGAGGTTTGTGTATGTTATATATGGTTTTTATGCACATTTTTGAATGGTGGATAACACCTTCAGATATTTGGGTGCATACAGCTGGCAGAATGATGATAGAGTTTATAGGAGCATCTGCTTTTCTCTTTATTTCGGGAATAAGTACTACATTATCGATAAGATTAAGAAAGGAAAAAGTAAAATCTGACCTGAATTATTCAAAGCGCGTATTTCTCAAAGAGTATTATTATAGAACATCATTCTTTTTGGCTATAGGTTTGATTTATAATGCTGTTACAGTTCTTTGGCGTTGGGGAATATGGGGACTTTGGAGTTGGTATATTCTACTAACCATACCTGTTTGTTTAGCGATTGGGTACCCTTTAGTAAAATTACCTAAAGTTTATCGTATAATTTTAGCATTTCTTATAGTTTTTATTACTTATCCTTTATTTATTGCTCTAGAAAGTTTAAAAGATATTGATGGAGGTGGGTGGATAATTTATCATTTACTGTTTCATCCTCCCTGGGAAGACCCAATTTTACCAATGTTTTCTTTTTTCTGTTTAGGTACAGTGGTCGGTGAAGTTTTCTATGAAATTTATTCAATTAAAGATGAAAATTTAAGAAGAACTTTAGTAAAAAAGAAAATTGTGATTAATTTTTTATTCTATGGCACAATTCTAATCTTACTTGCAATAATAAGTTCGATATATACATTTAATGACCCAATCTCATTTTTAATTAGAGGTTCATTTACTTGGATAATATATGCAATTGGCTGGGATTTAATTATAATGGGGTTTCTTACATATTTACATGAATTTAAATTATCACCAAAATGGAAAAATCGCTTTTTATTTTATTTCTCGTTCTATTCATTAACAATTTATTTAGGCCATAATATCGTAGCTTTAATTTTTTGGGATGTTTTTAATATGTATAACTTCTGGATACCAACTAGTCTCACTGTAATTCTATTCTGGCTGATATTAAAGATTATGCATAAGAAAACTGGATCAAAATTTTCGTTAAAAACTGTTATATCAAAAGCTGCAGTTTATTTATCAAAGGATAAAGATTAAGAATAGATTATGCCACTAAGACGATTTTTTTGTTTATTCAAAAAGGTAAAATAATTGAAAAGGTTAAAAATATCTATATTATTAGTTTTTTTATATAATGGATTAATTCAATTCAAAATTTTAAAGGAAAATTTGTAGAAAGAAATCATGCGTCGTATTAAAAGTGTTGATGCTTTTCGAGGTTATTGCATTTTCGCTATGATTGTTTGGCATACATCCTATTGGTGGGCATCGCCTTTACATTCTTGGGCGTTAATACTTTTAAGATTGACTACGGAAGTTGTTGGTGCAGCTGGTTTTCTTTTTGTTTCAGGAATTAGTGTGGTTTTATCAATAAGAAGAAGGATGGATAAGGTAAAATCGAACCCTAACTATTCGAAGCAAAATTTTATTAGGGAATATTATTATCGATCTTTTTTTTTTTTTTTTATTAGCTGTAATTTATAACGCAATTTCGGTTATTTACATTGCGGGTTTATTGGCACTTTGGAGTTGGTATATTCTTTTTATAATTGGCTTTTGCTTATTAATTGCCTATCCTCTGTTAAAGCTGCCAAAAGTAGTCCGTTTAATTTTAGCAATGTTTATACTTATAATTTCTTATCCAGTATTTGATTTGCTAGAAAGTCTAAGATATATTAATCTTTTTTGGGAGTTAATATATCATTTCATTTTTTTTCCTGCTCATGAATATCCAATATTACCGTTTTTTACAAATTTTTGTTTAGGCACTATAGTTGGTGATATTTTCTACGAGATTTATTCAATTGAAGAAGGAGACTTAAGAAAAACTCAAATAAAAAAGAAAATTGTTAGAAATTTTGCAATTTTTGGTACAATAATAATCATTGCTTCAATTCTGAGTAATATTTTTATATTTCATCACGATATTACCACTTGGAGAACAACCGAAACAATGGGAACAATTTTAGGTGTAGATAGGAGCGTGCTTACCTTAATGTTATGGGTAATTGGTTGGGATTTAGTCCTTTTTAGTTTGCTAACATATTTTCACGAATTTAAATTTACACCAGAATGGAGACATCGATTTTTATTTTATTTTTCATATTATTCACTAACGTTATATTTTTTACATGATATAACAGCTCCAATCTTTTGGAATAGGCTTGACATATATAGTATCTGGATACCAGTAACTATCACCGTAATGGTATTTTGGTATATATCAAAAATTATGTATGAGAAATTTGGACCAAAATTGTCATTAAAATGGCATATCTCGAGGTTTGCAGTATATCTATCGAAGGATAAATCTTGAAAAAAAAATTATAATGTACGATAAAAGATATTTTTTAATTAAAAAGAATTTTTGAATTTATTATGAATGAAAAGATATACGTAGTAAAAACTTCGCCGAAAACAGTATTAAAGGATTATAAAAAATTAATGCACATGGCGAAATATCAAGATTATTACAAAAAAGAAAAAAAAACAATTATTAAATTAAATCTATCATGGAGTAAATTCTTTCCAGCTTGCAGTTCTCCACCATGGCAAGTAGAGGGCGTATTAAAAACTATGATTGATGATGGTTTCAATCCAAGGAAGCTTTTTCCTTGTGAAAATAGAACAGTTGTAACAAATATAGAGCTTGGTCTTAAAGGTAATAAATGGGAAAAAATAATAGAGAGATATAATACATGGTTTGTTCCTTTAACGAGAGTAAAATTTGTTTCCTATGAGTCTCTAAGACCTAAATTTATTAATTTAAAAAATAAAAAATTATTTGTTTTGGATTCAAAAATTTTCCCAAAAGGATTTAAAATCCCTCTTTTCTATTTCGGAAAAAGTATTATTCACTTACCTACAATGAAAACTCACGGACACACCGGACAAAGAGGAGGATCTTTAAAGCACACTATGGGTACTTCAAAGCATGGAGGAATAACATGTGCTATGAAAAATGCATTCGGGGGATTACTTACAAAGAGAAGACATTTTAGTCATCAATATATGTCTGAAGTTCTTGTAGATTTACTAATAATTCAAAAACAAATTCATCCCAACATACTTGCTGTTGTAGATGGAACAGTATGCGGAGATGGAGCTGGACCGAGAACAATGATACCTAGAATAAAAAATTATCTACTTGCAGGATATGATCAAGTGGCAATCGATGCCGTAGTATCTCATATGTTGGGATTTGAACCACTTTCCCTACCAGCAATAAAAATGGCTCATGATGAAGGGTTAGGTTGTGGTGATTTCGATCAGATTGATATTGTAGGAGGAGATGTTTCTAAAATTAACTGGAATTTTCGTGTAAAAAGAAGCTTGGTCATATGGGGTGATCAAATGACCCGAAAGGGTTTCTTAAGATTCTTGGAGCCCCTTCTTCACAATGAATTATTTTTTATGGGACCGATAATGGCTTCTAAACTTTTTCACGACTTATTTTGGTATAATTGGACAGGGAGGAAAAGAATTAATAAATTTTTAAAGTCAGATTGGGGAAAATTATTCCAATCATACCAATAAAACTAAATATTATTAAATTCAAGAATCTAATAAAAAAATTTAATATATTAAGAAAATAAAAATAGAATTATCTAAATTCAAGAAGAGTGTGAATTTAATGTCTCAAAAAAGAAAGATTATTGGCTCAGAAACTCAAAAAAATATAGTAAAAATGTATTCCACTTATGTAAACAAATATAAAGCATCTTTTTTTAAAAAATTGGGTTTTGGAATCGTTCAAGGTGAGCGAGATCGCTTTCATGTGAAGATGTTAGAAGGAACAAGGAAAGGACAACCTCCACTAGATTTAATCGATTGCAGAACGACTGGAGGAGTTTTTAACTTAGGGCATAGACATCCGGAAATAATAAAGGCATTAAAAGATGGTATTGATGCAGGTCTAGATATAGGAGATCATCATTTAATAAGTGAGCAAAGATCTTTACTCGCAAAAAAATTGGCGGAACTTCTTCCTGGAGATATTTCTAAAACTCAGTACTGTGTTGGAGGTGGGGAAGCAATAGATTTAGCCTTAAAATTAGCCAGAGCAATAACACAAAGGATAAAAATTATTTCTGCAAATAGAGCTTATCATGGGGTAACAGGGTTTGCTTTAGGGGCTTGTGCTTCAAATTTTAAAGACATTTTTCTATGGGGGCCATCCGATTTTGTACAAGTTCCTTTTGGGGATATTGATGCAATATCTAAGGTGATTGATGGGGAAACTGCTTGCGTTATATTTGAAACAATTCCTGCAACTGGTGGGATTTTAATACCTCCGGAGGGATATTTTGCTACAGTAAGAGAGTTATGTGATGATAATGGAGTCATAATGATTTCTGATGAAGTTCAAACAGGTTTAGGTCGAACAGGAGAATTCTGGGCAATTTTTGGGGGATTATATAAACATGAAAAAGTTGTTCCAGATATAATTGTACTTGCTAAAGGAATGAGCGCTGGTTATTATCCCATAGCCACTTGTAGTTATAAACCTTTTATTGAAGAAGTATTTAAAGATGATCCTTTCCTACATATAAGCTCTACTGGGGGTTCTGAGCTTGGTTGTTATTTTTGCAGGAGGATGCTCGATATAATTTCTCAACCTAAATTTTTAGAACATGTTAGAACGATGGGAAGGGAATTTGGAGATGGTTTGAAAGAGCTTAAAAAAAAATATTCAAATATCATTGTAGATATAAGGGGTAGAGGGCTTATGTGGGGGATTGAGTTCATTAATGAAGTTTACGGCCAAATTTTTACAGTTTATATGATTAAAAATGGAATTTTTGCTGACTACTGTGGGAATAATAAATCAACAAATAAATTAATGCCCCCTTTAATTATTGAATCTGAGGATATTGATGAAATTTTAAAACGTTTAGATATTGCGTTAAGTGAATATCCTAAAAAAAAACAAGAGGTGCAAATGTAAATGAAAATAAATACAGACATTATAAATGAACTAGAGAATGTAATTGATACTATACATCCAGAGCGTGGTAAAATCCCAATAAAAATTCTTGGTTTTGGTGAAATAAGTTTAGTATTTGAACTCGTAGATGATCCTGAAAAAATAGCTTATAAAAGGCTTCCTATCTTTGATACTGAGAAACAAGTAAAAAAGCATATAAAAGCTTACAAAGAATATAATAGAATCTTAAAGGAGGACATAAGATTAAATATTCCAGATTGTGATGCTGTGTGGGTAAAAGATCCAAAAGGTAATGTTGTATTGTATTGTGCTCAAGAAAAAGTTCCGCCTGAAACGATCGGAAATAAAATTATTCACGAACTTAGTAATCATGATGTGAGCAAGTTAGTCTTATTTATCATGAGAGAATTAAAAAAAGTTTGGGACTTCAATAAGAAAAATGAGAATATAAAAGTCGGAATAGATGGACAAATCTCAAATTTTTCTCTAGAGGGATACAACCCGAATAATCCAAAAGTTCCTGAAGATATAAAATTAATTTATTTAGATACAAGTACACCAATGTATAGAATTAATGGAATCGAAGCTATGGAACCTGAACTATTTTTAAAAAGTGCCCCATCTTTTTTGAGATGGCTTCTTAAAGCCTTATTTATTCAAGAAGTAATGGATCGTTACCATGATTGGCGCTTAGTTGCTATTGATTTAATTGCTAACTTCTTTAAGGAACAGAAACGTGAACTAATTCCGGGATTAATAAAAATAATTAATGATTTTTTTATACAAGAAGCTGGAGAGTTCAACATAGAATCTATTACATTAAAAGAGGTTCAATCATATTATAATAACGATAAAATGATTTGGGAAATTTTTCAAAGGGTTCGAAAATTCGATCGTTTCATAAAAACAAAACTATTTCGAAAGAAATATGATTTTTACCTTCCAGGAAAAATCGAGAGATAATTTTAATTATTTTAAATATTTTTTAATCATTTCAATTTCTAACAATTGTTGGCTATTCTCCAAGATGATTGAAGGATTTTCTCTTTCTAAATCTTTTTTTAATCCATGTCCCGATAGAATGGCAATACTATTTATCCCCGCATTTTTAGCACATTTAATATCTGTGGGTAAATCACCAATAAAATAAACTCTACTTTTTTCAATTTTGGAAAATCCATATGTATTTTTAATTGTTTTCAAAGCAAGTAAAATAGGTAAAGGGTTTGGCTTCCGGGAGGGAGCATCACTCCGTGACATTATCACAGCGAAATATTGGCTTAGATTAAACTTTTCAGTAAAAAAAGCTAATCGTTTCTTTTGTGTATTTGAGACGATTCCCGTGGGAATATTATTTTCTTTTAAGATTTTTAAAACATTTTCTAGATTTGGTTTGAGAGTTTCATAGATTTTCTCCAATTTGGGATATACAAGTCTAAAACGAATAAAGAAGATAATAATTTTTAAAGGGTTTGGAATAATTTTTCTGTAATTCTTAAATAAGTTTTTATAAGCCTTAAATTTGTTTTCAGAATCAGATTGTTCTAAAATTCTGGCAAAATCAATAAGTCTCATCTTTTCAATATTTTGCCATTTATACCAATTATTTTTAAGTTGTTTTAAGGCAGCAAGTTCTAAGCTTGTGTGTGTTATAACTACACCATCAAAATCAAATAAAATAATTGGTGGGTGGGGCATATACATCATTTAATTTAGTCCAAAAATTTCTAATACAGTATCCCAATAAAAAGCAATAAACATAAAAATAAGAATAAAAACTCCTGAAATTATTATTCCTTTATCAAAAAAAGCTCTTGAAGGATTTCTAGCGATTTTTGGATTTGCTCTTAATAAATACATATATTTCAATATTAAATATAATGCAACTGGAATAGTAAAAACCGAAAAATATTGATGTAATTTAATATTTTCTACACTAAGTATATTAAATGGCCCTAAAATTATATATAATGAGTAGGTCATAAATAATGAACTAGCTACCAAAATATGAAACTGTTCTAATAACTTTATTGAGTATTGATCGTATACATTTTTGTGTTTAGATGCATCTTCCTCTCCCATTAATACTAAATCAGCATTTCTTTTGCAAATAACTAAAAATAATGCTACTAGAAAAATCGCTAGAAATAACCACGGGGATATGAAAACTTCAATTAAAAAACATCCTGCAATCGCTCGAATAATGTAAAGAATAGATAGGGAGATAATATCAACGAAAGCATATTTATTGAGAATAAAATTATACAATTGTCCTACAATTAAAATTGACAATAACGTTAATCCAAAAAATAAATTGGGAATTATAAAAATAAGGCATATAATAACGGAAAATATTAAAATGAACAATAGAAAGAATGCAAAACCTTTTGATAAACAACCCGATGCAAGGGGGCGTTTTTTGGATTTTTCTGGATGCAATTTATCTTTTTCAACATCGATAATGTCATTCACAATATAATTTATTGATGACGTGCAACATGCCAGAATAAAACCCAATACTAAAATAAACCATAAAGAAGCATCCAAAATCATTTCTCCAAAAAATGCTGCTATGAATATTAAAAGATTTTTATAATATTGCTTTACACGCAATAACCTTAAAATAGAAATTAATTTTCCTGCCATCCTAATCAATTTTTTTGAGGAGACTATTAGTGTTATAATTACTAATTATTTTTTTGCTTTTCTGTTTTTTTTTAATTTTAAGAGATATATTAAAATAAAATTAGATGCAAGAATTAGATAAATATTTTTTGTGGTGCGAATTTTTTTAGTATTTTATAGCCTAATTTACTAAAAATACTCGTTTTATTTTTCTGCAGAATGACAACTGAATCATAATTAAAAAGAACTAGCTCAATTTTTTTATAAGGAATTTCAATTTCTTCCCCAAATATATTTTTAATTATAACCTTGCTTTTTTCAATTTCATCTTGATTTCTGAAATTGACTATATTTTTTTGGAGATAACCGATTTCCTCATTATTGACCGGTTTTTTTAGAAAGATTGAAGTCCTAATCTGTTTATCTTTTAGCCATTCTAGAATTTTTAATTCATATGGTTTAGTATTTAAATCACGATAAAAAATTATTCCGATACCATTTTCAGATGTTTTAACAATTAAATCTTTTAAATCATATACTATTGGCTTTGAATTATCGTCAGAATCAGCATATTCTAGAAGTGCGATCTTATAATCACCATATATCTCAGAGGGTGTTATATCAGTACATTCCCTTATTGATATCGTGCCTTTCGTGGTAAAGAAGACTTCTTTTCCTTTAAGATTTTCAATTATTTTTATAGATTTTGGGAGTTTGGTTTTATTTATATTCTTATGAATTGTATCATTGGATTTTGACTTAAATACAAAATTTCCCTTAGTATGGTCTTCTAATAAATCAACTTTAGTAAGAATAATTGGATTTTCTTTTTCAAAAAAATATTTTCCATCTATTTGGAATTCTATTGAACTATAGAAAGAAGGGTTAATTTTTTCTTTTATATTTCCCTCTAAATTTTCAATAATGAATTCAACAGGATTAGTAATTTCATTGGTGAATGAGATATCAATTAATTTGCCCAAAATTATAGCTTTAGTGACTTTATTCTTAAATAAATATGTTTTATTGAAATATTTTTGATATATTTCTTTTTTATTTAGGTGTTCCATCATTTCTGGAATATTAGAAATCTCAAATTTTTCTTTAAATTTAGTAGTTGCTACTTTTGTAAATAATTCTCTCGCTTGAGAAAATTTCTCTGCATATTTTCTCTGTTTAGATTTTTTCATTAAAAAAAAAGTTAAAAACGCTTCTTTTAAGGGTTTTAAATTATCACCTAGAATTGCTGCAATTCTAAAATAAGTTGGCGGATGAGAGTTAATAAAATTGCTGAGTAAAGATAATCTTGAGGGTTGTATCATTGAATTATTAATATATTCCGCAGTACTCATATAATCTAATAATATATTATTTGGATTTTGCTTCTCTTCCGCGAGTAATATAGTGTTAAGTCCCACTTCGCGTCCGTGTGCGTAGAAGCTTTCTAGATTATAGAGAGCTTTGGCAAGATTAAGACCAAGGCCTATTTTCTTGGTTTTTAAGTCAGCTCGACTTTCTAAAAATCTTACAAATATAAATAATATAATAAAAATTCCCAAATTTAAAAATATAAAAGCTACTAGTGGAATAGAGGGATTTCCAAAGACATAGTCGTAATATGTGGCTGGAATATTAAATATCATTCTGAAGATTAAATCGATAGAAGTTAAAAGCGTTAAAAATAAAGTATGGTATTCTTTTGTATGTGCAAGTTCATGTGCAATTATTCCATCTATTTCATCCTCTGCTATTTCAGAAATATCTTCAGCAATGATTGCCACTCTTTTATCTAAAAAAGAACCATAAGCCATCGCATTGAGTATTGGATATTTACCAAATCCTACCTTAACTTTTCCACGTATCCCCACTTTTTCCTTTAATTTGTTGACTAATTTGAGAAGTTTCTCATCTTGGACTCTTTTTATACCCAACATTTTATCTAAAATTGGACCTGAAATGAAATAGATGACCCAATTTGTAATAAGTAAAACATAGTAGATATAATCAATGAAATTTAAAGGTGTATATTGATTGATAAAGATAACGATTAACCATGCGAGAACATACAGGAGTAATGTGAGATATTCAGGACTCATAAATCTAAATACAATTATATATTTTCTTCCAAAGTATGCAAAACCTAAGCCTAAAATTAACCAAATAGAAAAAGAGAAAGCAGTATTAATAATAATATCATTATTTACAATTCTTGAAATTATCCCTGAGAAAAAGATTACTGCATAAGTAATCAATGAAATATCAAGTAATTTGCTTAATACTTCATATTCTTTTACTTCGGATCTTCCTAATAAAAGATAAATAAAGAAGGCGCCCATAAATGAAGTCATTAAATCCTTAAATAGAAAAAATATAAAAAAGAATAAAAAAGCAATAAAAACAATATCAGCTAATTCACTTCTTTTTCCTTCTTTTACCCAATGATATATTTCATTGACTAAAAAAAAATATAAAAGAAGTGTAATCCAAAATGCAATATCTAATATTATTATTATCCAGTCAAGAGTGAAAAATACAAATCCAAATAAGTATACAGATAGACCAGACAGCAATAAAGTAAGAATTAAAATAAGAATTCGTTTATTTTTCTCCATTATAAATTATTAATTAAGAAATAGACTAAAAAAGTTATTATTTTTTTAGAAAGTCAAATTTTTAGGTTATTTTCTGTAATTTATCTTCTGGAATTAAATGGTGAGAACAATCAATATGTCTAATCCAGTATAGATTCGCTGGTAGAATATTATAATTCTTGCCTTCAGGAATTATTTCATCAAAAGCAAGCTTGACAAGTATATATGGCATATTAGCTTTTGGAACATTGTATTCTTTACCAGCATAAGAAAAATAAAAACTTGTGGTAAAAAATCGACCAGCATTTATTTCAGTTGGAACGATATTTCCTTCTTTATCTTCTTTTAAATCTACTGAAAATACGCCATTTGCATTCGTATCAATACTCAGTACTGCTTTTGTAGCCATTTCATTTATTTTATCATCATGGATAGTCTTTGCTACAACAGGAGTGCCTGTTATTCCTGACGGCGCAAGATAAGGATATATATATTCTATTCTCTCTCTTGCTTGGGATGTTATAATTTCTCCATCATTGAACACACTTTGAAAGGCAATATTTTTTCCCGGAAGAAATTCTTGTGCAATAAATTCCCAATTTTTATCTCTCGAATACCAATAGTGAATCCAACTTGAAGCAGTTTCTATATTATCAGCAGGAGTACTTCCAGTTCCTCCCGCCCCTTTCTTTGCTCTAATCCAGAGTTTATCTCCCAAAACAGAGAAAGCGTTATTTAAATCCTTTTCCAGATGATCTTTTCTAAGTTCAATAGCTTTCGCTGTTGGAAATCCTTTATTTTTCCAGATATCAGCACTTTTAAATTTATCTTGGCAAATACTTATGGTTTCTTTTTTAGGTAAAAATGTATTTGTATCTAATTTTTCACGATTTTCTGATATCACCGCAACTTCTACATCAGGTTGGGGAATTACTAACTCTATTTTATATTTTTCAATTATATTATTAATTTTAGGTATAAATTCAGGTGAATTACATCTTGGAACTAAAAACACTTTCCTTGTCCATGGTCGGGAAAATTCTAAATGATAAATATTGATATCTGTACCATATAGATTCATTTTTTCAGAAGTAATATTCAGAGATTTAAGTGTATTGACTCCAGCGGGACCTCCAGAACCTGTGATTAAAATTCTTTTCAAATAAATCAACTTAAAAAAATTATATTATATGAATTAGAGTATTCTATTTAAGTAAATATTTTTGAAAATATAAGACTCTATTTTAATTGTAATATGAAAATTTGTTTTTTTGGAGCATTTGACGAAAATAGAAATGTGAATAGAGTTTTTCTAAATGGTTTGAAAAAAATCAAAGATATAGAGATTATTACAGTAAATTTTTCGACCCCTAATCTAGTAAGAGATTTTTTAACTAATCAAAAACATATGTTTACTTTATCATTTTTTAGGAATTTTATAAATCGTAACATTAATTTAATTAAAAAATATTTTAAATCAAATTATTATGATATAGTTTGTATTTATATCGGTTATCCGGGTCACGAATCATTATACTTAGCATATTTTTTAAGAATTTTATCATGGAAAATATTTAATAGAAAAATCCCAATTATTTTTAATCCATACACTTCTTTAATTGATTCTGTTACAATGGATTATCGAAAATTGAAAAAGAAATCGTTTTTAGCAAAATTTTATTACTTAATTGAATGGATTGCTTTTCATTTATCAGATTTAATAATTTCACAATCAGATATGGAAAAATATCGATTTAGTCAATTTTTCCATTTAAATCCAAAAAAAATTTTTAGGATATTTTTAGGAGTTAACGAGGTGTTGTTTTATCCTCAGAAATATGAAGGATTTAAAGATAAGTTTGTTATTGGATTTAATGGTAATTACATTCCATTGCATGGGATTGAATATATTATTAAATCAGCTAAAAGAATAGAACAATATACTAAAGACATAATATTTGAAATTGTCGGTGGAACAAAACCAGAGATATTTGAAACGAAAAAAATTGTTAAAAAACTTGGAATTTCAAATATTAGTTTTTTTCCTCAAATTCCAATTAATCTAATACCACAAACAATTGCAAGGTCTGATATTCAATTGGGAATATTTGGTTCTACGTTGAAAGCGAGAAGAGTTATTCCAAATAAAGTTTATACTGCATTAGCAATGAGAAAACCAATAATTACCGCAAATACAAAAGCAATAAATGAACTATTAACGCATCAAAAGAATTGTTACTTATGTAAAATCGCCGATCCAGATAGCCTAGCAAATGCTATTATCACATTATATGAAAATGAAAAATTGAGAAATGAAATTGCATTGAATGGATATGAATTGTTTCAAAAAAAACTCAATTCTGCAAAATTATCTAAAAAGCTAATTGATATAATTAAAAATTATAAAAATCTTAAATGACTTGGTTTGAATTAAGCTGGCTTAAATATTTTCTTTATCTTCTCTTTTCTTCATTTTATCAATTTGCTTCCAAAAATAACGGAAGCAACCTACATAATACCATAGTCCTAAGCCAATAGCGGTTAAACTGCACTCCACAACACATTCAATGGTGTTTGTACTATAAACCAATCAATAAACCATACAAAAACAATTCCACAAGTTAATAACGTTACCATTATTATTGAAATCCCTCTAATTCTCGGAAATTTCCAATAAATAATTAATGAAAAACTCCCACATATTAAAATAAAAATTATTCCTGAAATAATCAAAAATGCCAAATTATCATAATATAGAGTCCATTGCATTGATAAAGCAGCAATAATTGCAAATTGACCACAAATAAATGATAAAGCAAAAAAATTTTTCACTAATTCAGGTTCAGTCAATTCTCCTTTTGCGAGGAGTAACCTTGGTAAACTCATTGCTGCATCATCCTCCCTTGAAGCTTTAATTTTACCATTTTCTAAAAAGATAATATCACTTTGCTTTATTTGAATCTGGCTACTTTCGAGTAATCGCCTAATAGAAGATAATACATAAAAACTGTTAAAAACATGTCCTAATAAAACACAAAACGTTGGCACTTCGATTGAACCAAAAATTGCTATACAACCTATCATTGCTCCAATAGTAATAGTTCCTACATCACCTGGAAAAACTTTTGCAGGATATTTATTGTATAAGAAAAAAGCTAATAATATTGCAATAAAGGGAACTGAATATATTACTGCTTGGGCTGAATTCCAAATTAAACCCGAAAGAAACATAAAAATTACAGCTATTAGACATGTTCCTGAACCTTCTCCGTTATAGCCTTCAAGCATATTGACTGTATTTGTTGTAACTGCAATAATTACAGGTAATACAAATGGATAAATGTAATTAAGACGTAACATTCCTAAAATAGGGATTGTGGGGCTATCTACATCGATAAAGTTAATAAAATTCAGAATGAAAATAGGTCCACCAGTTATGATAGTTAAAATTATTTTTTTTATTGATGAGAGTTTTTTTCTGTCATCAATAAGTCCAATAACTCCCGCTATTATAATTGTTAATATGATAACTAATAGTTCATTTGTAAGTGAAGGAAATAGTATTAACATAAAAACTAATGCGAAACACAACCCTATTACTATACTTATTCCTCCGGACTCAGCAACTTCAGGTTTTTCTACCTTATGAATATCAATTCCAATCCATCCTTTTGACCTTGTGAATTTAATTACGAATGGAATAACGAAATAAGTTATTATGAAAATAATTATGAATAGAATAACTAAATTAATTATTTCCACTACGCCAAATTGATATTCAGAAAAACTTTGCACTTATATAATTCACCTAAATTAATTGAGAATTTAAAGGATTGGCATAAAAGCCCAACTCTAATAATAGCTCCGGCAGGATTCGAACCTGCGTTTCGGGGTTCAAGGCCCCGAATCCTTAGCCTTTAATTTTTTAAAATTTGGCCACTAGACGACGGAGCTTTATTTCTCTTTTACCTTTTATGAATTCTAATTTAATAATACAATAATTAAAATTATTTTAAAAGGATTAGTTTTTAATTATTTCTTTAGATTTTAAATGGGATCAGATCTCTTTGTAAGAAATTAATTGTATCAAGAGTTTCCTTCCATTTAGTTAAAAAAGTAATATCTTCTTTTTCATTCCTATATTTATCTGGTAACATTTGAGGTATTGTTTGAACGATAGGATACCATCTATTACATTTGGAGCAAAATAAAATACCTTCTTCTATTTCAGTATCAATTTTAAATTTATTGATAAGATATAATTCTGGAAGGATAGAATTAATAATTTCCTTTATTTTTTCTTTTTTATCTTCCTTTGAGATAAGGTTTATAGTTGATTCAATTTTTCTCTTTACGCTTGTTTTAAGGATATCAATACATTTTTTAATTATTGGTTCTTTTGTAAGATTTATTATATTTTTGAGTTCTTGAATGCTTGAGTTTATCGTATTTAGGTATTCAGAAGGTTTTTTAAATTTGAGAGCTATGCCATCCCGAATTTTTAAACGATTTTCAGGTTCAGTACATTTTATTAATTCTTCATTTTTAATGGATTTTTCATTTCGAACTTGAAAAATTTTTAAGAATTCTTCAAATTCATTTATATTGGTTTCCCATTTTAGTATTAAGAGTTCTAAAGGAAAATTTTTATCTATTGGGCATGCTAAGATGTCAAAAAGCCAAGGTTTCATTTAAATCATATAAATTTTTTGCAATTTGGAATATAATTTTAATAGAGGTATGCTTTAAGCTCATTTATTTGCCGGTCTATCGCCTTCCGAACTTTTTCTCGACGTTTAAGAAAATCGCCCATTAATTTCTCAAAAGCATTTTTTGAAGGTAGTCTGCCGCGCTTATATCTGTTTTCTAACAAATTTATATTATCTTTTAAACTTAATCTTTCAGCTTCAAATAATTCAAGTTTTTTAAATATATTTTCAAAAATTTTCGTTGATTCTTCTAATTTTTTCCTGAGAGGGGCAAGTTCGTTTTCTAGTGATTTTAATCTTAACTCATATTTCTTTAACACATTAAGATATTTCTTTCTAGTAAGTTTCTTTCTTTTCACATCATCATCTGCTTGCTGAATATCTAGGTAAATTGCATTTTTCTCTTCATATAAGGAATAAAATTCACGTAATTCCTTTATTGGAATATCTCTTTTTCTATAAGCATCAATTGGTAATTCTTCTTTCCTAATTTTTGTTATTATTACAAAAGACGTGAAAAGGATCATAAACAGAATTGTAAAAATTAATGGTCTCATTAAAATTTCAAGAAAATCTAAAGTGTATATAATGTTTATGTGTTTTTCATCAAGGGGTGAAATTATATCATCATTAAAAATTAATACCAGATCATCCCCAAGCGTTTTAATTGAATTAGGTTGTTCAGTTATGGACATAATATTTTCACAACCATCAATAATAATTTGAATTTCTTGATCATATATAACATAATCACATTTTGTGAGTAATAAATCGATTGAAATAGAATTATAGAGCCAATTAAATACATGATATTCATCATAGGGCAATTGATACCTTATGGAAAAATCGAATTTAGAATCCACATATAGGGTTACCCTATTTTGTGTCAATAAAATTGTTAAATCTTTGGTAGTTCCATCAAGATTAGGTTCTGAGTCTAGTGAAGTACCTTCTATTGGCCCTAGATAATCAAATACTTCAACTTCTGATACAACAGTTGGAATTTTGACAGAAAATTCTGATATTGGAATCGCCCCAGTATTGTGAATTGTGAGTGTCTCATCCACAATTAAATAACCTAGTGAGTTAAATGTAATTTTTCTTAATATTTTATCAATTTGCAATTTAGTGTTCTCAGAATAATCAAAGGTACCTATTATCAATTTATAATAGAAAGGCCTCATAAATTCCTTAGAATATTGTAAAAACCCACCTTCAAATTTTCCCTCTTCACCCGAATCATTAATTGTTAATACTTCTTCTCCGAGTTCTGGATGAAAAAAAAATATACCTACATAATCAACCTCATAAGGGACAATTGGATATATATAAAAATTAAACACAATTGTTTGCATTTGCTCTTGTCCTACACTCATTACAGAAAAATTATAAAGGTCTTTATATGAATGAGTAAAAGTGATTGAGATCTCCTGAGAAGGGAGTAATGGACAATCAAAATAAATATATACCATTTTAAATGTCTCAATCATTGTTTCTGAGAATTGAACATCTAATGATTCTGAATATGGTCCTTTTGCGTCATAATAAATGAGATTTTCAATAAAAGATTTATCTATACCCATTGTAATAAAAGAGATTGGGTTATTATGGATATTTTTTATAGTAAATGTGTCTTCTGCAGTTAATAATCCATTTCCACTTAATTCCACATTCCTATAGAGTTCTGTAATTTGAACACCTTCAAATGTGTTAAAATTTGAGGAATTTTTTAAAGTACTAGGAGTTTGAAAATTATTGCTATTTTTATTTTTCAATAATGGAATTAATAAACAAAAAATTAAGATGGAAATTAAGAAAGTAAATAATAAAAAATGCTTATTTATTTTAAATTTATTAGATATTATATTATACTTTTTCACTTTCTAACGACTCTCGAAAACTTAAATGTTTTAATTTGAACTTACTTTAATATTTTTTAAAAAATAATCATTAATTCATAAAATTTACTATACATATATTTTAGTAATTTTAAATAATTTAGATTTCTTATAAATTATATATCAATTAAACCACATTTTGATTAAAAAGATGTCGCAAAGAAGTAGAAGGAAGAGAAGAAGGTCAAAAAGTTCGCCCATGCCTCAAAGTGGTGCAGGTCTTATGAGGTTTTTTGAAGACAGTTCCATAGGAATTAAGATTGGCCCATTAAGTGCAGTCATTTTTGCTTTAATACTTATTGTAATAGTTATTCTTTCTCATGTGCATGTATTTGATTGGATTCTTTAAGAATTACTATTTTTTATTTAACTTTTTTAACCTAATTGTTTTTAATTTAATATTTTTTAAGTGAGTTGTAAAATGAGAATCTCAGAATTTCAAAAGCTCATAAAAGATTTATATTATCATCGGGATAAAGAGAGGGGAGTGTATAAAAATTTTATATGGCTAGTAGTGGAAATAGGAGAATTAGCTAGGAATTTAAAGATGGAGGAATTAGAAATTCCCCACATTTCTGAAGAATTAGCAGATATAATTGCTTGGACAGTATCCATTGCAAACATTCTTAATATAGACTTAGAAAAATCTTTAAAGAATAAATATCCGGATAAATGTTATGTGTGTAATTCAAAGCCGTGTCAATGTAATAAGGAATTTAAAGGTTAATTTATTAACTAATATGGATTCTTCACTGCATAATGGGAAAAATAATGAATATTGAAGGAAAAAATGTTTTGATTACAGGGGGAGCCGGTTTTATTGGTTCTCATTTAGTAGATCGATTTTTAGAAGAAGAAGCTGGTAAAGTAATTGTATATGATAATTTTTCAACTGGTAATAAAGATTTTCTCGAAAAAAAACCTATAGAAATAATAAAAGGGGATATTTTAGACTATGAAAAGTTAGAAGAGAGCATGAAAGATGTGGATTTAGTTTCACATCATGCCGCTGAACTTGAAGTTTTTACTGGAATCGAAAATACAATCCATGATTTACGAACTAATATAGAAGGAACTCTAAATGTATTAAACGCGGCATTAAAAAATGATGTAGAAAAATTAATTTATGCTTCTTCTGGAGGTGTTTATGGGCAAGCTCAATTAACTCCAGAGCCAGAAAATCATCCATTAATGCCTCATTGGCCTTATGGAGTGAGTAAATTAGCGGGAGAAAAATATTGCCTTCAATATTATTTATTATATGGTTTTCCAACTACTTCACTTCGGTATGGAATTGTATATGGACCGAGAGAGTGGTATGGAAGAGTATTAACATTATTTATTAAAAGAGTTTTAGAGGGTAAGGCACCGATAATATTTGGAGATGGAAAACAAGTTCGAGATTATGTATATATTAATGATGCGGTTGATGCCAATATTCTTGCGTTAAAAAATGAGAAAACTGGTGGTAAAGTATATAACGTTGGAGGAAAAGAATTTTATTCAATTAATGAAGTTGCCGAAATCGTTATTAAACTCATAAATCCTAAATTAAAACCAATTTATGATGATCCTAAACCAGGTGAATCTAGCAAATATCAACCTAATCGAAAAAGATTACCTGGAGAATTGAGAGATTTTATTTTAGATAGTTCTTTAATTTCTAAAGAATTAGATTATGAACCTAAAATTAAGTTTGAAGAAGGCGTTAAAAAAGAAGTAGAATGGATTAGGGAAAATTTAGAACAGTGGAATTGTCAACCTAGGGTTTAATTTTTAAGGAGGGTATTAAAATATTGAAAATTTGGTTAGATTTTTGTGAGCCAAAAAGTGTTACAATGCTTAGACCTCTTTATGAAAAATTAATGAAGGATAATGACGTTTTCATAACTGCGAGGGATTTTGATTCGACCTATTATTTATTAAATAAATGGGGAGTAGATTATATTCCAGTAGGAAAGTATGGTGGGAGAACTGTACTTGGTAAATTAGAGGCATATTCAAAAAGACTGTCAGAACTAATTGAAGTTATTAGTAAGGAAAAACCAGAATTTTTATTTTGTATAACAAGTCCAGAGGCATTACGAATTTCCTTTGGGCTCCAGATTCCTAATATAATGTTTAATGATGAACCAAGATCTTATGGACCATGTTCTACAACATTCCCCTATGTAAATCAAATTATTGTCCCAAAATGTATTCCATTAAAATTGTATTTAGAATATGGGCTTAAAGAAGAAAAAATAATTCGATTTAATGGAATTGATGAGGTTGGATGGCTTTCAGACTTTATTCCAGATGAAAGCGTTTTAAATTATTTAAATTTGACAAAAGATAAGTATGTTGTGTGTCGAACAGAACCTACTAAGGCTGGTTATTTAGCTATTAAAATGAAACCTCATGAAACTCAATTATCAGAGATAATACCTGAATTATTACAGCATACATCTGACTATAAATTTTTAATCATAACTCGAAATGAGGAACAATATAATTTTCTTAAGTTAAAATTTAATGAATATATTAATGTTGATACCGTTAAAATATACCAAGGATTAGATAATTTAGCCCAAATAATGTATTTTGCGAAATTAGTAATTACTGGCGGTGGAACTATGGTGAGAGAATCTGCTTTATTAGGTGTGCCTTCTATTGAATTTTTTCCTTTAGAAACTTATCCACAAGAGCAATTTCTTATGGATAATGGCTTTCCTTTAAAACATTTTCATTTAGCAAAGGATTCTGTCAATCAGGCAATTAAATATTTAGAAAGTAATTACAAAATTGATACTTTTCAAAAAATTAGAAAATTAGACAATCCAATTGAAATATGTATAACTAAATTTAAAGAAAGAATTTCTAAATTTTAAGGAATTCTTGATAAATGTCTAATAAATTTTTACCAAAAGACTCCATAGAATACTTTTTAATTATTTCTTGAGATTTATTTATTAAATTTTTTTTAATTTCTTCTTTCTTAAAATAATATTTGATTTTTTCTGCCAATAATTCAGGTTCTTTCGGGGGAACAAAAATAGCATTATCACCTAATATCTCTCTATATGCTGGAAGATTTGAACAAATTACTGGAGTTCCACAAGCAATAGATTCGATTGGAGTTAAACCAAATCCTTCGGATGCATTAGAATAAGTAACAAACACATCTGCCATGGAATAGTAATGTTGAATCTTTTCTTCTGGAATCATTCCTACAAATTTTATATCTTTATATTTTTCTTTCCAACTTTGATATATATTTGCCATTTTTAATGTAGGTTTTCCCCCAATAACTAAATTTAAATCAGGTATTTCCTTTTTTACTAAGTGATAGGCTTTAATAATATCATCTATACCTTTATAAAATGCGATACGTCCGATATAAAGAATAGTTGGTCCCTTTAAATTCAATTTTTCTTTTAGAGAAAAGCCTTGTTTAGGATAAGGTTTAAATTTTGGATCGATTGGATTATATACACATTTAATTTTTTTAATATTAAGTCGTCGAATGTAATATTTTAAACCCATTTTAATTATATTTGATGGAGTAATTATTCTTTTAGCTCTAAAAGCATTTAATTTTTCTAACATTAGTAAAATTGGGATTTTTGAAAAACTTGTTTCAAAAGGTCCTAGATCGTGAATAGTAGTAAGATATTTTCTAAAAAGAAATGAAATACTTACCCTAGATCCATTACCATGAATTATATCAAATTTTTGTTTGTTTAAAATTCTGAAAACACTTAATATGAATTGAGGGAACCAAAAAAATCTCTTTCTAATAATATTTATTTGAATTATATTTGGATCTTTTAAATCAACATTCCATTTTGCAGTGATAACCTTTATATCATAGCCATTATCGTTTAAATAATTATAGATAGAGGTAGCAATTTTTGCAGATCCATCTTTTTTATCCGGAAAAAAGGCAAGAGATACAAGACAGATTTTTATGGGATTATTTTTGTTTAATTTGCCTTTTTTTCGCATAATAATCTTATTTCTATTATTATATTATTTTAATATTTGATTTAGTCTAAGTTAATTGTGTACATCCATCTTTGGTAATTAAAACTGTTTCCTCATGTTGCGAAATATATACACCTTTCCTTTCAAGAAGTACAGGATATTGAGTGATTTTCCCTGAATTTTTTAGTTCTTGTAATCCAAAGCTAATACCAGTTTTTAATTCAGCTATAAGTTGTCGCTCACAAAAAGGTAATGTTTTATATTCTTTTGAGATAAAGCCTAAAATCTTTCTGGAAATTTTTCGTCTTAAAGGAACTCTCCCAGCAGAAGGATTTAGGCTATAAATATGCACATTTCCGGATCTATGAACCGTTCCTTCTCCAGTAGAAGCAAAAACTTCAACGGCAAATATTTCTTTTTCTTCAATTTCTATTCCATGCTTTGAGCTTTGGTTTGGGAGTTCTTTTGATCCATGAACTCTCCACCGTTCTACAGAATGACCTCCCAACTCCTTTATCGATTTAAATCCATAACCTTTAATTATTTGCTCAATTTTATTACCAATCTCATTGGTTTTAACACCGGGTTTCATCATCATTATTGCTGCCTTAACCGCTACTTCTGGTGCTTCTACTATATTTTTTAGTTCTTCATTATCATTAAAACTTAAAGTAAATGCAGTGTCAACACAATAACCATCGATATGAACTCCAAAATCAATTTTAACAATATCTCCCTCATTTATTACCATCTCATCTTTTACAGGTGAAGTATAATGTGCAGCAATGTTATTAATGCAGATATTGATTGGAAAAGCAGGTTTAGCTTCTAAATCAAAAATCATATTCTCAATTTCTTTTATTATGTCAATTGCTTTTACACCGACTTTTATTTTAGGGCGAATAGCATCTTTTATTTTTTTGGCGATTTCTCCTGCTTTTTTGGTCGATTCAATCTTTTTTTTTAATTCATCTTCCTCTTCTTTCTTTTTTTCATCTGGTGATTCTTTTACAATTGGTTTTTCTTTATAATCTTCTTTTTCTTCATTTTGTTGTTCAGTTGAATTTTCTATTCGATTTTTAACTGTTTTTGGAGCTTTCTTCTCACTCATTGTTTCTTACTCATCACTAAT
The DNA here is from genome assembly GCA_019058015.1 of Promethearchaeota archaeon. GTDB lineage: Archaea > Asgardarchaeota > Lokiarchaeia > Sigyniarchaeales > SOKP01 > 6H3-1. The sequence goes on along the minus strand of JAHLWH010000134.1, from coordinate 53,525 downwards.
ATTAATCAAATTCTAAAATTAATTATTAAATATTCTAAACACTAATTAAAATTAATTGATAAAATATAAATTACATTAAAAAAAATAAAAAATATAAATTAATGTAATAAAATATTACTTTTGTTAAGATTAATACTTTAAACATTTTTGATTTTTGATTAAAATTGTCAGAAAACCTCTCGGAACTTGCAAATATACTTCGACAAATGGAAGCAATGAATTCTGAAATTCAAGGGAGTTCTATTGTTAGTATTCAAGGATTACCAATAGCTAGCGCCCTCCCAAGATTAAGAACTGTATATGGAGGAGAAACTAATAACGGTATTATAAGTGCTATGTCTGCTGCTATAATAAGTGTATCCGAGAGAGCTGTATCTGAGTTAGCCCGTGGAAATTTTAAAAGAATTATGATTGAAGGAGATGAGGGCTTAATTATTTTATCAAGGGCAGGAAACAATGCAATCCTGTGTGTTTTGACATCTCAAAATCCTTCTTTGGGCATGGTTTTCCTAAATATTATTGCTGCTTCTAAAAAAATAGCTAACTTATTAGATTAAATCAAAACTGATATAATAAAGGCGATTTTTTTATATTAATATAACCTTATTTTAGTAATGAATATTCCCAAGTATCTTCCTAAATTAGAAAAAGAATTGCGGAATAAAATTCATGAGAAAAAATATGTTGATTCTGAACAATACATACATAAAATATTGTCAAATTGTATAACTCTTGATTCATTAAAATATTTTCAAAGCATTCTAGATTTAGCCTTAAAACTAGGCATTTTTGTTGATCCTCTAAAAATTCCAGATAGATTTAAAAAAATTCAATTAGCTATCAATGATTGTATTCAAAATCTACATTTAGGTGGAATTATTAGCATCTTGCAATATGTAATTCGTTATAATTTAAGTTATAGAGAATTAAATGAAAAGAAAATTAATTTAATTAAAAAATTAAAGCAAAAAACTCTTTTTATGGAAAATTTAATGGATATATTTGGAGAAGTTAGTGATTATTTTATCTATTTTGTATATAAAGATTTACCTGAAGGGTTATATGATTTATTTGTTCAAACAGATGGAATATATCCAGGTTATAGTAATCTTGAGGAAATTGCGGAACAAATTCGTAACTATTTTAATAATTATTCAGTTTATGGATTAAGTGTAAAAAATTTAGGAAAAATATCAAGATATTTAAAAATCTTTAAAGCTCACATTAATAAAATACATAATTTTGATTTGAAAGAAATTTATGATGAAGATAATTTCTTAATAATAGAAATTGACGATAAAACTCATTTAATTTCAGAAAATAATATTAAAATCAATTTAAATAAGATGATAAATCCAAAATGGTATAATTTCTATACATATTCCATGATTTTTTTAGGAGGATTAGGGCCAGAGGGGCACGGATTTAGTTATAGTACTCCAAAAGGTGAAATTATTGAGATTTGTTCTGATAGAAAAGAAAGTCAAGCAATAATTATCAGATTTAAGAAATATATAAAAGATACTTTTTTACAAAAATTAACAAATGAATTTTTAAAAAGCAAGATAAATGAAACCATAATAAATAAAATAATTCGATTTATTGATGATATAATATCAGAGGAAGATTATCTTGATATTAATAAGAAAGAGTCACTAATTAAGAAAATAGATTCATATCTATATTCAAATAGGGAATTAAACACTAAATTAAAAATAGTGGATTTAATTAAAGAGATTTCTGAAATATTTTCAATAATTCTTAGACCAGTAGATTTAATTGACCAATTTAAATGTCGAATGAATCTCGTAGCGGAGGGTAAGATTAAATCAGAAGAAATACCAAAATTAACAAGTTTAAAAAATAAATCACATTATGATGTTTTGAAAGAACGCTTTTTTTTCCAAAATATCGTTGAATTATTTTATCAAAGGTATAAATCAGAAATTTCCCAATTAAAAAAAAATTGAAGGCTTTATCGCCAAGAATTTAGGAATTTCTATTGGATTTATGGATAGAGAATTACATAAAGATTAAAGACATTTAGAAAAGAGAAGGTTTAATTTTAATAGTTTAGATATTCATCTAAAAAAACAGTTTTTCCATTATTATTTGCTGATTCTACTGCAGCTAAACATAATGCAACAGAATTTTTACCATCTTCACCAACTATTGCTAAATTCTTATATCTATTAATAATACAATCAATAAAATGAGATAGTTCATTGTAATAACCATCATGTGATTTTAATTTCTCAATAATCTCAACTGAATATCCTTCAAATATTCCTTCTCCATTGAATTCTACATTTCCTCTTGTTCCTATAATATTTCCATATGTAGTAAAAATAAAATCTTTTTTTTCGGCCCAACTCGCTGTACATTTAGCTTTTTTATCATCTTGAAATGTTAAGGATGTATTGGATTTACCAAATACCTTCCGATCAAACCGTTTTATTTTTTTTGCTTTACATGAAAGAGAAATTACATTTCCTAAAATCCATGAAGCATAATCAAGATCATGAATAGAAAGGTCAAAAATTACACCACCAGATTTTTTTTCATCTGCAAACCACTCACTCCATGGAAATGTGCTTAATCTTTTCGCTATAAATGTGTGTATATCACCAAGATTGGATTTAGGACTAATTATAAAATCTCTAACATAGCGGTAAGAAGGCCAAAATCTTAATACATGCCCAATAAAAAGTTTTACATTATTAATTTCAACAGTATTAATAATACTATCACATTCATCAAGTGTTAGTGCCATTGGTTTTTCTAAAAAAATATCTAAACCATTTTCGGCGCAGAAACAAGCAATGTTTCTATGAGTGAATGTGGGAGTAGCAATGAGTACTGCATCAATTTCTTCTTTTTCAATCAATTTTTCATAAGAAGTATAAAAATTTATTCCTTTAGTAAGTTTTGCTTTATGAGAACGAGAATATACTGCTTTTACTTCGGCTTTTGGATGTTTCTTTAAATTCCGAAGGTGAATTTTTCCGATAGAACCATATCCAAGTACTGCAAAATTTTTAATTTCCATTATACAAAAATAAAAGTCAATAATTAACTTCTAATTTCTTCTAAAAATTCAACGATTCTATCAGCGTGAAGTTTTATTGATTCCAGAACCTCTCCTCCTGAGGTTGTTGATTTAAGTGTGGTTTTTATACTTTCATGTTCACGGGCTAGAATAATCCGAACTGGAAGACTCAACAAGGCATTAATTAACAATAATATTTCTTGGAAGATCTGTATCAATGCTGATCCTTTTTCCTCTTTAGTCGAAGTAATAGAAGCTAATTCGTTTTCCCCTTCAGTAGGTTTTTGTCTTTTTAATTCCTCCCATATATTCTCTTTTAATTCTGAAAAATCAATACCGAGATCTTCTAATGCCATTTGAGTTCCTTCTAAAATAAGGTCAGTGCAATCGGTTGGAGAAAGGTCTTTAATTTTTTCTACCATTTCTTCAGGAGCTAAATCTCTAAGAAATTCTAGTAAAAGTTGATGGTAATCATCTATTATATCAAAAGGAATAAATATTTTATAGGTTTCTTTAATTTGCTGAAAAATATATCCACTTATTTTTGCAAATATTTCATTTGAAAGATATTTCTCAGCAAGTCCTCCATATTCATTAAGTAGATGTATGCTCAAATAACCAATTATTCTAAAAATATCACTCTCATAATTAGTAAACCAATCAAAAAAATCTTCAGGCTCCATATGCATTTTATCTCTTATAAGATTAGAAAGATTTTCTTTAATTGAATTTAAAGGTTCATCAAAAAATTCTTCAATTCTATCTAAATCTAGCTTATCTCGAAGCTTGTCGAACACACTTTCTTTAATTTCTTTAGTTTCTAACAATAGTTCATGTTCATTTTCTCCTGCAATAAAATCTTCAGAGCCGGGAATTTTTGATTTGAAATCGTGAATATTTATAATATCCATTCTGAATTGTAATATGTCATCTCCCTTAGCGTAACATTTTTCTTCCGTTATTTTCATCCTAAAATCGTTATCTTTTGTCATAAGAAGATAATTAATTACTTTTTCTATCATTCCAATAAATCCGCATGCCATTCCATCGGAGTCTGCTTTTAATTCATTAAAATCAATAGTGTCTTCAGGATCCATTCCATATCCTCCACAAACTGGGCATTTTTTTATTTTTACTCGAACTATTGGATAAGGATAGCCTTCTTCTACTTCTTCTTCATATTCATATTCTCCGATTTCCATTCCGAATACTATGATCCATATAAGTTCAAAATATTTTAATACCCTATCTGGTTCTCCAGGTAAAAATTTTAAAATCGACGCTTGTCTTTTTATAGATTCCAAAGAAGCTTCTCCACCAATAAATCTCATTATCTTAACTGATTTATCTAAATCTTTTTTAATATCATAAATCTCTTTAAAAATTTCTCGATATAATAAAGTATAAAATAATGCTTTAGTATTTCTTCCAAGCGACTTCCCAATTTTTTTAATTAACCATGATAATAGTCCCATTTTATTCTACACCCCATTATTTCTCATTTATATAAAATTCTTGCACGCAATGAGAATCTCCAATAGCTCTAGATCTACTGACTTCTTTAGGTTTTACCGAAATAATTTTTTCATTAGGGTGTTTTTTATTTAAAATATCAATGAAATTTGGTAAAAACCCTTGTAGCACTTCACATCCCGGGATGTCTATATCCGGATAGTTATATTTACATAGGCAGCATTTATTATCCACTATTTTTAGAATATTTTTTCCAAAATCTACCTCGAGATTAATTTTTGACTTAAAAATAGAAGAATATATCTCTTTTAATATTATATCCAGATTTTCTTTGGTTATCGCGCTTTTAGGGAGCCAATATCGGCTGTAAGTTGATGCAATATTTTTTCCTATGCGCTGTAATCGCATTTTAACATCTTTAACATTTTCTTTTTTCATAAATCTAATTAAATGATATATTGCATTCCTCATTTGATTCATTGCAGCGTCGGCTTGAACTAGATCTGATCTTGTATAATTCATAAAATTACCTTTAAAAGTAATTATTATTAGGATTAAAAATAAAAATTAATTTAAAATCCTTTTCAAATCTAATTTCGTATTAAAGATATTATTAAAATCTTATATTTTTTAAAAATTAGATAAAAAAATTATGAAAAAGACTTTTATAATTGACTAATAATTTGTCGTAAATATGTTTCATTTAAAGCACCAATGATTACGCCATCTTTCATAACTTTATAACCTTCCAATTCTATATTATTATGAACTCTATCACCATTTTTATAAAAAACAAGATAAGGAACAGCCTGAATTCCAAAATTCATTGCAAGTCCTTTATTCAAATCAACATCTACAGAAACCACTTTTATTAGACCGTTATCTTCAAGGTTATGTAATATTGGGCTAATTACTTTACAAGGTCCGCACCAAGTAGCTGTAAAATCTACAATAGTTATTCCTTCTTTAGCAATCTCATCATCTAAATTATCAATTTTTTTAGCCATCATTAGTAATATCTCAGTTTATTAGTTTTTTATTATTTCTATAGATTTAAAAATATAAAACTCATAATAAAATTTTAGATTATATTTTGTTAATAGGAAATTATTAAAGAATACAAAATTATTGAAATTGGACCATAAAATGTATAAGAGAATGCATAAAATTAAAAAGCTCCAAAAAGGAAATTTTCATGATATTGAAGATACTATTTTAATAGAAAGACCGATCACGATTAAAATAAATGAGAATTCAGTTGTTACTATTATTTGTTTGCCCAAAGATCTTAAAGAATTAACTATTGGATTTTTATATACTACGGGATTTATTGATTCAATTAATGAAATAAAAAATATAGAAGTTAATTCTATTGAAAACGAGGTTTCAATTTTTGTTGATGATTTAAATAAAACTACCATTGAAAACTTCAATTCCTCTACATATAATAGAATTATAAAAACATCTTGTGGTATTCCATCAATTTGGAGAGATTTAATTTTAAATTCTATTGATAAACCTGAAGAACAATTCAATAATATTAAACTTACTTCCGATTTAATATTTAACAGTATTGTCAAAATGCAAAAAGAGACTTCTTTATTTAAAGAAACAGGAGGATGTCATGGAGCAGCATTGTTTAATTTTCAAGGAAAATTATTAGAAATATTTGAAGATATTGGAAGGCATAATGCAATTGATAAAGTTATTGGGAGTGCTTTGATAAAAAATATTGAATTAAAAGAGACATTTCTCTGCTCAACTGGAAGATTAACTGGAGACTCAGTCTTGAAAGCAGCGAGAAGTAAAATACCCATTTTAGCCTCAATATCAGCCCCGATTGAATCTGGAATAAGAATTGCATTTAATTATAATATTACATTAATTGGATTTGTAAGGGGAAGCAAGATGAATATTTATACTCATCCAGATAGAATAGTTATATAATATTTTAACCATATTTATAATAAATTGCACATGTTCCTTCTGCACTAACCATGCATGGGCCTATGGGTTTTTCAGGGGTGCAAATCTTTTTAAACATTTTACATTCATATGGATATATTTTTCCAGTCATAACTAAGTGGCAATTACAACCTGGTTGAATATCTATAGAATTTTCAATTTTAATATCAAATTTTTTATCCGCATCATATTTAGAATATGAATCCTTAATTGCTAGACCACCATCAAGAATTCGGCCAATACCTCTCCAAGGGGAAGACACTGAATCAAAAACATCAGTGATAATTTTTTGGGCAATTTTATTACCCTCTGATTTAACTACTCGTGTATATTCATTTTCTGTCTTATATTCTTTATTTTTTATTTGTTTTAATAACATAGCCAATGCCATGAGCACATCATTAGGTTCAAAACCCGTTACAACATTCGGGACGTGATATGCATCAGAAAATAATTGGAATGGTTTAGTTCCAATTATGGTAGCAACATGTCCAGGAGAGATAAAACCATCTATGTTTAATTGGTCAATTCCAATAAGTAATTCCAATGCAGCAGGAATGAGTTTATGGGCGCAAATTACTGAAAAATTTAATGGAGGATTGATTTTAATCTCATATCCAATCAATGGAACAGTTGTTTCAAATCCAATAGCAAAAAAAATAACTTCTTTATCGGGATTTTCTTTAGCAATTTTAACTGCATCATTTGGCCCATATACAATTCTTACATCTGCTCCCTGAGCTCTTAATTCTGTTAGAGAAAGATTAGTTGCAGGAACCCGGAGCATATCTCCAAAGGTTGTGATTATTGTATCTTCTCTTTTTCCAATCTCTATTGCTTTATCAATATCGGCTGCAGGACATACACATACAGGACATCCAGGACCGGAAATAATTTCAAGTTCTTTAGGTAAGATTGAACGAATTCCATATTTAGAAATAGTATGTTCATGTGTTCCACACACATGCATCAGTTTAATTGGTTTATTAATTTTTCGGGCCAAACTGTTTATTATCTTAGTGATTTTTTCTGTAAATCCTTTATTTTTTAATATTTTTAATACTGGAATGCTGCAGAACCACTTTTTTTTTAATATTTCCTGAAATTAACATTTTAATATTATTATTACTTTAAATTTAAGGATGATTAAATATTCTCAAAAAGAAGAGAATTACAAAAATTCAGGGAAATTATTTTTAAGAAATTCAATTGTTTTAAATTTTTGGGGGAAATCTTCTGCTAATAATTTATCCATTTTATTTTTCATAAAATTATACATTTCTTTAGAGTAATTATTAGCTAATAAAACAAAAATATTGTCTCTAATAAGATCGATAAAAAATTTAGGCACCATCTTCCAAGTCATTATGCCATTTATGAGATACTCTCTAATTTTGTGATATGTAAGAGGCATATCAGATCTCCTTCCAATTTTATTTTTTAATACTATTTTAGCAATATTTAACACATTTTCTTGTGTTTTAAAGTGTACATCTATGCAATCTAATTCATTAGAAGGCTTTATTAATCTTGAAGCCATCTTTGGATTTTTGTTTGTGTTCCACCATTTTTTTAGTAAAAATTGAGTGCCATAAAGATTTTCATATTTGCTCATATTTGAATATATTTCAGTTCCAGGGTAATGTTCATATATGGAATAATTAGGTAAAATAAAATGTTTATTTTTAAATAATTTCACTAAATAGTCATTAGTTTCATTTATTGTTTGATATGTCTCTCCTGGATGACCATATAATATATTTATCGTATGATATATTTTATTCTCATCAAGTTTTGCGGAAATAACTTTCATTTTTTCTAAGTATTTGTATGGTTTTGGCGTTTTATTCATGCAAATTTTGAGTATTTTAGGAGAGCCACTTTCAAGACCAAATGTTAAACTAAATTTAAGTTGTTTCAAGAATGGAATTTCCTCATCAGGCTTAAATGTGTCAACTCTCAGCTCAGCCCAATAATATTGATCTGGAGCATATCGTATTAATTTTTTATATAACTCGATACGATACTTAGGAGTCCCAAATAGTGGGTCCCAAATCCATACTTCATAAATTAAATTATCTCGATTATGAAATTGATTGTAAATATTAACTAATTCATTAAGTGCCTTGTTTATTGGCATCCTTCTCCAAGATCTGCTGGATTTTGTTAATTTATTTTTTGGATCTTGACAAAAATTGCATGTAAACGGACATCCACGAGAAAGAAATACAGGGATCATAATACGATCGGAAGGTGTGGGATTTTTTACATAATCAAGGGATTCTGTATAAGACCAATCAGTATTAATGAAATCTTCAATATTTAAGGGCTCACAATAAATAATCAATGGTGCCTTAAGGCGAAATGATTTTACATTTAACTTTTTTATTAGTTTACAAAGCTCTTTTTCTGCTTCACCAGAAAAAATGTAATTAAAAGGAGAATTAGGAAAAATAAAATCATTTGGCCTAATTGTTGGATGATATCCCCCTACAAAAATATATGCATTTGGATGTATTTCTCTAATTTTTTTTGCTAGAAATAAACTAGTGATATAAAAAAAACTTGAGAAACAAGCGATTCCAAAATAGTCATATTCATTAAATTTATCTAAATATCTGGAAATCGTTTTATCTACACTATGGAGTTCGAATTTAAAAGATAGATCTAAAATATCGACATCTAAATCGACATTTTTTTTAATATATGAAGCTAAAATCAAAAGCTGAGTTGGCACTATCTTTATTTTACTTAGTTCAGAGGGATTAATTGGATTAATTAGAACCAGTCTTTTCCTCATTTTAATACAACAATTTTGTTCTTATTGAAATTTAAATAACTTCTTTAGGAGGGAAACTAACTTAAAAGTTTTTCTCTAATCTGTTATTTAAATTCCGAGAATTAATTGTCTTGTTCCTAGATTTTGCATTTTTTATTAATAATTTTTTTATTTTGTTAATTTTCAAATGATAATATTTTTAACATATACGAGGAATAGACTCCCCTAAAGGCATATCTACGAATCTAGTTCCTCCAATTATTGTTTTTAAGAATACTTTTTTATGTTCCTCAGATTTTACTTCTCCAATTATCCGGGCTTCTTCTCCAAGATTTGTAGTTTTGATTTTTTTAAAGACTTCATCTACATAATTTGAATCAACAGCGATGAGAGCTCTACCTTCACATGCAATATTAAATGGCTCTAATCCCAAAATATCACAAATAGAGTTTACTTCATCCTTTATTGGAATAGCATCTTCCTCGAGCCAAATACTTACATCTGATTTTGAACTCCATTCATTTAAGGCACTGGCAATTCCTCCACGAGTAGGATCTTTCATTGCATGAATATGATTTTGTTTAATATTTTCTTTAATCGCAAGATATATTTCTTTTAAATGTGCAAGATCAGATTCTAAATTTGTCGATAAATTTAATCCTTCTCTTTTTGCCATTAAAGCAGCACCATGATCACCGATTGAACCTGTTACTATAATTTTATCACCAGCCTTTAGATTATTATCACATATTTTTATATCCGTATCTTTAATCCCTATTCCAGAGGTTGCGATAATAATTTCATTCAACGTGGTTTTAGGCATAACTTTTGTATCACCAGCAATAATTGCAATACCAACCTCTTTAGCAGTTTGATTAAAAGACTTAACAATTTTTCCTAATATATCAAAGTTAAATCCTTCTTCAATAATATAAATTGAACTTAAAGCTAAAGGTTCAGCTCCCATCATTAAAATATCATTCACCGTTCCACATATGCTTAATTTTCCAAGATCCCCTCCCGGAAAAAATAGAGGAAAAACAGTGTGTCCATCAGCAGTTATTACAATCTCTTTATCATAATTTTTTAAGGGAATTGTAGCTCCATCATCTAATTCTTCAACACCAATACCATTATTAACATTTTTTTGAGCAATCCCCTTTACTATGAATTCTATCAATTCCGATTGCAAGGTTCCGCCTGAACCGTGAGCTAAGCGTATTATTTTTGAGCCTTTTACGTCGCTTTTCATGAATAATATAATATTGAGAATGCATTAAAATTTAATTAAATTAAATTAAAATAAAATCTATCAATTCCGATTATTGAGAATAAATTAAAATTAATGCTGCACCTATTGAAGTGAAAAATATTAAAATCGAAATTAACATTACGGGCATAGTCCAAGGCGTTGGCTTTAGACCTTTTTTATTTAATTTAGCTCGAAAATATGGATTTAAAGGATATATTTTAAATCAAGGTAATGCGGGAGTCCGTCTTGTTCTCACTGGAGAAGAAGAATTATTGGATAGATTTGTTGAGGATATTAAATTAAAAAAGCCAAAGATTTCCTATGTTGAATCAATTTCGGTTAAGAAAATAGAGACTGATGAGGAATTTAAAGATTTAAAGATTCGAAAAAGTGAAAAAAGTCGTGGAATAAGTCTTACTCTTCCCCCAGACATTGCAATTTGTGATGATTGCGTGAATGATTTAAGAGATAAAAATAAAAAAAGATATTATATGTATCCTTTTGTTGCTTGTGCAGTCTGTGGTCCACGTTATACGATTGTTAATACTTTACCTTACGATCGAGAGAGAAGTACTATGATTGAATTTCCATTATGTAATGAGGACAAAACATCATGTGTAAAGGAATATAAAGATTTTAATAATAGACGATTTCATGCCCAAACATTTGCTTGCGCAGTTTGTGGACCACAATACCAGTTATATGATAAATCTAAAAATATAATTGAGACAAATTCTATTAAAGAAATCTTGGAAATCACAGCCAGAAGAATTAATAGTGGTGAAATTGCCGCAGTTAAAGGGATGGGAGGAGTTCATTTAATTTGTTTGGCTGAAGATGATAAAGTACTAGAAGATCTAAGAAATAGAAAAAAAGATCGGAAATATAAACCCTTTGCTATTATGACTCCTAAATTAGAGGTTCTTGAAAATTTTGTTATATTCTCTGAGAAAGAAAGAGAATTTTTAACTTCTTTTAGAAGACCTATTGTCATTCTTGAAAAAAAAAAAGGATCTAATGATGGAATACTTTCAAATCAAGTGGCTCCAGGTTTAAGTTCAATAGGTGTAATGTTACCTTATGCCGGGATTCATTATCTGCTTTTTGATTTTATAGGGCAAAAACCATTAATCTATACTAGCGGAAATGTATCAAATTTACCTATGGGAATAAGAAATGAAATGATTTTTGAGCAATTGCAAGGACTTGCTGATTTTTTTCTCTTACATAATAGAACAATTTTTCAGAGATGTGATGATAGTGTTTTAAGAGTACATGGAAACAAAATTAAATTAATTCGTCGATCTAGAGGTTATATTCCTGAATACCTGCCATTACCTTTTGAAGTAGATGTTCCGGGGGCTTTGGCAACTGGACCTGAATTAAATTTAACTGGAGCAGTATTAAGGCGAAATAGAATCTTCCCAACTCAACATATTGGTCATGTAACCAGCCTTGAAACATTAAATTTTTTGAAAAATGCATTGATGAATATAAAAAATTTGTTACAGATTGAAGATAATGAAATTAAATTTATTGCATGTGATTTGCACCCGTCTTTCTATACAACCAATTATGCTAAGGAACTTGCAGAAAATTTTAGAGTTGAGTATTTTCCAATTCAACATCATTTTGCTCATGTTCTAGGTTTAATGGCTGAAAATAAAATATCCCCAGATGAAGAAATTATAGCAATTGCCACCGACGGAGTTGGTTATGGTGAAGACCATACCGTGTGGGGCGGAGAACTCTTATTAAGTTCTTATAGTGGATACCAAAGATTAGGTCATTTAGAATCTCAGCCAATGATTGGGGGTGATCGATGTGCAAAATACCCTGGACGAATGTTTGCTTCAATCTTACTAAATATCATCGGAGTTGAAGAAGCTAATAAAGTTTTCCAGAAAATGGAATTAAAAAATGATTTAGAACATAAATCCGCAGAATTAGAAGGCATAATTTCTCAATTTATATATTCCAATCGAAATTTTCCAACAAAAAATATTCCTTTAACAAGTGCAACAGGGAGAATTTTTGATGTCATCTCATATTTGTTGGATGCATGTAAACTAAAAACCTATCAAGGTGAACCTGCTATTCGATTGGAAGGATTGGCTTCTAAAGGAAACCCAAATAATATTGAGTTATCTATAAATTTTATTAAAGAAAATGGACAATACATCATTAAGACTTCAGAAATAATTACTAACATATTAAATTTATTAGAAAATTCAAATAATAGAAAAGAAGATATTGCTGTAGCATTCCAAGTCGAGTTTGGGAAAGCTTTTGCAGATATTGCTGTTAAAATGGCTGAAAGTAATGGAATTAATAAAATTGGTTTAACAGGAGGAGTTGCATATAATTATTCATTTAGCAATACAATCAAAAATATGATAATTAAGGAGGGATTTACTTTTCTAGAACATGATTTAGTCGCTCCTGGTGATGCTGGTATTAGTACAGGACAATTAATTGGTGGAATTTTTAAATATCAAAATCAATAATTTTTACGAAAATATTATAGGAGAGTTATGTTTATTATTTGACTGAACCAAGTTGAAATGATTGTTATGTCTCTTAATCATAAATTAAATGAAAAATATCTTAAATTACACATTGCCAAGGAAAAAGCATTCTGGGCAATGTATATGAATTTAAAAGAATTTATTCCCAGAGATTTTGCTAAAACAGAAAATATATTAAAAGCGTATATTTCAGACACTTCAATCCTAAAAGAGATTCGAAAAGAACTTGAAAAAAATGATTTATCCGATGAAGAGAGAATCGGTCTTCTCGGATGGAAGAAATATTTTGAAATTCATGCAATTGAAAACGAAGAAGCGAAAGCGTTAGCCCAAAAAATTGTTAAAATGGAGGAAAAATTAGGTCAAACTCGTCAAGAAATGAAATTGGGATATATAGATCCCAAAACAGGTGAATTTATTGAAGCCAGTTCAACTAAATTATATTTAATGATTACTTCCGAAAAAGATGAATCAGTTCGCAGAGCTGTTTATGAAAGCCTTTGTTCAATTGAGACATTTTTACTTAAAAACGGTTTTATCAATATTATCAAAGAACGAAACCGCCTGGCTCGGATGTTAGGATATGAAGATTACTATGATTATAGGGCGTTTATCTTTGGTGATATGTCGAAAAAGCAACTTTTTTCAATACTTGATGACTTTGAAAAAAATACACGTTCTGCCTGTCAAATAGTTGCAAATGAATTAAAGAGCAAACATGGAGAAAATGCAGTTAAACCTTGGAATTATAAATTTTACTCCGAAGGGTATCTCAATGCTCAATTAGACCCTTATTTTCCCTTGGAACAAGCCTTAATACGTTTTGGGAAAACTTTTATGGCAATGGGAATTGATTTTAAAAATGCACTTTTACAACTGGATTTAGTAGAAAGGAAAGGAAAATCTCCTGCACGCTTTATGCATATACCTTTCCCACCATATATAGAAAATGGGGAATTTAAGCCTGCATGGATAAATATTGCTTCCACTGCTATTCCAGGAACAATTGGAAGTGGAAAGGATACTTTAATTGTTCTCCTTCATGAAGGTGGACATTCAGCACATACATCAAACATAACTATGCCTTCTCCATGTTTTTCACAAGAATTCCCACCTACATCACCCTCCTTTGCAGAAACTCAATCAATGTTTATAGATCAATTAATAAATGATGCAGATTGGCTTTCCCTTTATGCAGCCAATGAACAAGGAGAACCTATTCCGTGGGAACTTATTAAGGAAAATCTTGAAAATCAACATAGAGATCTGATATTTGCTTCAAGACGTATTTTGACAACTTCAATAATAGAAAAATATCTTTATGAATTATCGGATGGAGATTTAACCGCAGACAAAATACTTCCTACTATACGAAAAATCGAAGCGGACATTTTAACAGAACCAAGTTATTTCCCGACTTTATCCATTCCTCATCTCATTACGGGAGATTTTTCTGCATATTATCATTCCTATCTTCTTGGTTTGCTAGGCGTATACCAAACCCGCACATATTTCTTAAAAAAATATGGATACATTATTGATAACCCAAAAATTGGCGAAGAACTCCGAAAAGAATACTGGGAGCAAGGAAATCTAAAAAGTTTTACAGAATATATAAAAGATCTGACTGGTGAAGAGTTTAGTGCTAATGCTTTCATTGATCAAATAAATAAATCGATCGAAGAAATTTATTATGAAGCGGAGAAATCCATTGAAAAATTGAAAGAAATTCCTGAATATAAAGATCCTATTGATCTTCAAGCAGATATTCGTATAGTTCATGGTGATAATATAATTGTTTCGTTAAAGGATGACGTAAATTTTGAAGCTATGGCCGAGAAATATGCAAATTGGATAAAATCCATTAAAAAGGAAGATTAAATTTCACGTAGTTGCTTAAAATGCAGAATTTTTTCTCTTAATTGATTTTAAAAAGATTTTTATTCACTTTCTGGTATTTTTTTAAAATTAATTATATATATATTATTTCTTTAATTTACGGGATTTAGACATTTTATTAATATAATTCTGAAATTGTTTAGTATAAATAATAAAAAAAAACTAAGGTGAAAATATGCCTAGAGTTACTCATTTTGAAATTAATGCTGATCAACCATTACGAGCAAAAAAATTTTATGAGAATGTTTTTGATTGGAAAATTGAAAAATGGGAAGGTTCTGTCGAATATTGGTTAATCAGTACAGGCCAAGAAGACATCCCAGGTATTGATGGAGGTTTACAGAAAAGAGAAAATCCTGATGATAAAATTTTTAATTTCATTGATGTACCTTCCGTAGATGAATTTTGTAAAAAAATTGTAAAAAATGGTGGAACAATTACAACACCGAAATTCTCTATTCCTGGAGTTGGATATTTCGCATTTTTTAAGGATACAGAAGGAAATCAATTTGGAATTATGGAAGAAAATGAATCTGTAAAGTAATTAGTAAATTAAACATTTTTTTTTCTTTATTTTAAATTATATAGTATTTACATGATTTTTTAAAAAAAATTTTAAAATCAAATAGAGTTAGTCTTTTATTTTTTGGAATTGTTACAAAATTAAATTACAAAAAAATTTAGTGATAAGATTTGGCAGTTATCGATTTCGAATTCCGTAATAGTATTATCCAAAAAGATTTGGGAAATACACTCGCCTATTGCTATCAATGTGGAACATGCTCTGGAGCTTGCCCAGTGGCTCAAGTAACCAATGGTAGATATAATCCGAGAAAATTAATTTTAAATTCACTTTTAGGACTTAAAGATAATTTATTACTAGGTACCGAAAATAATTTTAATATCTGGGGCTGCACTGTTTGTGATACATGTGATGAAATGTGCCCTCAGAATGTTGAATTGACCGAGATCTTTACCTTATTAAAAAATATGAGCGTAAAAAAAGGAGAAGCTCCTGATTATTATACAACTCAAGCAAAATTTATTTTAGAACATGGTAAGGCTATTCCACTAGCACCAGCAATAGAGAGAAGACGTGATCAGATGGGATTACCTAAAGCACCAAAAGTTGATAAAAAAGAAGTTAGAGCATTATTAAAAGAAACAGGACTTGAAAAAATAATAGGACCAATAGAAGAAGAAAAGAAGGAGGGAGAAAAATAATGGAAGAATACGATTTATTTCCAGGATGTGTTATCCCAAATCGCTTACCTTACTTAGAAGATTCAGCAAGGAAAGTCTTTGATAAATTGGGCGTAAAAACATTCGATGCACCTTTTAACTGTTGTCCAGATCCAGTAGGATTTAATGCAGTTCACCATAAAAGCTGGATGGTTTTGAGCGCGAGAAATCTCACCATTGCAGAAAATGATAATAGATCTATTGCCTCATTATGTAATGGATGCACTCAGACTTTGAAAGCAGTTAATGTCGAATTAAAACAGAGTGAAGAAGAAAGGGCTTCAATAAATGCGGTTCTGGCAAAGATTGGTCGAGAATTTAAAGGGACAATTAGTGTAAAACACTTTGTGCAAATTTTAATCGAAGATGTAGGCATAGAAAAGATTAAAGAAGCTATAACGACACCTTTCACTGGCCTTAAAGTCGCTTGCCATACGGGATGCCATTACGCTAGACCATCTCATATTATGCAATGGGACGATCCTATGGAACCCAAGTGTTTACGTGAATTAGTTGAGGCAACTGGTGCAACTGCAGTTGATTACGATGAAGAAGTTTTATGTTGCGGAGCGGGTGTTGGAAATACTGAAGAAGAGCCAGCAATGCAAATATTAAAGCAAAAATTTGATAGCGCTATTCAGGCTGGTGCTAAGTGCTTCGTAGTAATATGTCCTGCCTGTTATCAACAAATGGACAACTCTCAGAGAAATTTGAAAAAGTTATTCGAAAAGGAATATAACATACCTATTCTCTACCTAACAGAATTATTAGCACTTGCAATGGGCTATAAATATGACGATCTTAACTTAAAACTTCATAGAGCACGTCCACAAACACTGTTAGAAAGATATAATGCCGTCTAATTATTTCATATTTTTTCTTTTAAATTTTAACTTCTTTTAGATTGTACAAGAAATGAGTAGTAGAGAGAAGCAATTTCCTTATAAGTCGATATTGGTCGTTTGTAGCGTTAATACCGCTAGAAGCCCGATGGTAGTAGGTTTTTTGAAAAGATTTTTGGCAGATAATGACATTCAAGGAGTTAAAGTCTTTTCAGGGGGAATATCGTCTCATGCAAGGGATGGGATGCTCACCTCATTGGATGCTAGATTGGTGATGGAAGAGATTGGAATAAATTTGCCTGAAAATTATTTATCTATCGATTTAAAGAAACACCGAGATTTAATTAAAAGATCTGATTTGATTTTAACTTTAACTGAGCAGCATAAAGAAGAAATTAAAAATTTTGATGAATCTAAAGGTAAGGAGATTCTAACATTAAAAGAAATTGCTGAGGAGACGGGAGATATTGGAGACCCGTCGATGAAGGAATTGGCCGGCTTTAGGCAGGCAAGAAATGAAATTAAAACATGTTTAGAAAAAGGGTTAAAAAAAATTTTAATATTATTTGATATTTAATTGTGCATTTCCACCATTCATTAAAGTTATTATTATTAAAAGTAAATATTTAATATTATGAGTTTTGCAGATATTAATGGAATAAAGCTTTGTTATGAAATTTACGGCAGAGAGAAAATTATTCCTATAATCTTAATTCATGGGTTTGGTGCAAAAAAAGAGATTTGGAACTCACAAGTGGGGGCGCTAAGCAAAAAATTTAAAGTAATCACATTTGATATTCGTGGTTCTGGTAAATCCGATCGCCCAAATAAACCTTATACTATGGGGATGTTTGCAGATGATATAAAAGGTTTAATGGATTATCTTCATATCAAAAAGGTTCATTTAATTGGAAGATCTTTGGGTGGGATGATTGCTCAGCATTTTGTATTAAATTATCCTGAATGTGTAGATAAATTAGTGCTAATTACTACTAATCCAGGTATGCCAGATGAACAAGGAGCCAAAATGCTTAAAGAATCCTATATTGAAGGTTTGAAACGACTTAAAGAAGATCCAGTGAAAGAGTTTTGGCAAAAAGCTCGAGTATTATATTATAAAGAATTTAGAAAACAAATGGAAGCTAATCCTAAGAAAAAATTTCATGGAATTTGGTCAGTAGAGGAGCTTATAAGAGAAAGTACGATAGATCCACCAACTCCTCAAGATATTGAAAATCGAGCACATGCCATTGCCAAACATAATACATTAGAAAGATTGAGTGAAATTAAAAATAAAACCTTATTACTTGCAGCTTCTCACGATAGATTGACTCCCAAATCATCTATTATTGAGATGCATAAAAGAATTCCAAATAGTACCTTAAATATTATTGAAAAAGCAGGACATTTTATGACATTATCAAGAGCTCCCGAAATAAATAAGATTATCATAGATTTTTTACAAAATTAAATTAAATTTATTATTAAATCTTTTTAGTTGTAATTAGATTAGATTTAAAACGTCGATATTTAAGAAAGCTGATTTGATTTTGACCTTAACAGAGAAACACAAGGAAGAGATAAAAAGGTTCGATGAATCTATGAGAAAGGAAATTTATACACTGAGAGAATTCGCAGGTGATTGGGGAGATATTGGGGATCCTTCAATGAAAGAATTAAGTGGATTTAGAGAAGTACGTAATTCAATAAAAAAATGTTTGAATAAAGGATTTAAAAATTATTTAAATTAAAATTTGAGAATTAATTCAATCAAAAATAAAAAATAAATACGGAAATTTTAATAGTGATATACTTATTAAACACATTAGAATTCTCAGATTTAGCTTAAATTCAACCAAATGAGTGGTATTGGGATGCACATTATTACCTACAAAGAACTACGATTAAAAAACGAGTTTGTTCCACTAATGGATCAAGCATTTTCCTGGCCTTTTAACCCTCAAAAACGTGAAAAAATCATTAAAATCGATCCTCGGTTAAAAGACAGTCCAGTAGGCTACTGTGCGGTAGAAAACAACCAAGTAGTCGGTTTCGTCGGAGTGATGGATCTAGCCACAAGAACCCTAGACGGATCAATAGAACTCGCTGGAGGAATACATGGAGTAGCCACCCTCCCAAACCATGCGAGAAAGGGGATCTCTACGACCCTCATACAAAGAGCCCACCAATACTTCCAAGAACAAGGTTACAGATTTTCTTTCTTAAATACCAGCAAATACCTCATAGCGTTTGCCTACTATCAAAAACTAGGCTATAAAATCGCCATAGAATTCCCAAGCGCTTATAAAATACTTCAAAAAACCAATGAATCTAAAACAGCCGAAAATGGAAAAAAGAGGCTAGATTGGGAGAAAATTTTGGAAATCTACAACCAATGTTCTGCCAAAAAAACTGGCTTCGTGGTTAGAGACAAAGGATACTTTAAGATGCTTGAAAAAAGTGGGGATATACAACCAGAAACGTCGATTATTACTAAGATGGGATATGTATTTCTTAAAGAACGAAAAGAAACGATTCTAGTGCAAGAAATCATCTCGCCTACAATCGACGAAGCAAACAAATTGATTGACGAAGTGGAAAAGAAAGCGCAAACTATAGTAATCGACAGAGTGGTCCTTGACAACAAAATATTTCAAGCATACCAATCCAGAGGATATATGGTACTAAATAGAAGTTACGGTGTATTAATGGTAAAACCGTTAAGGAAGTCTGCGACATTCCAGCAAGTTTACGGCGACAAATTTTATAGAAGTGAAGCAGACGATTTCTAGGATGAATGAAGGAATGAGAAAATGAATAAAAAATCAAAGAGTGAAAGTGAACCATAAGGTGTGAAATCATGTCACTTATACCAGCTTTTGAGTTAGGTTTATGTAACGCTTGGATTTTTATCGTTCCCCAGATCTTAATAAGTATTATTAGTAATATTATTCTTAAGAGAAGAGAGACATATGAGTCTAAGGAAGAATTAGCCCGACATACTGAAAAAGAGAAAAGAGTTTCAAAAATCGAAGCTTTCTTAATATTATTTATAATATTTTATAGTATTTTCTTGCCGTTGAATCTAGATACAGCTTGGTTCTATGCCGGATTCATTGTCTATTGGTTGTGTATAATTTTTCTCGTCATAGCGAACGGAGCTTTTGCTACTACTCCATTGGATAAACCGGTTACCAAAGGTGTGTATCGTATTTCAAGGCATCCTATGAACTTTGGTATTTTCTTGATATTCATCGGTATAGGCATAGCTTGTGTTTCCTGGATTTTTCTGTTGTGCGGAATAGTATTTTTAATCCTAATGCACATTTGGATACCTTCCGAAGAAAAATGGTGCCTTGAAAAGTATGGGAATGAATATCGTGAATATATGGATAAGACCCCAAAATGGATAGGAATACCAAAATCGAGGAAAAAGGGAGCCAACCATGAAAGGAATAGGAGTTTATAGGGAGGTCAGAGAATTAATAAAATAATGTTTAATAAAGGGTTTAAAAATTATTTAAATTAAAATTTGAGAATTAATTCAATCAAAAATAAAAAATAAATAAAATTAATTTTCGGAGAATTTAACCCATATACCTGTAAATCAGACATCCTAGCAATATCAAGAATGTTGCTATCACGACATATCCCATTTTCTTGTTTTTATTGAAAGAAACACCTATCATGCAGAAGTCAGCGGCATAAAAGACTATAATGTAGGGGATGTGAAGTGCTAGTATATCTCTGAATGGAATTATGAGGATATAATCTAATAATATTTCCAAAAAGAGATAGAATAGAATAATTACTAGAGATATTATTATCTTTTTTTCCTCTTTCTCCTTCATATATCCTAATTATGTGATAGTAAAAGGAATTATCAGAAAAATGACAATAATACCACTGACCTGCAAGAGTTCCATGTTGCTAAATTTTGTTGCAATGTACAAAATACTCACTGAAATGTTGAAAATAATAGAGGAAATAATGAAGATAATGTCCATTGATTTACCTATATTTATTGATTTTGATTTACTCATAATAGTACCAAAGTATTTTCCATGGTCATGAAATAAGAAATATTCTATAATAAAGTTCTATAGACCAATTTTTACTTGAAGCTAAAACTAGTGCTACTTGATTTATTTTTCATTCTACTAATGATTTGATTTGATCTTCATTTTTAAAATTAATAACAAATCAAATTAGTCAAAAACATCTGAAAATTTTTTACCTTCCTCAAATATGGCATTAACTTTCTCAAGAATAGAAGGAATCTCTATTTGTTGTGGGCATTTATCGAGACATTCGCCGCATTGAATACATAAACTGGCGGCTCCTTCAATTTCGTCACCTTGAGACTTCTTTTTTTCCAAATCCTCTTGTGTTTTTACCATTCCATTATAAAAAAAGGCAATTCTAGGTTTTCCTCTTTCACCCCAATACGCAAGTTCATTTAGGAGTCTAAGAACTCCTGGGATAGCGACTCCATTTGGACATGGCAAGCAATATCCGCAGCTCGTGCACGGTACAACTATATATTTACTATATGTATCACGCAATTCGGAAATAGTTTGTAATTCATCTTCAGTTAGTGTATTAATTCCTGAATTATTTGCAGATTCTATATTTTCTACAACATGTTGCATAGTGCTCATTCCACTTAATACGACTGAGACTTCGGGTTGGTTCCAAAGGAATTGTAAGGCCCAATCAGGCATAGTTCTTTTAATTTTTGATTTTTCAAGAATTTTCTTGATTTCTGGTTTTGTATCTAATTTGTGCTCGGGAATGGCTAACTTTCCGCCATGAATCGGTTCCATAATTATTACTGCAATATTTTTACTGGCAGCATATTTTAATCCTTTAGTACCTGCTTGAAATTCAATATCAAGATAATTGTGTTGGATCTGACAACAATCCCATTGATAGTAATCAATTATCTCTTTAAACACGTCAAAAGTATCATGAAATGAAAATCCTATATACTTAATTAAACCTTTAGCTTTTGCTTTTTCCATCTTTTCGATTAAATTAAAGTTTTTAATTTTTTGGAATCGTTCTTTAGTTAAACCGTGGAACAGATAGATATCAGGATTTGTTTGTAATCGTTCAATTTGTTGTTTAAGAAAAAAGTCAAAATCTTCTGTTTTTTTAACTAACCACATTGGTAATTTTGTAGCGAGATGAATTTTCTCCCGATAACCATCCTTTAATGTTTTTCCCACTAGGACTTCGCTTTCACCATCATGGTAAGGATACGCCGTATCAACGTAATTTACTCCATTATCAATAGCATAACGAATCATTTTTATTGATTCTTCTTCAATGATCTTAGATTGTTTATCTATCGGTAATCGCATAGCCCCAAATCCAAGAATAGATACCTCCCAATCAAGAGATCCCATTTTTCTATATTTCATTTTTAACCAATTTTATTAACTAATAAAAAAATTAATGAAAAAATTGAAAATTAGCTTATCAATTTAAGTTATTATCTTATAATATTAAGATTGTAATTAAAAAAATTAATTAAAATTAAAAAAACCTTTTTCTATTTCAATTTTTGTTTCTATTTTAAAATAACCTATTAAAATTAAATATATTTGAATAAGTGAGTTTATTAGGGATAATTGTAAGATAAAAATTAAGTAAAAAGTATAGAAATTTTTTTAATATAAAAACCTAAATAATATTGAACTAAAAGAATTAGGAGTTTAGAATTATGCGAAAGCAAATCATTGGAGGGAATTGGAAAATGAATTTGGGAAGTCCACAAGAAGCCCAGGAATTTGTTGAGAAATTAATTCCCATGGTTAAGGATTTAAATAATGTTGATATAGTAATTGCGCCGCCTTTTACTGTTTTGTATGAAGTCTCAAAAATAATTAAAGGCACAAATATTAATTTATCTGGGCAAAATATGTATTTTGAAGATAAGGGTGCATTTACGGGAGATATCTCACCAATATTTCTTAAAGATGTCGGTTGTAATTATGTTATATTGGGACATAGTGAAAGAAGGAATATTTTTGGAGAAACATATGAATTGATAAATAAAAAGTTAAAAAAGGCGCTTTTTATTGGATTGAATCCAATTGTATGTATTGGGGAACATCTTGAAGAAAGGGAACAAGGAAAGACGGAAGAGATAATCGATTATCAATTGAAAAATACATTTAAGGATTTATCAAAGGGAGAAATTATAAAAATGATCATTGCGTATGAACCTGTTTGGGCAATTGGAACCGGAAAGACAGCAACAGCTGAACAAGCAGAAGAAGTTCATAAATTTATTCGGGGACATATAAATAAAACTTATGATTCAGATACTGCAGAAAAAGTTAGGATCCAATATGGCGGCTCTATAAAACCAAATAATGCGAGAAATCTATTTAATCAGCCTAATATCGATGGTGGATTAGTTGGCGGCGCATCACTCAATATTGATTCGTTTTATGAAATTTTAAAAGCCGCAAATGAAGTTAGTAAATAAATATTATACCTTAATCTTTGAATAGATTTAATTAAAGCTGGATTGTTCTCCTTGCATTTGTAAAGATAGAAATGAGTAGAATAATGTTAGAAATCAAAGCAAAAAATTTATTTAAGTATAAAAAAAGAGATTCTTGTTTCTAATAGAAAAAAAGAAATAACAATTTCAAAACTTATTTGAGAATTTTTAATTAAGTTCTTTATTTCAATCGCAGTGATGATTTATTTTGTATTAAATAATCAAAAAGAAAATTCAAGGACTTTATAAATAATTTAAGTAAAGGGATAATGTAAAAGAAAGATAGATTAAGGCTAATTAGCGATTAAAAAAATATGAAAAATAGAGCATATGACTAAATATAAAGAATGGGGGAAAATCCAAAGAGATTATAGTGTCAAAAGAAATAAGCTATATGAAACTATAAGTATTGAAAAAAAGAGAGAATTAATCGATTTAGACGCACCTTCTAGGAAAGATTCTAAAAGTGGAACGATTAAAATTGGTAAATCCCTAGTTGTAAAAGAATCTTTTTTGTTAAAAAGACCTAAATATAAAAAAAAGCATAATATTTTTCTAAGCGAAGATGATCTGCATAGACATGTTTTCATTAGCGGGTTAACGGGAGCAGGAAAGACAAATTTTGTTAAAAACTTTTTAT
This sequence comes from Promethearchaeota archaeon, assembly GCA_019058015.1. Lineage (GTDB taxonomy): Archaea > Asgardarchaeota > Lokiarchaeia > Sigyniarchaeales > SOKP01 > 6H3-1. The sequence goes on along the minus strand of JAHLWH010000134.1, from coordinate 29,339 downwards.
TTAATTTTATTAGAAAATTTAATGTTAATTTTTTAATCATTCAAATAAAGAATGATTTTGACTTTTTTAAGAATTATTTTAAAGATCTTGAAATATATTCTCCTGGTGAGAATTTTTCTATTGATATTTTTAATCCTGGAACAGTTGGTCCCTTAATTCATGCTGAAAGAATATTTGAAATGTTTAAAAATACCAGATTAATTGATTCTTCAAGTGAATTTTCCCCTCAAATGGAGAAAGTTCTTGTAGATGTTTTAATAGAAGTATGTAGAGGTAAAGGTTCAAAAAATTGGCAAAACTTTTATGAAATTTGTAATGTATATTTTAAGAATCATAAACATGAAATTCCACAATTAGCGCAAACTTTAATTAGTATAAAAAACAGAATTCGGAGATTTTCGGAAGGGCCTTTGAAAAAAGTGTTTAATAATAAAAATTCAATACCAATCAGTAAAATTTTAAATAATAATTGTATTTTGAATTTGAACTCAATCATTAGACTTGGAGGAGATAAAGAAGATATTTATTTCTTTTTAATGTTAGTTTTAAAGAATATCTGGGATTATAATGTTTCTGCCGGCATATTTAATAGGTTAAAGCATCTAACAATTGTTGACGATGCAACATACTTTATGCCTAAGGAAAGTTCTCAGAATGATAAAATTAGCACATATCTTGAAGATATTGCATTGCTCCAGAGAGGTACGGGTGAGAGTTTAATGGCTATTGCCACAAGACCCGATATCAGTGAAAATATTTTGGCTAATTCGGGTTTGGTTATAGGTTTTGAAACACATTTTAAGAAAAAAAATTTCGCTGAATTATTAAATTTACCCGAAGAGAAGTATATGTATCTCTCTTTATTAGAAAAGGGGCAATGTATAATTAGAACGCCCTCTATTAAAAATCCCTTTCTTTTACAAGTTCCTTGGGTAAAAGAGACTCATATCTCAAGAAAATCATCAAAAGTAAGAAAGAAGGAAAAGAATATCGATATGATTTTATTGAAGGATAAGAGACAAAATAAAATCAATATTAAAAGAACCAATAAGGCAATCAAAATTAAAGACCTCAATTTTCGACTCAATTTTACTCGAAATTGTTTTCGTTCTGGGGATTATTCCAGCTGTTATTTCATTTGTTTAGAGATTATTGACTATATTGTTGATCAACTTGTATATCGATTAAATTATAAGTTTGGTGGTGTTGAAAAACTTTCACTTGATATTGAGCAAAATAATCTTTCGGATCGCATTAAAATTTATCCCGAGTTAAAATTAATTTCAGACAATATTCAAAATACTAAACAAAAAAAAATGATCTCCAGTACCGATGTTTTAGAATTATTTGAACAAATTCGTAAGATTTTCAATAAATATAAATATGCTGAAATTAACGCTCTTTAAGATTTAAATGATTTTCTACATTTTGAAATCATTTGGAGCAAACGATACTTGCTTCCCATATTTTTATTTTATGAAAAAGATTGTATATTTTCTATGTCTTCTCCAATATAATGGATCTCAATTTGTTTAAACATAATAAATTTTTTTCTGATTAAAAGTAAAATTCCTACCAGTCAAATGATAAGGTATTTCTACTTTTTTAATATCTATTCTATTATTTTTTAAAAAATCCTCATTTCCTAGACATGTTACAACTTTACCAATGAATAAAGTGTGATCCCCATAGACCTTACTATCGATCAGTCTGCATTCTATGTGGCTAATACATTCTTTTATTCGAGGACACTTCACGTTTATTCCATCTAATGGTGTTAAGCCAGTTTCTTTAAACTTATTTACTTTTTTACCTGATGTTTGACCACAATACATTACTTTTTTTAATATTTCCCTTGTAGGAACATTTATTGTGAATTCTCCTTGATCTTTAATTAAATTATGAGAGAATCTTGAGGGTGACACGGAAATTCCTACAATAGGAGGATTTCTACTTAAAATAAGAGTCCAAGCAAGAGGGATAATATTTACAGGGTAAGTAGTTAGTAAAATTGTTTGTCTTGGATACATCAATCCAATATGACTTGTAATTGGTAATTTTTTAAAGCTCATATATATATAAATAAATTTATTTTCTTTAGAACTTTACTGACTTTAATCTAATTTAAAATTGGTTTAGAAGTTATGTGCGGAATTTTTGGAGTTATAACAAATCAAGATATACCCATTGGTAAAATAGCACTTGAAGGAATAAAACGATTAGAATATCGAGGATACGATTCCGTTGGAATAGTTTCACAACATGATGGAAAATTATTTATAAAGAAAGATGCAGGAAAAATCGATGAGGTTCATAAAAAGCTAAAATTAGATGATTTTCCCGGTAAAATTGCAATTGCACATACTAGATGGGCAACACACGGCGCTCCTACAAAAATTAATAGTCATCCACATACAAATTGTTCTAATAACATTACGGTTGTTCATAATGGAATTATTGAAAATTTTATGACTCTAAAAGAAGAACTCATTCAAAGGGGGCATAATTTTAAATCTGACACAGATACAGAGATTATTCCACATTTAATTGAAGAGAAAATGAAGGAAGGGTTAGACTTTAAGGATTCAATTATTGAAGCTTTAAAAATCCTTAAAGGGTCATATGGATTAGCCATTCTAAGCTTATATGTCCCAGATACTATTATTGCTGTAAGAAAAGAATCTCCGATTATAATTGGGATTGAACCCGGAGTAGCGACCTATTGTGCATCAGATTTTCCAGCTTTTCTGCCATTAACAAAAACATATTACATTTTGGAGGATTGTGAGATGGCGATTTTAAAAGCAGGAGAGGTAGAATTTTTTGATATGAATACTTCAGAGATAATTGAGAAGAAATCTCAACAAATTGAGTGGAGTATTAATGCAGCAGAAAAGGGAGGATATAAACATTTTATGTTAAAAGAGATATATGAACAGCCTGAAGCTTTGAAACGAACATTGAAGATTTCAAATGAAGATATTAAAATATTTGCCCAAATAATTTTGTCTGCCAATGATATTTATATTACTGGTGCTGGAACCTCACTATTTGCTTCCTTAGCTGGAAAATTTATTATTTCCAAATTTTTAGGTAAATATATTCAGGCAATTGAGTGTTCTGAGTTAAAAGGTCAATTAACAAATTTTTTAAGGGATAATTCAGTAATAATTGCAGTTTCACAATCAGGTGAGACAATAGATACAATTGAGGCTATTCGCTGGGCCAAAAAAGCACAAAATTTAAAAATTTTATCGATAACTAATGCTGTAGGATCATCAATTACAAGATATTCAGATCACTTTATAATTACACAAGCTGGTCCTGAAATTGGAGTCGCTGCTACAAAAACTTACTCTTGTCAAGTACTTACACTTGCATTAATCGCGTTGGAGATTGCAAAATTGAGAAAAATAGAACCAGAAAGTGAAATACAAAACTATTACAAGGCTTTAAAATCAACACCTCAAATAATTGAGAATTTTTTGAGTAATAATATTAATTTAATTAGAAAAATTGTAAAAGATTTAGAGAAACATTCGAGTTATTTTTTTTTAGCTCGTGGGATATCAATTGGTACAGCTAAAGAAGGTGGATTAAAGTTAAAAGAAGTAGCTTGTAGATTCATTGAAGGATATTCTGCAGCTTCAGCAAAACATGGTCCCATTGCATTGGTACGAAAAGGATACCCGATCGTTTTTATCGCACCGCCAGATGAGACTTATGTTAGATTAATCGGAAATTTAATGGAATTTAAATCAAGAGGGGGCAAAATTATCTCCATTGTTGTAGAAAGTGATAAAAAAATCAGAGTACATAGTGATATGACAATTGATATACCTCAACCAGCCGATATATACCATAGTATATTTAGTCCAATTACCTTTATTCCAGCATTACAGTTGCTTGCATATTATACAGCAATTTTCCATGGACTCGACCCAGATAAGCCATTGAACTTAAGTAAGACTGTTACAGTTCATTAAATAAATTAGTAACTTTAACACTGTAAGAAATAATTTTATATTTCATAGTAAAACAGTATATACAAAAACGAGATAATCAATTACTGGTTTTTTGTAAAATATTAATTTCTATACCTTTTTGTTCAAGTATCATTTTATTAGCGAGCAACTCTCGACCAGCAATTTTATCCAATACATAAATTAGATTACCACCCTTTTCAGAGTATTTCTGACCATAGGAAATGGGAATATTTGGTGTAGGATCAACTAATAGTGATTCGGCAACTGCCTTTTCTTTTCGTTCGCCAGTAGCTAGCAGGACTACTGTTTTCGCTTTATAAACTAATTCTGCACCCATGCTAATAGCATAATGTGGGCTATCTTTTTCTGAGGGAAAATGTCCATCGATAACGGCATTTTTTATCGTGTTATCGTCAAGTTTAACTAACATGATATTACTACCATCAAAAGGAATTCCCGATTCATGGAAAGCTACATGGCCACGTCCACCAACTCCTATAATTTGCAAATCAATACCTCCAATATCCTTAATTTTTTGGGCATATCCATCCAAGATTGTTTTACGGATCCAAGCTAGATATTCTGAAAATTTATTATCTATGATATTAATTGATTTACCAGCATCTGTGCCCAATTCACGCCAATCATCTGGATGACCTTCCAATTCTTGTATGAGATGGTCTTGATCGATTAAGCACCCATAAGGAACAGTTGTTTCTATGAATTTATTGACAAGATGTCCAAAAAATTCTTGAATCATAAAATAACAGTAGCTCTCCGGATGTATCGTGCGTTGTTGAACATTTTCACCTGGAAGGCCAATATATTCATCAAGGTTGAAACTGTGGATCCGACTACTATCAAATTCACCAGCGTTAGCCATTCTCGCTAAATGTTTATAAAGACCAGTAGGCGAATTTCCTGTTGCTAATCCAATAACGAATTCTTTTTTCTTCTGTAACGTTTGGATGATATTATCTTTAATAATTATGGATGCAATTTCGCTCATGTGTTCAAAATTTTCTGTTATAATAATTTTGATTGGCATAAAAATCTACTTTTGTAGCAAGATACTTAATTATGTTTTAAAAAAAGAGCATTTTCTAATAAATTTAATTACCTAATATATCGAATTGATTTTATTTATTAATTTATTTCAGAGCTATAATAGTATATCTTAATAATATTGTCATTTATTCAGAGATCTTAAAACATTTTTTATTCTAATTAATTTTTAATTCAAAAGATTTATTCTTTTATATGAATGACATATTTGGTGTTATAAGTAAAAAAGAGCCTAATTACGATAGTCTGAATCTCTTTCAAATATATCAGGTATATGATTCAAGATATATTTTTTCTTAGCCTAAAATAAGATTAATTTTAGAAGCTAAAATACCCGGGGATTCTCCAAGAAAGCTCTCAGGACTAGCGAAAAGAATATAATAATATGGCATAAAAATAGATTCTTCAGAAGGTCCTACTCCAGAATTGATTATATAGACCCATTTCCTTAGATCTTCAATTGTTGACTCTCGATATTTCCATTGTAAAGTCTCTACATCAGGAATATCTCCTAAATTTCTTAGGAGGGCTTCAACAGATTTAAAATCAATACCAAAAGAAATTATAGGGGATAAATCAAATGATGTAACACATAGTCCTTCAAGTCCATAAACCTTCATTTCATTTAAAAAATCATTAAAAATCTTTTTTAATTCATTTTTTTTTGCTTCAATTTGTTATTTTGCTTTTGCATCTGTGAGTATTCGCATAATTCTTTCTTTTTCTTCAGGATTTATTTTTTTTTCTGGACCAAGAGGGATTTTATTTTGAATTACCCAATCAAATATCATTTGAATTTTTTGTTTTACAGCCTTATTATTTAGATAGGTTTCTGTTTGACATGTTATTAAAACATTGCCACTGTGTTTTTTTATTTGCTTTTCTTGGGATTTTTTGCTACCTTTTATATTTTTGCGTAAGGGAATAAATTCCAATACTTTTAGGTTTTTATCTAGAAGTCTAGCAAATTCAAAAATAGCTGAAACAAATCCAGAAGTCAATTCAAAACATTCGATTGGATTGAATTCATTCTCATGGTTAAATTCTTGAGTTGAAAAATCGAAAAATCTTAGAAAAAGAGGAACTCCTTCAGGTTGAGGTTCTATTTCTAGATTATAATAGGGATAACCAGTGGTCGTTATAACTTGAAGTGAGTAAATTGTCATCTATTATTAAAAATTTCCCAATTTTTCATATATTCAGTATATACTAAAATTTGTTAATTGGATATAAATAATTATAGAAAATTAATATTAAAACGATATAAAACAAGCTTTATTAACCCGAGATTGAAATTATTTCAACACTTCTTACAATAAAATTTGTATCAATATAGAGTAATAGAGCATGGTCATGATGATTAAAAACTAAAGGAACCAATTTTTTAGTTGAATTCTCGATTAAACTATTCTTTACATATATCTTAAGAGTTTTTTTACAATATTTACAAAATGCATCTACAAATTTTCCATTTTTACTCGGTACATTTTTTATAGCTTTCTCCACTACTGAGTTAAAACCTTTAAAAAAATCATCATAAATTGCATCATATGAATTTAAAAAAGATTCTCCATAGATTTCAATAAATTCATCAGAAATATAATCCAAAATCGCCTCAATTAACTGAAATTGAACGGATTTATCGGCACCAATTACAAAGACTACATCTTTTTTTTTTATAAATACAACTTTAGAGTCAGCTTTGTTTATATGATAATATCTGGATTCTTTAGGTGCATTTCTAGCGAGAAAGCTTTCAAAAAAAAAAGATTTTGGTAAATTTTTTTGTTTCCATGAAAAATAGGAGCTTTCATAACATCCGATATTAATAAAATAAATTAAATTTGAATAATCTGGGGATTGTTTGGATATTTTTCAGCACCATTAATTTCTTATTATATTAATTAAAATATATTTTTTCGAGCTTTTATTTTTATTTTTTTCTCTGTTACTCTAAAATTAGAACGGGTTTCCCAGGTAATGCTTGTTTAGCTTTTTTATGATCAATTTGATCTTCTAAAAATATTTCAATATTAACCCCAAACTTATCCTGAAAAGTTGGTTTTATTTCATTAAAAAAGTCCATTTCATTTTTTGATGTTAAGACTATTTTTGAATATGTCCCAAGATTTTGCAAAATATTATTGGTGATTTGATTTATTTGTTTCCCAAATTTTTTCAATTCAGCGTCCTGCATAACTAATTTCATAATTTCTCCTTGATCTTTAGATTTTTCAATCAATGGTATTAATATTGAAAACAATTTGTATTTCCATTCGGCTGCAATTACAATTTTAATCAAAGAAATTTTATGACCCTTTAAAATTTGTATTATATTTTTTATATCATCTATTGTGTTGTTCAGTAAATTCCATTTAAAATCGTTTTCATCTGTTAGTAGATTTTTGTTATAGGATGGCCAAGTAGATATACTTAAGAAATCTTTATGACCAAGCATTTCCCATAATTCTTCTGTTATGTGTGGTATAAATGGATGTAAGATCAGTAGCAATTTTTCTTGACATTCTTTATATAGATCTTCAATAATACCATTTTTCTTATATCCTTTAAAATATGGAATAAATTGAACAATTTCATTTATCGCATCACGTAATGCAAGATTATTCATGTATTCTGTAGCAATTTTTATGAGTTTATTTAATTTGTATTCTATAAAAGTATCATTTATATTCCTTTTGTTTCTTATTTTTTCGGCAGACTCTGTAAAAAGTACCCATAAACCAGAGACAAATTTATATGCAAATCCAACTCCTTGATCAGACCATTCCAATCCTTTCTCTGGACTTGCTCCGAATAATATGAAAAATCTAGTTGCATCTGCCCCATATTCATTCATAATTCCAATTGGATCTACGGTATTTCCTAGAGATTTGCTCATCTTAGCGCTTTTTAGAATATATTCCGTTCCACATCGTTTACATCTCTCATCATGCATTTCTGCTTTCATCGCAAAGGAATTACATTTTGGGCAATATGGATGTGCTTTGTTGATCATACCCTGTGTTAATAATCGTTGAAAGGGTTCATCATGTGAATGTAGCCCAAGATCACGCGCTACTTTTGTAAAAAATCTTGCATAAAGAAGATGCATTATTGCATGTTCAATTCCGCCAATATATTGATCAACATTTCCCCAATAATTAACAATTTCCTTTCTGTATGGTAAGTTTTTTGCATGAGGATCACAGAATCTGAAGAAATACCATGCACTGTCAATGAAAGTGTCCATTGTATCAGTCTCACGCCTCCCTGGTTTACCACATTTTGGACATTGGCAATTAATGAAATTTTCAGAGGTTTCTAAAGGGTTTCCTTTTCCAGTGAATTTAACATCTTTTGGTAATTCTAATGGCAAATCCTCATAAGAAATAGGCGCAATTCCACAATCATCGCAATATATTATTGGTATTGGGCAACCCCAATATCTTTGACGGGAAATTAACCAATCCCTTAACTTATAATTAATAGTTGCTTGACCCATCCCTATTTTCTCTAACTTTTTTGCTATCGCATTATTTGCAGTTCGATTATCCATCCCGTCAAATTCTTCTGAATTTACTAGGATACCATCTGCCACATAAGCTCTTATCATTTTATCCGCATTTAATTCATAATCAGGTGGTTGAATGACAATTTTAATCGTGATATTATACTTTTTTGCAAATTCAAAATCACGCTGGTCGTGAGCAGGAACCGCCATAACAGCACCTGCACCGTATTCATAAATGACAAAATTTCCAATATAAATAGGAATTTTTTCTTTTGTCATTGGATTGTACGCGTATTTACCGATAAACATCCCTTTTTTTTCAACCTCAACATCTGTTCTTTCAAATTTATTCTGTTTTTTAACATCGGTATAAAAAATTTCAAAATCCTTTTCATATTCAGTTCCTTTAACCCATTCGTGAATCCAAGGATGTTCTGGAGCAAAAACCATAAAAGTTACTCCAAAAAGTGTATCAGCTCTAGTTGTAAATATGTCAATGGTCTTTTCTTCTCCCACAATTGGGAATTTAATTATCGATCCCTCCGACCTCCCGATCCAATTTCTTTGCATGACTTTAACTTTTTCGGGCCAATCAACATCATTTAAGCCATTTAACAATTCTTCGGCATAAGATCTTATTTTTAAAAACCATTGGGTCAAGAATCTTTGTTCTACTTCTGTATTACAGCGCCAACATTGACCACCTTGAACTTGTTCGTTAGCCAACACCGTTGCACATTGAGGGCACCAATTAATATAACTATTTTCCCTATAAGCTAGATCTTTTTCTAACATTTTCAGAAAAAACCACTGGTCCCATTTGAAATAATTCGGGTCGTGACTGTGAATATCGCGAGTCCAATCATAAGATAATCCTATTCGTTTTTGTTGATTTCTCATAGTATCGATGTTTAAATTTGTCCATTCCTCTGGATTAACCCCCTCGTCAATTGCGGCGTTTTCTGCGGGTAGTCCAAAAGAATCATATCCCATAGGATAAAGCATATGGAATCCACACATTCGTTTGTATCTAGCAAAAGCATCACCGATAGAATAATTACGTAGATGACCTATGTGAAGTTCTCCAGAGGGATAAGGATACATTTCGAGTACATAATATTTTTTCTTTTTTGAATCCTTTTTTACTTCAAAAATTTTTTTTTCTTCCCATTTCTTTTGCCATTTCTTTTCTATTATATTGGGATTATAATCACGCATAATTCCTTTTATTCCATTCTATTACTTCTAATTAAATTTTCTATATTTTTTCAATTTTATGAATTCTTTTTTTCAATGCTTTTTCGAACCTTTGAGCTTTAATTCTAAAAATATTTGCTGGAGATTAAGAAAGAACAAATCCAAGGAAATTAGATTTAAAAAAAGGCTCAGGTTCGTTCTCTCTCGAATTAGAGTACTAATGAGAGTACTACTACTAAGAGTAATACAAATAACAATGCATTTTGTACTTTATTCATTAAGAGAGACATTATGATAGATATTATAATCACTACTTTTAAAGATTATCATAATATCTACAGAAAAGGGCATAGATTTAGAATATATATGGAATTATTTTTTGAAATGCTCAATTTTCGTTTTTTATTTTTATTAGTTCTTCTTTCTTTCATAATTAGATTTTTATAAAAGCTAATTTTTAACTTCTTAAAATAAATTATACTAATAATTAATCATGGTTAAAATTTCTTCTGTAAAAACTGAAGAAGATCTAAATATTATAAGAGAGCTTTTTAAAGAATATGCATCATGGTTAGATTTTAATTTAGAATTTCAAGATTTTGAGAGAGAATTAGCAGCACTTCCAGGAGAATATACTTTACCGAATGGTTGCTTGCTTCTAGCTAAAGAAAAAAAGCAGATAGTTGGATGTGCGGCATTAAGAAAGATTACTAAAGGTATGTGTGAAATGAAAAGATTATATGTACGACCAGAATTTCGAAAAAGAGGAATAGGCAGAAGATTAATGATAAAAATTATTGAAAAAGCTCAAAATATGAGTTATAATTATATGCGACTTGATACAATTCCTTCAATGATAGAGGCAATAGCACTTTATCGTTCATTAGGTTTTAAAAATATTAAACCGTATAGATACAATCCCGTGGAAGGTGCAATTTTTATGGAACTGGTTTTATAAAAAAATTAATTACTGATTCTTTTAAGATGGAGAGTTTTTATTTTTATTGCTCTTTTGTATAAGTATTCAATTTTATCGCCAATTTTTTTAAAGTTATGCAGTTTATCAGTTGATATATAAGCATTTTTAATTATTTTATTTCTAAAAGCTGAATCATGTAGAATCATTTCAATTCCTGTTATAAATTCACTATGATGATTTGCTTTATAACAAGACTCGTTATGGACTAACCAATTAAATGGTTCTATATCACGGGCTACAATTGGTAATTTACAAACTGCAGCTTCCATGAGAGGAATCCCTTGATTTTCTACATATGAGGGGAATAAAAGAACATCAGCCCCATAATAAGGCTCACAAATATTATCATAATATCCTGTAAAAATACAATTTTCCAGCGAAGAAGCTTGTTTTACATAGAAATTTTCTTTTATTGGTCCTACCCAAACAAACCAATAATCTAATAAATCTTTTGCGCATTTATAAAATTCATCAACTCCTTTTCTTCTCCAAGTAAAACCTACATTTAGAATGATTTTGGCATCAATTGGAACATTATATCTTTCATTTAAAAATTTTCTAAAATTTTCTCGATATTCCTTTTTTTCTTTAAATTTTTCAAATTTAACTCCATTACTAACTGCATATATTGGTGGTTTTTTCTTTAAATTTAGCTTCTTTATTGAATTTTTAGAAAATTCTGATGGAGTTATTATTAAATGTGACACGTTATATAAATATTTAAGGTATATTCGAGTTAATTTTGCCCAAATTTTCATATTAGGTAAAAATCCGCCTTCTAAATCTTCAACTGTTGTATGTGCATGTTGGATAACTGTAGCATTGTGTTTTTTTTTCATCTTATACAATTGCCATGCAGTTAAGGGATCAAATGTAGAACTAGAAATTACATCTACTTCATTTTTTTGAACCCATTTTGGTGGAGATTTATTCTCACTCGGAACCCATACGTTATGGCCCTTATTTCTTAATGAATTGATAACATCCCAAGTATTTGTTTCTATGCCACCTACAGTTTTAACTTTGGTGTATTTTTTATAGATATGAAAATTTTCGATAAAGATGATATTCAGAGGTTTTTCCATAATTTTTTTCATTTACTTAATACTATTTTTAAATTAATATAATTATTTGATTTTAAAATATTCTATGACGATTGAAAAAATTAGAGTTTCTATTGGTAGCGCCACGATTTTAGGATTTACTTCCATAAAGCTCGAGACCCCTCCAACTACGGTTTATAGTATGACTTACAAGAAAGGAAAATGCATTGCAAATTGTGGTTTTTGTCCTCAAGCAAGAAATGCAACTAGTTCAAATGATAAATTATCACGTATCAATTGGCCAATTTTTCCCTTTAAGGATTTTTTAACCAAATTAAAATATGCTGCTTCTTTAAAAAAATTTCAGAGAATATGTGTTCAAACGCTTAATTATGCCGAGAATTTACAAGACTTGATTGAAATTATATCTGGGATTAGAAAAGTTACCAATATACCAATATCTGTGGCAATACCTCCAATATCTAAAGATGAATTAAAGGATTTAAAGTTATGTGGAGTACAAAGAGTGGGAATAGCATTAGATGGCGTAACAAAAGAAATTTTCGAAAAAATTAAGGGAATAGGAGTTAACGGTTCGTATTTTTGGCGTTCTCATTTTGATAGTTTAAGAGATGCCTTGGATGTTTTTGGAAAAGAACTTGTAAGCACTCATATAATAATTGGTTTTGGTGAAACTCAGAAAGAAACATTAAAATTAATTGCAGAATTGCATGAGTTGTCTATTTTACCCGGATTATTTGCATTTACACCTATTGAAGGAACAAAATTTGAGAATATGATCCAGCCAGATATAAATCACTTTAGAAAAATACAATTAGGTAGATATTTACTCATAAATGATTACAAGAAATTAGATGATTTTACATTTAATCAAAAAGGAGATATAATATATTTTAATTTAAATAAGAAAGAATTAAGAAATTTTGTTGATGAGAGTGAGGCTTTCAGGACTACCGGATGTCCAGGTTGCAATCGTCCTTATTATACTTCTAAGCCTTCAGGACCAATTTATAATTATCCACGGGAAATAAATTTCTTTGAGAAAAAAGAAATATATAAATTACTAGAGAGATTTGTAAATTAATCATTAAGAGTGATATTATGAATATTTGGAGATTTTTACCATTAGAAATCAGAGATGGTTATTGGAATATGGCTTTAGATGAGTCAATATTACAATCTTGTATTGAAAAAAAAACTCCAAACACGATTCGTTTATTTAAATGGGATCCTTCTACAATAACGATTGGATATCATCAGAGTGTTTCAGATGAGGTTAATATAACTGTTGCTAAAGAGAAAAAATTTAATATAGTAAGAAGGATAACTGGAGGGGGTGCGGTTTTTCATGATTTTAAAGGAGAAATAACTTATTCAGTTGTATGTCCATTAAAATTTTTAGAGGAAAAGGGATTTATAAGAATGATAGAACAATATGAGATTATTACTCAAGGGATAATTGAAGCTCTTAGTAATTATCAATTAGGATCTGATAAAGGAGTTATACATTGCCCTGCGATCTTTTTAGATGGAAAAAAGATCTCCGGAAATGCACAAGTTAGAAGAAGTGGATATTTATTACAACATGGAACGATATTATTAAAAATAAATCCTGAGTTGATGTACTCTGTATTAAAAGCTCCAAAAAATGTTCCTACTAAAAAGATGGTGGCTTCAGTATATGCTAAAGTAATTGGTATAGAAGAACAAATTCAAAATTTTGATGAAAATGAATTTATTTCTTATCTTATTAATGGTTTTGAAACAACTTTAGGAATAAAATTGGAGAAGGGAAAATTTTCAAAATATGAATTGGAATTAGCAGAAAAATTAATAAAAGAGAAATATAGTACGGATAAATGGTTATACAAATATGAATAAAATCCAGCAATTATTTAATAAAATTAAGGTGGGAAATGCCTCATGGGATGATTATTATAATTTTTTACAATTAAAGGAAAACGATTTAGAAGCTTTTTTTGATCTTTCTCATGAAATTTCGATTCAAAATTTTGGAAATCAACTTAAAATATATACACCGAGTAAAAGATTTCCGGCTATAAGTATAACAGGAAATAAGTGTGCTTTAGAATGTGAACATTGTAATAAAAAATATTTAGAAGGAATGAAAAAAATTCAAAATTCAGATAAATTAGAAAAATTCTTGCTTAATCACTCAAAAAATAATGGTGTAGGGGCTTTAATTTCTGGGGGTTGTGATGAAGAAGGGGCGGTCCCTTTAAAGGATTTTTTAGATGTGATTAAAAAAGTAAAAAATGAGACTAATTTAATTATAAATACACATACTGGATTGTTAAATGAGGAAACGGCAAAAAAATTGACAGATTCTAATGTTGATATTATATCATTTGATATAAATATGGATGAGGAGATTATCCAAAATATTTATCATTTGAATAAGAATTTAGAAGATTATAAAGAGGCTGTTCAAATTTTAAAAAAGTATAATTTAAATATAGTTCCTCATATTTGTATTGGGCTATTTTATGGGAGACTTCATAAAGAAATTGAATCTATTAAATTTATAAAACAAAATATTATTAATCCTTCAGTAATTGTATTAATTGCATTAATTCCTCCCAGATCTTTAGAGGATATAAATGAAAGATTTGTCACACCAAATCCAATCGATATTGCAAAGATTATAACTTTAACTAGATTAATTTTTCCTAATACAGAAATTTCATTAGGTTGTATGCGCCCGAGAGGTTCATTTAAATTTAAAATTGAGAAATATGCAATTCAAGCAGGAGTAAATAGAATTGAAATTCCTTCCAAAAAAACTTTAATTTGGGTAAAAGAAAGTTATCCTGGAATTTCATTCAAATTTTATTCTGCATGTTGTGCAATTCCAGTAAAATTTGAAAAATTTTCTAAAAGTTCAGATAAAGAAATTAAAAAATATCAAAATTCATAAGAATAAATGATTTAGAATGATATCAAAAAATCAAATTGAGATAATTGGGGTTCAAGATATTCCTTTTATAAAAGAAGGAGATAATATTTCGACAATAATAATAGAATCACTAAAGAAAAACTATATGTCCTTAAAGGATAAGGATGTTATTATTATATCTCAATCAATTATTTCGAAGAGTAATGGGCGTATTAGAAACTTAAATGAGATTGTACCTAGTAAAAAAGCTATTGAAATATATAAACGGATGAAACCTAAGGTAGAAAGAGCTGGAATTTCAATAAAATCTCCTGAATTAATTCAGGCAATATTAGAAGAATCGAAAGAAATACTTAAAGTTGAGCATGTGTTAATAGTTGAAACAAAACATCAAGGATTTATATGTGCTAATGCTGGAATAGATAAATCAAATGTTGAGGGGATTGACAATGTTACTTTACTTCCAGAAAATCCGGATGAGGATGCTATGAGAATAAGAAAAGAACTTAAAGAATTATCTAATAGAGAAGTAGCAGTAATCATTTCAGATTCTTTTGGAAGACCTTTTAGAGTTGGGACTGTAGGAGTTGCAATTGGTATTGCTGGAATGAAACCTATTTTAGATAAACGAGGTTGCATGGATTTATATGGGTATAAATTACAAACAACAATAATAGGACAGGCAGATAATTTGGTATCCGCTGCACAGTTAGTAATGGGTGAAAGTAATGAAGGAATTCCAGTAGTGATTATTAGAGGTTATGATTATATTATAGAAGAACATGCTTCTATAACATCTATTTTAAGAGAAGATAAATTTGATATTTTTAGGAGTTAATTTTTATGGAAATTATAAATGCATTAAAAAATAGAAGGAGTTATAAATTTTCTTTTGAAAAAAAAGAGGTGGAAAAGAGAATAATAGAGGAATGTATAGAGATTTCTCAATGGGCCCCTTCAGCACATAACTGTCAGCCATGGCGTTACATTATTATCGATAATAAGGAACAACGATTAACTCTAGTGGATAAAATGAATGAAAAATTGAGGAAAGACTTTAAGAAAAATAGTAAATCAGAAGAAGAAATTGATATAAAAATTAAATTAACTAGAGAACAGTTCTTAAATTCTCCATTTTTGATCCTTTCATGTATGGATTCATCTGTATTGTATATATATCCAGATAATGAACGTAATAAGAATGAATTTATCTTAGGAAATTTAAGTGTAGCTAGTTCAATTACATATTTACTTATTTCATTTCAAAAGTATGGATTAGCTTCTTGCTGGTATTCAGCGCCTTTATTTACAAGAGAAATAGTCTTATCTATATTAAATCTACCTAAAACTTATTATCCCATAGCATTTATTACTGTTGGCTACCCAAAAAAAAAAGAAATTAAACCTCCTATTCGCCAACCACTTAAAAAGATTCTATTTATTAGCTCAAATTTTATGTAAAATAAAAAATTAATGTGGATAATATGCTGGAAAATTCAAAAATATTAGTCTTAGCGGGTGGAATAGGTGCAGCACGGTTAATACGAGGTTTAATTGAAATTTTACCTCAAGAAAATTTTCAAATTATCGTCAATACTGGAGATGATATTGAGTTATTTGGGCTAAAAATCTGTCCTGATATCGACATTATAACTTATACAGTAGCAAATGTAGTAGATGAGAATAAGGGGTGGGGATTTAAAGATGAGAGTTTTACCTGTTTAAATATTTTAAAAAAATATTATGGTTTTAATTGGTTTAACATTGGAGATAAGGATGCTGCAACACACATCTTTAGAACAGATTTAATGTCAAAAGGATTTTCTAAGTCAGAAGCTACAAAAAAGATATGCGATAGATTAGGAGTTAAATGCGAGATTATACCTATGACTGATACATGGGTGGAAACTCATATAATAACACCGCGTGGAGATATTCATTTTGAAGAATATTTCATAAAATATAAAACGAATATTCCAGTTAAAAATGTAATTTTTAATGGAATAAAAAAAGCCGAACCAGTAAAAGGTGTGTTAAAGAAAATTGAAAAGGCTAAGAAAATTATTATTTGTCCATCAAATCCAATTGTATCAATTAAACCTATTTTAGAGGTAAAGGGGATAAGAGATACCTTAAAGAGAGTGAAAAATAAGGTAATTGGAGTTAGTCCTTTAATAAAAGGTGCTCCAGTGAAAGGTCCTACAGATAAATTAATGAAAGCTTTAAATCTTGAAGTATCTTCTTTTGGAATAGCAAAATATTATGCAGATTTTTTAGGACATTTTATCATTGACATAAGAGATGAAAAATTTACTTCAAAAATTGAAAACCTTGGAATTAAAACCTATTTATATGATATTTTTATGATAAATTTAAAAAAAAAAGTAGCATTAGCAAAATATATTCTAAATTTAGACATATGAAAAGTTATTATGTGATTGAAACCTCTCCCTCTTCTTCGACGATTTCACTCTTTTCCTGTTCTGTAGAGACTAGATAATCTCCAACAGTAGCTTCAATTTCTTTTATTTCTCTTTCTTCCTTTAATTGACTAATGAGGGCTCGCTTTTTAACATAAGATATTATTTGAGCACTTATAGGGAAAAGTAATATAATTGGCAACATTACAACAAGTATTATTTCCGGTGAGAACATTGCAACGCTTCCTGATATAGCCTCCGGTAAATTCAAAACTGAAATAATTAACCAAGAAGTATGGAGAATAATAAAACTAATAAAGATTAATGCAATTACCCTAATAAAAAAACTGGTGAGAGTTGAAACGATGAGTTTAGAAGGTCTTGGTGCAGAACTTGTAGCTGTGAGTGTATCTCGTGCTTCTGAATCTTCTACAAACAATCTTTCTATATAACTCCCTAATCGCCTTGTATCATGAGCAGCAGAAATCAGTTTCTTTTCCTCCTCTTCTAATTTCTTTTTTAATATCATCTCCTTTACATATGAGAATTTTTGTTCCTTCTTTCCTAAAAAAGTAGTAATTTTTTCTCCCTTTTCAATTCCCAATTCTTCCTTTTTCTTTTTACTTTCTTCTTTAATCTGTTCAATATTTGTTGTAATCTCCAAAGCTTCTTTATTTAATACTTCTAATTGAAATTCCAATCTTTCAGTTCTTTCTAATGAAGGCATCGATACTATATTTGTATAATTTATTTGAAAGGAGAGATCTAGATAAATATATAGAGCAAGTGCCAATTGAGAAATAGAACTAAAAATAAAAGCTATAAAGTCATTAACCGGTCTTTCAAGAATAGATGGAAAGAGCGGATTTGGAAGAGCATCTAAATATTCTATACTAATATTAAATAAATCAAGCATGTTTCTTAATCCTTCAAAGAATAGCGGAATTATAATCATTCCTACAAGGCACCCAACTACCCAGAAATTATATTTAGGATTTGTTTGAAGTATAGATCTAATAAAATTAATAATTAGAAGTAGAAATAAAATTTGAAATGATACATTATAAATATCATCTGTTATTAATTCAATTTGATTCAATAAACGGGTTGGAATCTGGCCCAAGGATTCTACTGGTCCTTCTGGAAATGCAAACCATGAGTTTAAAAGACCTTTAAATAAATTATCAAGAAAATTACGCATAAAAGAAGAATCAAAATGGCCGTGCCATAAAAACAAGAAAATTACCATCATAGATATTCCTACTGCGACTAAATAAAGTAATCCAAAAATCAAATAGCTGATAATATTTTTTAAAGAAGTTATTACATTTATTACTGCAGCAAAATCAATTAAACTCTGATCAAAAATTGTATTAAAAATTGCTAAAATCCAAAAAAATACTAAAATATTTATAACTTTTAATGTTGTTAGATACCATCTCACCATTTAATACGCCTTCCCCTTTTTCTTTGCTTCTAAATATTGGGCTAGGATCTGAGACATCATATCATCTGGGCCCACACTAATAATTGGTACCCCCAATGTTCTCGCATTATGTCTTATTTTTAAAACTTGTTCCATCATTTCTTCTGATATTGCTTCAGCTAGAGCTTTATCACTTGGAGATAAATCAACCTCGTGAATTTCAAACCAAGGACTGAATGGATTTATGACCACTAGAGAATGCTTCCACATTACAATTTTTTTAATTCCCTTTATAACATCATCAGAAGTTTGCTCTAAATCTGTAATTAAGAACACTAAACTCCTTTTTTGAAATCTTTTATTAATAAAATCCATTGCTTCTTCTAATTTAGTTTTTCCAGATGGTTTTACTTTTGCAACAAAATCTAGCACTTGATAGAAATGATCGCTCCCGCTATTTGGTTCCTTAAAATGATAATTTTTTTTATCTGAAAATAAAAAAACCCCAACTGAATCTCTTCTCGTGAGTGATATTTTTGTTAATAACATTGTAGCTCTAATGGCATATTCGAATTTTGTATTTTCAATCGATCCACCTGCCATAGATTCTCCACAATCAACCATAATCAAAACTGTAATGTCTCTTTCTGATTCAAATTCTTTAACTATGAGTTTCTGATGACGAGCACTTGCTTTCCAATCAATTAATCGAAATTGGTCTCCAAAAACATATCTTCGCATTCCATAGAATTCAGAACCCAAACCTTTCATCTTTGATCTCTGGATGCCATAATTTAAATTGAGAGATCTTTTTGAACCAAGAATTTCAATTCGTTTAATATCCTCATAAGGAGGATAAATTAAAATTTTGGTGACTGATTTTGGAACGATTCTTTCTTCAGAATTAAAGCCTAATCTATCTTTTACAATGACCGATAATGGCCCAAATGGATATTCCCCTCGAACCCTTGGTTGTAATATATAAGAAAATTTTATGGTTTCCTTTGGATCAATTCTTGTTAAAATGTAATTTTCTCCTAAAACCAATCTAAAAAGTGTAGGATTGTAATAATCTCTCACTTCGATAAATTCAAATTTATTTTTCCCTATATTCTCTACTACGACTTTCACATGAACAAAATCATCCTTGAATATTTTATTCTTCTCTAATTCCCTTGTAACCTTGAGATCATCAATATTGAGACCTAAATAAAACGATGGGAGACTAATGATCGTCGAAAATAAGAGTATAATTGCCAGGAAAATTAAAAAAAAATTTATAAAGGCAAACCCTGCCATTAAAAAAAATGCAGAGAGCAGTATCAATAACCGTCCATGTCCCGCTAGAATTTTACATTCACCATTTTCTTTTTTTATATAGGAACTGGTAAATCTTCCAATATTCTTTTAATAACTGTGGTAGTATCAAGACCTTCTAATTCTGCTTCTGGTTTTAATAATACACGGTGGTTTAATACTGATATGCATAGTGATTTTATGTCATCAGGAGTTGCATAATTCCGTCCTAGAATTGCTGCTCTTGCCTTACCACATTTCATTAATGCTAAACTTGCTCTAGGTCCAGCTCCAAGAGCAATTTGTGGGTGTTGCCTAGTTTTAACGATAATATCTCTAATATATTTAAGGATTCTATCATCGATATATACCATATTTACCAAACTTTGAATTTGAATTATTTCTTCAGAATTGGTTATATTTTCAACAGCACTTACATCTCCAGATAATTGTCGGCGAATAATCTCAACCTCATCATCTATTTCTGGATAATCAAGCCAAAGTTTAAAGATGAACCGGTCAACTTGAGCCTCTGGAAGGGGATATGTACCTTCCATTTCTATTGGATTTTCCGTTGCAATAACCATAAATGGTTTTTCTAATATCCTAGTTTCATTTTCAATTGTCACTTGTCGTTCAGCCATCGCTTCTAGAAGAGCTGCTTGAGTTTTAGGGGCACTTCTGTTTATTTCATCCGCGAGAACTATATTAGCGAAGATTGGTCCTGGCATTAATACAAAACTACCTTCACTTTGATCAAAAATTTTGGTCCCAGTGATGTCTGCAGGTAAGAGATCTGGTGTAAATTGTACTCTACTAAATGACATACCGAGCACTTTTGCAAACGTCTTTGCCATAACCGTTTTTCCAAGGCCTGGTACGCCTTCTAGCAAGACATGACCGTTTACTAGAAGTGCGATAAAAAGGTTCTGCATGATTTCTCCATATCCTACAATAACAGATGCTACTTCTGAGAGAACATTATGTGCAACATTCCTTACTGGAGATAGGTCAAATTCTTGTCCAAATCGGTCTTTTACTTTTTTTGGTGCTTCCATTTTTTTCACTTTTTTATTTTTTTTTTAAAATTTGTTTATTTTTTTAATGATTTAATTTTGGGCAATCAAATTTGATTCATTGCCCATTCCATTTCGAAGAATAACTTTTGGAACTCTTCAGGATCTCTAATTTTCTTTTTATTATTTTTAACACCAATTATTGCTTCAAAAAAATTAATTAATCTTCTTAAATTTGTTTTTGAGATATTGGCTTTTCCCTTTTCCATAATTATTAAATTAATTATATTATCTACAGTTAAGGCTCGACCTTTTAATAAAATATTGATTTTTCTCTCAAGCCTTCGGAATAGTAAAGTTAAAGCTTGATTATATTTACGATTATCTTTATACCAATTAATTTTTCTTGCAAAGAAGGAGGAAGTTCGGAATTTTAATGTTTCTTCTTTCTTTTCCTCTTCTTTTTCTATCTTTTTTTCTTCTTCTTTAGCTTCTTTAGGCAAATATTTTTTAAGTGTATAAATTCCTAGTAATGGATAAATAAAGGCAGTTAGAGGATTTGTCGATAAATGAATTATATAACTAAGATAGAGACCAAAAATGCCTGCAGATGACACATCTGGCAAGTTTTCCGGTCTTATATGAGCCTCATCAAAAGCGAGTATATAATTTGAAGGGTTTCCAAAGGTAAGCCAGTTTAAAATATTTAATGCAAATTGTTTATTATCATAATTATCATTATTTATTAGTTCATTATCAAATAAACTGGCATCTGCAGAACAAAATATACGGGAATTGCTTCCAACATCAGTTGCCATGAATACTGCTTGCGGATACCCTCCTAATGGAATTGTAAATTCGCCTTCAATTCCTAAAAATTCACCCATGCCTCCAAGAAAGGTATATCCATCCTCCTCACTAGTATAAATTCCATCTCCGTTTCTATCTACAAAACTATATTGACTTGATTGACCAATTAAACTCCATCCAAACATTTCAATAAATGGCCCACCTAAGGCACAAGATGAACGACTTAAAATTACTTTGGAAATTCCTTGGGTTGTTGGGTGAGTTTGAAAATCTGTTATAATAGGGAATGTTGGATTTGTATCATAAGAAGCATTATCACGTAAAATTCCTTCAGGAAATATAGTTACGGGGAATGATCCAACACTTGTAAGTGCAATTTGGTATAATAATTCAGATGTACTTCCATGATCATGACATACAAATAAGGAGTTATTTCCTTTCATAAAATCAATAAAAAATGGGATTTCATATAATGGATTATAAAAACGGTTCGCTCCCATTATAATTAAAACTACAGGTTTGTCAAGTCTCTGAGTTGCACTTAGGTCAGTTTGAATGGAAGAAACATTATAACCATTGGCTTCGAGTGTATCTTTCAGTTCAGAACATCCATTCCATTGAGAATTATGAATCGAGAAATTATGGTCATTTTTTCCTTGATCTATTATAGAAGCTAATAGAGGTATGAAAGATATAACGAAAATTATAAGGAATAAACTCTGTTTCCAACTAATCTTCATTTTTTTCTCTGATTTTGCCTGTCGGGTTTTTTGTTTTCGAGAAGTAATAATAAAAATTATAAGTCTAATTCCAATGATTCCGGCTCCCAAAAAACATACCATTGGAAGAAAACTAACAAAATAGGGAGCATTTGTCACAGTAGACAATTCAATTCCCACAACTATTAAATACACAGTAAAAAAAATGTAAACTATGTATTTAGAAACTACTACACTTTTTCTTTCTGGCATATTTTAAAGATGATTTTATCTTTTTAGATTAATTAAAAACGGAATTGTTTTCCAGTCATTTCCGTATAGATTTTTGAAAACAAACTTATTGTGTCTTTGAAATCATTTTCAGTCGGTTCAACTCCTCCGTATATCGTTTCTTCAATTTTTTGAATGAATGGATAAATACTTTCTGGATTTTGGCCTAATTTTTTAACGCATGTTATTGCAAAGTCACGAATGGTTTCGAAAAATTTTCTTGGTTGGCCATATTTTTGCCGTATCAAATCGGTATAAATTAAATAAATGTATGCAATAGCTTCTTTCATGCGATCTGTTTGATTTAACACTTGTATATTTCTTTTTTTACTTTCTATATCAAAAATAGGTTGTCCTTTCTTTTTTTTACTTTTTGCCATATTATTTCACTATTTTTTTCTTTTATTTTTTTTTTCCAATTTTTTATTTACCATATATTATTACAATTTAATTTGATATCCTGTAAAATCATAAAACAATATAATAAATTGAGAGAAAATTTCTTCAAAATCTTCTTCACTAATTTTACCTCCACTTCCATATAAAATTTGCTCAATTTTTTTTATGAAAGGATATATTTTTAAAGGTGCGAGGCCCATATCTCTAACACATTTGATAGCATAATCATTAACCGTTTCATTAGGCTGCTTTGTTATTCCAAATTTAGCTTCACTAAGTTGTAAAAAGACATAAAATAGATAAACAACTGATTCTTCACGCCTATCAGTATCCTTAAGTATAGTTATATTCTTTAACTTATTCTCAAGAGGGATTTGGACTACTGTAGGCTCAGCAGCTTGTCTCTTACTAAAAAAATAAACGGCAGTAATAATTCCCGCTATTATTACAATTAGAATAATAATTGTAACTGGATTAATTAGAAATCCCCCCGGGGGAGGCGCTTCAGCACCAGCAGTCACATTGACAACGATAGATGATTGAACTGGTAAATTAAGAAGATTTTCTGTTGAAACAGTTAATGTACCATTTCCTGAGGCTATAAATTCAAATGAAAACCCACCACTACTATTTGTAGTAAGCTGTTTAGTTAATACTCCCCCAAAATAAATATTAATTGATCTATTAAATATTTTAAAGGAGGGA
Source organism: Promethearchaeota archaeon (assembly GCA_019058015.1). Taxonomy (GTDB): domain Archaea; phylum Asgardarchaeota; class Lokiarchaeia; order Sigyniarchaeales; family SOKP01; genus 6H3-1. The sequence goes on along the minus strand of JAHLWH010000134.1, from coordinate 5,559 downwards.
TCCGAGGAAGAAGATAATTCTCCTCGAATTATTATAGTTTCTCCTTCCGTAATATTTTCAGGTAAATACCAATTACACGTGAAATTTGAAAATACAAATAAATTATCAATTATTAAACTTGATTTTTCATATTTTGGAGAACTGGTGAAATTAATAGCTAGAGCGAGCGAAATCCATTCGATAGAAGGAAGTAAAGCTATCCCAGAAAAATAACCGTTTGAATCTGTTGTAATATTGCCCTGATATTCATCTATACCATTAATTCTCCAAAATATATCGATCTCAACTTCAGGAATTCCTGAATTGTTATTAGAATATAAGTACCCTGCAATGTTATAACCCTCACCCCTAATTTTTGGAAATTGATTTATCTCTTGATATTCAATTGTAGAATTTTTAGGAGTATAAATAAGCAAACTTTCGATTATTTGAAAGGAATGATTTATTCGAGATGTGCCCGGGAAATTTAGAACAAGTGCTAATGTGCTCCATTCAGCAAGAGGGAGGGGAAATTGACCAGAAAAAGTTCCATTTGCGTCTGTTGTAATGAATCCTAAATAAGTATCTGAACCATCAATTCTCCAATATACATCTACATTTGCACCAGAAATTCCCGAGTTATTATCAAAAAAAAGATTTCCCGCAATTTTATAATTTTCACCCCTAATTACAGGAGAATCGTTTGTCTCATTATATTCAATTTTAGAATCTGCTGTTACATTAATAATATAATGATGGTTGTATTTGGTGCTTTTAGGATCAGTTACACTAACATTTACTAAATTCGGTTGATAAATATTTACCCCCATTGGAATATTTGTAGTTATTTCAAAATTACCGGAAAGATCTGTATTATTTTTTGCACCTACACTTTCACCAAGATCAACTCCATCAAAGATTAAAGTAACATTTACATTGGGTTGACCTCCACCTAAATAAGGGTTATAAACTATTCCTCTTATTGTAATTGATTCATCATGCTTAAAATATGAATTATTAACTTCTGTTGGATTTGTTAAATTTAAAAAATAATAAATACCCGCTATTTTTGGATTTTGATCGTTTATGCATTTAAATTTATCTTTGAATGAATCTCTACTTAAAATTGAAAAATTAAACCATAAAGCGAAAAATAATAGAATTAAAATTAAACCGAGTTTTCTATTTTTTAAATTGGCAATAATGTGATTTTTATTTTTCATTTAGATTAACTACTCCTCGGTAATTCCTCTTTACAGCCTAATACAAAATTATTTCCGTAGAAAATCCCGAAAACATATCCTTTATTCCAGTCCTCTTCAATTGTAATATAAAACCAAAATTCTCCCCCCATCCCAGTAGTGCTGCTTCGCTCAGTTAAAATGTTATCTAGCGGATTTTCAAGTGTAACATTAACTGAATATCCTTCCATAGGAGTTCCATTGTCCCAAGTTAGGTATCCATGAATTATTATAGTTTCATTAGTAACCCAATCGAAATCATTATCTGATTCATAAGTCCCATTTATAATAGTTGCAGCAGAAATATTTAGGGGTTTCAATTCACTACTATTTGAGATCATATAATTGTCAAGGTTAATAAAAACAGGACCAGAAGAATCTCTAATTGATCCATTAAAATCAACACATAAATAATATTCCCCCGGAGGTGTTGAAATATTTAATCGAAAAGTAAATTTATAATTCCAACTGTTTCCATTTCTGGTAAGCATGTAACTTTGACCCCAATCAATAATAAGATAATTTGTATTGTCCGCCATTGTTATTTTATTAAATAATCTGATGTTGACTTCTACTTGTTTTACTTTTATTTGAGAAATTGTATCATTAACACACCCTGAGACAGTTATCCAATCAACATTCCTTACAACAATATTTACATTAGATGAAATTTCTACTTTTACAGTATCATTCAATACGATATATGTATAATTATACGTGTTAAAGGTTTCCCACTGTACTTTTATTTTATGTGGTCCAGCAACCCAAGTATTATCTAATTCAATAATAAATGTTGTAAATCCTTGACCATCTACAGGTTGGTTATCTATTGGATTAACACTATCTTCTAATACATCATAGAGATATACACTACCAATAGTTTGATAAGACCCACTTCGGTACACTCTTACTGTGAAATTAACATATTCATTACGTTTATAAGTTGGTGGTGGGTTACCCCCATCATAATTTGAACTAGTTTTAGTTTTATTTATCCAAAATTCAAGTAATATGTCATTTGGGTCTAAAACTTCAAGATCTAGAGTGGGTTGAGTTGAATTTACAAAATTATTAAATGAATAAAGGTTAAAATAATGGGGATAAGGAGAACTCCAATAATCAAAGATTCCATCTAATTCAATTCTAAGAGTGTAATTTTTTGGAGGGGTAAAATCATCTACATCAAAATTTACATCAAATTCACCAGTTGAGCCACAATCATAATAATCTGGAGTTAAATAATATACTTCCCAACCGCCATCAAACATACTAAAGTAAACTCTGCAGTTTTTAATTGGCGTGTCAGAGAATTTATCTCTTACATATCCGCGAAGATTAAAAATTGTATTTATACTTCCACTTCTATTTATAGTGGGTGGCGTTGGTCCAGATATGAGATCTACATAAATAGATTCATTTAAGATGAAATAGGAATAATTATAAAATGATTCATATTTAGCGTATATTAAATGTGGTCCTGCTAATAAAGGGGTTAAATTATAAGAGATGTTTGCAAACCCATTCGTATCTGTGGTTCTTATACCGATAAGTGAATCATCTGTGACATCATAAAAAGTTACAGATTCTCCGACAATAGGGTTAGCGCCACTTTGTAGATATGCAGTTAAATTTAATTCTTGAGTCCTTTTTACTACCGGCTCCTCATATTCAGAACTGGGAGTGCTATTTATCCAGAAATCAAATATAAAGGCGTCTGGTGCTTCTATCTTCAAATCTATCACAGTAGATGCAGATGTATTAATATAATTAAGATTGAAGGGATTAGGATGATTAGGATGTGAAGAAAAAGAGTGCCATGAATAATCAAATGTCCCATTAAAATCTACTCTTATGGAATAATTTCCTGGAAGGATTGTATCATCAACATCAAAGATTAGATCAAATACACCATATTCATTGCAATAAAAAAGTATGGGAGGTGAGGGTTGTAGATAGGGGGAATAATCTATCGAATCTTTAAATAATCTTACGGAAATTAGTGCATATTTTAAAGGATCATTAAAGATATAATCTACTATTGATCCTTTTATATTAAAAGTATTACCTATTGAACCACTTCGATTGATAATATTTGGAATTGGTCTTGGTGGATTTAGATTTATTTTAACATTTGCATCTACAATGAAATATGAATAATTATTAAGGAATCCCCATTCTGCACAAATTAAATGTGGTCCTGCGACTGTGCGATTATTCCATAAATCATACAAAACATATGCCTCTCCATTAAAATCAGTAAGAACAGAATCAATAACTATGGGATCATTATATAAATCCCCAGTAATGTCGTAAAAAGTAATATTTTCACCAGCCAAAGGTGTACCGCTTACTGTATGTAATTCTGCTTTTAATTCAATCCAATCATAGTTATTAACTCTTGGATTTTGAAAATCATCATTTGGATACCCTTCGATATAAAGATCTAAGAAAGTAGCAGATGGATTGAAGATATCAATAGATATAGGTAAACTGGAATCATTTATTATAGGATAATAGAATGGATATGAGAAACCCAATAAAGGCACATTGACATTAAATGATCCATTAAAATCTACTCGAACATTGTATGTTCCACTTATTACATGGTCATTCACTCTTACATCCACATTATATTCTCCATTATTATCTGTAATTTCAGAATCGGGTACGAATGCAAATGAAGTTTTAATATTTAATGAATCTAAGAGTATAAATTCTACTTCCCCGTCGGATATACCTTTTCCCTTTGCGGGATCAATTAGATCACCAGTTATATTTGTGTTACTAGAAATTGTTTTATCAATATAATTGGGCAACACACTATCAAGGTTAACTTCTATAGGTGCATTTAGAAAATAAATAGTGTAATTAACAGTAAATCCCGAAGATGCTTGAATTAAATGGAGTCCAGCAACTGTCTGATCATCAATATTAATTATTATGGAACATTTACCATTATTATCTGTTATTCCTTGAGGTAAATCTGGATTATTTTCCGAAACATCTTCAAAAGTAATAGTTATTCCCTCTTGAGGGTTTCCGCTTGAAAAAAGTTCTGCTGTAATTTCCACTGAATCCCCACGAATTACAGGAGATGTTGTATTTGTATAAACAATTAATTCCATTTCTTCAAAAGTTAATGGATTTTGTCCTTCAAATAAAATATCCATTTCAGTCCAAACACCAGATCCATCAATGGCTAACGGAACATAAATTTCTGACCATGAATAAAGATTTATCCTTCTAATTATCGAATAATTTTTATCTTCTTGAGCATTATAATGTTCGCTCGGATAGATAGGGAATTTTCGAGAATTGAAACCATCAACATATCGACTTGCAATTCCAAACGCACGAGCAAATGCTGTAAAGGTTGCCGCAAAATCGGAGAAAATTCCAGATTGTTCACCACAAAACCATTCAACTACGTCTTGTCCCTGAGCGGGGCGATTATAAGGAGGAAGGACATCAACATCAAAATTTTCTTGCAAATAATTTCTAATTTTATTAGCTTTTACATATGCATTATCTTTAGAATCAATAATAACATCTAGTGCATCATAATGGCTTTTAAAATTTGGATTATTTAAGATATAGCCTGGTATGCCCCCTGGGTCTGGTAATTGATAATATTGTTCTTTTGTCGCATTAAGAGTATAAGTTTCCATAACAGCGGAATTATTTAATTCAGTTGGGCTCATAACGGATTCGCTAAATAAATCATATGTAAGATTACCTGAATAATCAGAGTTAAAATTAAGATTTACCGATGCCACATTAAAAATATCCTTATATAATATAGTTGAATGATTTTCAAAACCAGCGTCCCAATCCCAAGGGTCTATCCATGGTCTTTCCATAATATGAGGTGTAGGGAATAAGGAGGGAATTACCAATGAATTTTCTCCTGCTGTTGCATCAATTGGATATTTTATTCTTATTATATCTCTATCTGAATAGTCATTATTATAATCATGCCAGTAAGTAAATTCTGTTGGGCTTACCCCAGATACTGATTGGGACCAACTCCCGTCGTTATTATATTCATCCGCTACAGAGAATTTCCATAGCCAAGATTCATCAAAAGGATCATAATCTTCAATATAAAAAACTGCTTCTCCAGCGTGTTCTAGGAGATCATCATAATCGAGAAGATCCATCAAATCAAACATATCAAATGCAATATCGAATAATTCTGCCTCTTCTTCTGTTGCATTTACTAATTCATCTGATGGGTTTGTTCTTATACCGAATATTAGCCCAAATAAAGCTATAGAGCCCAAATATAGCCCAAAGAGTAAAATAGCTATTAATATTATTGAAATGGCTTGCTTTATTG
>JAHLWH010000133.1 GCA_019058015.1 Promethearchaeota archaeon | reverse complement strand
GATCTACACTTATCCATGAAAGTAAGGAATTATGCAATTGATATAATTGAAAGGTCTAAAAAGAATGGATTTATTATTGCTGGAAAAGACCCTAAGGGAATCGCATGTGCAGGGATTTATTTAGGGGCAAAGAAATATAATGAACCGCGCACTCAGAAAGAGATCGCTGATTTATCTAACATCACTGAAGTTACACTGCGAATGCGTTGCAAGGACCTGCTCAAATTTGCATTTCTGGTATTAAATTCAAAAAGTTGAGAAGATTTATACAGTAATTAGATATTGTTATCTATAACCTAAGAAATGAGAATATTTTCCTCATCAAATAGAGGTAGGATGTCTCCACTCAATAAATTTTTACCCATTTCATATAAATCCTTTTCTCCTGCTAAATTAGCTTCAATTAAGAGAGAAAGCATTAGACTATAGAATGTATCTTTTATTAGATTTTTTGATATTCCCAATGGAGCAAGAATTTTTTCTAATTCTATATAGATTGATTGAAGAGATTGGTCTGTTTTAAATAAGCAGAGTCCCCATAAAAGTAAATTTAAACTTGCATTTTCAAAATCTTTTCTTTTAATTAGTACTGTAACAACGTGGAGATATTTATTTGCCGCTTCTCTAAAATCGTTTTTATTTAATAAATCTAAGATCTCATTATAGTATCTTCTTTTTAAAGCACTTCTTTTTTTAAGAACTTCTTTTACGGTTCTTCTTATATCTATTTGTTTTTGTTTTAACTTTGCTAAATTTTGTTCTAATAGGATCTTCTTTTTGACTATTTCTGCTTTTTCTTTACGTAAAATATCAGCTTTTATAACTTCTCCCTGTTGAATAGAAGGTTGTTCAATTTTTCTATTAGTAGTTTCTATTATTTTTCTTACTACTTTTATTTCTGGAGCTATTATATCAATATCTTCTCCTAGATATAAACTTAATACTAATTTTTCTATTTCGAAGAGTGGGAGGGTTTTCATAAACCCAATGGCTTCCTTAATCCTTTTTTCATCTTTATATTTCTTCATTTCTATAATATATTCAATAATCTTCACGGGAAATGTTTCGAAAAGTATTTTAGCATAGTCTTTCAATTCTTTTTTAATATAATTTATAAAAATTGGTATCTTTTCGAATTGATTTTCTTTTAATAAAATTAAACATGCAACCGCGATGGATATAGCACTTAAATTATATTTTTTAATTTTCGTTAATCTAATTGCAATATCTTTATAAGCAGCAATTGAATCTTCATATTCTCTCTTATTAAGTAACATAAGAGGTGTTTGAAAATATACTCTTTTTAATCCTTTTCTCGATTTGAATTGCCCCTCAAGTTCACTTAAAGCTTCTTTAGCTTTTTGTTTTAATATTGATAATTTTTCTTTTAAGAGCTCCCCTTTAACTGCTTTTTCAGCTTTTTCAGCTTTTAATGCACTTCTTTCTGATTCTAGTTTATGGATTTTTTTACTAATGATTTTTGAATATCTTTTATTCTCAATTCTTTGATTGTAAGTATTTGCAAGACTTAAATCTTCTAAAAGAATATAAGTTTCAGCTATTTTTTTATATATCTCATCAAAATTAATTTTTTTATTATCCAAATATGATGATGAGATATATAATACCTGTTGGATCAGAGCGAGCGATGATTTTATACCTTTTCTGTTTTCGTTATTTTCAATTATTTTTAATGCGTGTTTTTTTATTATTTCAATATAAAATTCAGAAAATTTTGTCGAATCCTCATAAATCATTAGAGATCTATATATTCTTAATAATTTATCAAGATCATTTTCAATTTTTGAATATCCATCCTTTTCATAAATTGATTCTATTGAATTAATAATTTGAAGTAATTTTCCTTGGAAATACCTTTTCTTTGTGATTCTTTTTAAAGACTTAGAGTAATAAATAAATTCAGATAAATAATTACCCTTAATTAAAATATCTAAAGCTTGTATATTAACATCATCAGAAAAATCATTTTCTCCAAATATCTTTAATAATTGAGAATGTTTTAATATAATATTAACTCCATGGATTATTTTTCCTTTAGAAATATGATGATTTGCTAAATCAATTGCAACTTTACTAGTATTTAAAAAGATATTTTTTTCTGCTTTAATATATTCTTTTAGGATTTCAACTCCATGTTCAATAAATTCTTCTTGTTCCTTTTTTTTCCGTGCTCTATCACTATCTTCAACTTCAGAAACGAATTCCGTCAATTTTTTCTTCAAATCTAAAGAATTTAATCCATTAATTAAAAGACTAACCATATTGAAATTAAGAACTTCTGCAAATGAACGTATTATTTTTTCTAATTGATTATCTAAATTAACTCTTTCAACATCAAATATATTCCAAATATTCACAATCTCATCATATGTATCTTTAGCACTATAAATATCATTTTTTTTAATTTTATCTTTAAAGATTAGGATTAATGTTTCTGCAAGTTTTTTTGCAATTTTCTCTAGATCTTCGAACAACCCTTCTTTTTGATACATATTTGTTGATAAGTATAATTGTTCTCTTGCAGTATTTAACTTATTCACCGAGATTAAATAGTCTATAGACGCATTAATTTTATCAGTTATTTCATTCAATATAGCTTTTTTATCTATCCTATTCATTTTTTGGCAAATAATAAAGGCATTTTCGACTTTCGTTGCTGAAATCCATGAATAAATGGCATATTTATATGCTTGTTGAATAATTTCTTTATCTTCTAATTCTAGAGAAGCCCAATTTCCAGCAGTTTCATATTGTTTTGCAGCTTCATCGAAATTATTTTTATTAAAAAGTCGATTTCCATATGCAATCATATTATCAACGTAATATCTTTTAAATAAGAGATTTTTCTCTTTATCAATCTCTTGTAGAACATCTGATGCCTCTAAATATCTATATGCTTTTGAATATAAGAAAGATGCTTGCTCCCCGTATATAAAGGAATCATCCATATTATATATATTTGCAACTCTGGCTGCACACTCTGTAGCTCTTGCAGATTCATAATATTTACCTTCTTGATAAAAAGTATTTGCTTGTGATATAAAAATAGAAAACCGCATCCAAGCATTTTCAATATTGATTGGTATCTTACTAGTAATCATTGATTCTGTAAGTGTACTAAGCACTTTGTAAAATTGATTATGAGGTAAATTAATAAAACTTTCATATAAGGGATAATTTTTCCAAACTCCTTCTAACAGTAGATTAGAAGGGATTGTTATAATTCGACCAGGACTATAAAAAAAGATAATTATAGGGATGCCTCTTCTTACATCTGAAATAATTTCTGATAAAAGTTCAAATAAATCCCACTCCCTTTTTTCCATCGGGTTGAGAAAATAAATTATTCCATCAACATTAGGAATAATTTCATCAAAATCCGCTGTAAGTTTTGCAACAACATCAATTTCTAAATTACATATATTGTCAAAAACTTTAATTTCTTTATAACACTCATAAATATCTTCCTGGTCTTCTCCATCTTCGACACCCGTATTCATTATATATGGTATTGAACTTTCTGGTGTACCTAGGATAAGAATACGGAACATGTATCGAATTTTTTATCACCTATTAGCTGAGCAATAATAACAAGTAGAAAAATATTATGAGATCTTTAATACCTTTAATACTTTTTTTGATTTCTAAATTTTTAAATTTAATCATATATTTTATTTTTTAATTCGGGGTTTAGATTTTATGAGTAATTCTGAGTCAAACATAGAAATCATTGATAGAAATTATAAAATCATTAAACATCGAATGATCGTCCAAATGAATGATGCGATTCGTAGAGGGAAAATTTTAATTAATAAAGAACTAGATACGGGAATATTTAATTTTATTACAAAGCCATTCATAAATGCTTTTTATAGATACTGGTCAGATAAGGAGTTAAAAAAAGGAACTTTAAAACAAATTGAAATTACTTTAAATTCAGCTAAACTCTTGATTTTAAATGGAAATACTCCAGAATATTTTAACAAAATAATCGAGGAGAGTTTTCCAATTTATTTGTCGGGAGATCAAACAGATCTACAATGCAAAAAGAATCATAAAAATTACTCTAAATTGAGAGAAATCAATAAAAAGGCTTATATTGCTCAAGTTAAAGGAGCAGTAGAGATGTTAAAAATAACAGGAAATGTTCAGTGTTATGATGATTTGGTAAGATTTGCATTCAAGGATCGAGAGACGGCTTATAATTCTCTTTCTGAACAATTAGAATTTACTAATCAATGTATTAAAATAGTAGAGGGGGATTCCTCAATATTAACTGTCCCTACAGCTAAAGGATTAATCCTTAAAGTTTTAAGAAAAGGTTTTGAGCAAACAAAGCTAGACCTAAATAGAGATTTAGATGAAACTTTTAAATAATTTAAGAGCAATTTTTTTATTTTTGTTTAGAGTATTTGTTTTTATAATTATTTATTATTACTGTTCTATTAATTTTAATTCTATTTCCAGACCTTTTATTGAGAATCAAACCTTTTTTATTCAATTTAATTTATCATTGTTTATTTTCGCAATTTTTTCAAACCTTTTTGGATGGAAAATTGGTTTTATTAGTGGTTTTTTGGGAGAGTTTTTATATCAACTAAGCTTTTTTCCAGAGCATACAATTTACTTTGAATGGGTATTTCTTGTAGGAGTAATGGGAATATTATTTGGGATATATGAATATAAACCGTTAAAATATCAAAAAGGGACAACTAAAATTTTTAACAATTTTCTGGTTTTCATTATTTCCTCCTTTATTATATTAATTTTATCCGTATTTTTTACTGTGCTTAATTCTGCCCTTGCCTTAGAATTAATTTTATTAAATGTTGGTTTTAAACTATTTATGGAGATAATTACATCAGCTGTATTTTTAGTTCCAATTCTTATCTTCATAATTGACATGTTATTTTCTTCGACTGAGAGAGAAATTTATAATGTGTTATTGACACATCATTCATACTTTGAAATTGATCATACATTTAAAATAAAATTTGGACGTACGAATGTATATTTTTGTTCCAGATGTAGTGGAATGATAATTTCACTTGTTTTTTCATCGTTTATGGTTTATTTATATGAAAACATCACCGAAACTCCATTCAATCAGGAATTTGCTTTCTTCTTATGTATTTTTCTTCCAATTCCTGGATTAATTGATTGGAGCACTCAAAAATTGAAGTATCGAAAGAGCAATACAAATAAAAGATTAATTACTGGGTTTCTTTTGGGGATGTCTCTTTATTTATTAGCTTTTACTCGAGATTATCTAATGTTAATGTCTATTATTATTATAATTTACTTTTCTATATTCTTCTATATTTATTATGTTGGTTATAAAAAAGAATTAAAAGAATATAAAAGATCCATTGATCAACTGAACGATTCTTCGCTTGAATAATTCAAAACTTTTCTAATTAGTATTGGTCTATTTTGATAACAATTGGTCTAAAAATTTTTTAAATATTATTTATCTAATATTCTAATCAAGAAAAAAAAATAAAAAAATGAGGAAAATGATATTAGATATAATAATTGGTTGGACTAATTGGTTTAATGGGCTTAGCCCAGTCGAAAAGATCATATTTACTAGCTTAATAGTAGTATTGGCTGTCAGTGTTACAGTGCTTGTGTGTATTGGGGTCTATTATTTGATAAAATATCTTTGCTTGGGAATTTTCTACATATTAAAGGGGATTTTTAAGGGTTTTAAATTTGTTATTAATAAAATAGTTGATTTAATAGATAAGATATTAAATCCAGGAGACCATAAAGTTCCTTTGACAGAAAAAATAACCGATAAAAGAGAAAATATCCAAAAATCCGTTGTAGAATTACCAAGAATGATTGATAAATCATCAGAACATGAGCAAGGACTAGACTTTGGTTTTTGCCCTGAATGTGGAGTGAGATTCACTGATAAAATGCACGAACATTTGGATTCAAATGGGATGACTTTTTGTGTTCATTGTGGGCAATGCTTTAGAAGGGATATGTTAAACAAATTAGACGAACAGCCAGTAAATCAATCAATAACATAATTTTATACTTAAAAAAAAATTCCAAAATGTTTTTTTATTATTTTTTATTAAAATATAATTCAGAGATGACCGTTAGAAATGAATAATGAACAAAAAAATGTCCAAAGATCAAAATATTTTTGTAGAGAATGTGGTTTCCAATTTCCAAAAGAATTAATTTCAAGAATCGAGAAAGGAATTCAGGTTTTTTGTGAAAATTGTGGTTATAAGTTTCTTTTAGAGGGGGTTAAATTCCGTGAATTGAAAGAAAAAGATTTCAAGGATAAAGAAAAAAGGGATATTAAAGTAATTAAACAGCTAGCTCCTCGGAAACCCAGAGAACGAAAGATTTCACAACGGGGAACGGTTAGTCTTAATAATGCAATTCGTGGTCTTAATAAACTGTCCTATATTGTCTTAATCCTAATTTCTATACTCTCTTTATTTAGATTACTTCAAATCCAAATTTTTTTTAAAGTATTTTTTGAGACTTTAGCACTGTTCATTTTTGGGATCAGAATTGCACATTTTGATAAAAAATATCTAGCACCCTTAATTAAAAAAGGAGAATATAATAAAGCTAGCGTTTCGGCTTTTGCAATGGGAATTTTAGGATGCGTTGCATATGGTGCAGGTGTTGTTTTATTAATAAAAGGATTTCTATTAATTATTTACATTATATATGATAAGAAAAATCAAGAATTCCAAGGCTATGATTGGGGATTGTTAATAGAAGACTCATTAAATTCAATATCAAGTTATGCTGCCGTATCAATTATAATTTTAGGACTTGGATATGTTGCAAATGTGATTATATCAATTGGTTTATTTCCTCTTGAATACATGATTCCAGTTCTTATTATTCCATATTTTATTATAATTTTATTATCAATAATAGGAGTTTCTATCGATAAGAAAAAATCTCCCTTAATAGCACCCAAAAAGATCTTTAAACAACATGATGGTGGAGTATTTTTAGTGGCAGGAATTATTGGATGCTTTTTTGGAGCCTCAGGAATTTTTATTTTACTAAAAGCAATTGCAATATTAATTTTAGCTCAAAAAGGACAGCCAGAAATCATTTATTATGATCCTTCTCGAAAAGTATCAACTACCGAAGAGTTAATACCACCTCAACCACCATTTTATAGGCAAGAGCCTCCGAAATCTCCTTATGAAATAGAAAGCGATGAAAAAGGAAAAGATCAAAAATATATCTCGGTTCCTTTAACCGCTAAAAGAGCACCACCTTTAAAATCTTTTCCAATAGAAGAAAAAAGGGATATTGAAAGTGAAGCTCAAAAAAAGGATAAAAGATTGGAGGAAATTCCTTTCTTTGAGATAGCAAAGAAACCTACTGAAATAAAATCAGAAAAGCAATTAGAAAAGGAAGTTAAGAAACAAAAGAAGATTGATGAGAGAATCGAGCAGAAATTCAAAAAACAACCATTAAAATTAAAATTACACGATTCATTATTACCTATTTCCAAGGAATCTGATAGAGAGATTGTTGAAAGATATTTTTTAAAGATCTTTAATGTTTTATCAGAAAAAATTCGAAGGAAAATACTTGATTTGAATATTCCAGAGAAAGATAAAAAAGAAATTTTGAAAGAGTTTGTGTATTTAACAGAGGAGGAGCAGGAAAAATATCTTAATGAACTATTTGAACTTAACCGAGAAATTTCAGAAAAATTGATTTTACGAGTTAAAAAGTTAAATTTAGAAACTAAATATCTGCAACAAATCATTGAGCAGTTGAGATATATGCCTATCGGTGAACAAAAGACATACTTGAGATTTTTAGAGGAAACAACTTAGATTTTCATAAGAATATGGTGGAAAAAATGTCGTTACAAGAAAGAAGAGATAAAGAAAAATCAGAAATAGAAGAAAAATCAATTGATAAAGTTCAAATAATTAAAAAAAAAGTTGATAAAATTGAAAAAATTTCTGATTTTGAAGAATTATCTCAAATTGAGAAGGATGTTCTAAAGATTGCCAAAAAAACGTTGAAATTAAAAAAATTTGATTCAAAAATCTCTGTTGAAAGAGTTGAGACTTTACCTCCATTGGTAGAAAAGCTATATGCAGATTGCATTGCAAAATTATCATATTCGAGGGGCTATAGCAAAGAAGAACTATTTTTAGTGATTCGTTCATTAGAAGAGAAAAAATGGATTGTGACTAATGAGAGAAGAACAAAAGAAGAGATTTTGAATAATCCAAAATATCAAAAAATTATTAAATTTATAAAATCTAATCCAGGTATTCATGGTAGAAGTAAAAAGATAGAATCAGAACTCAAAATTACAAGAAATCCTTTTATAAAATATTTGATTGTTCTTGAAAAATTTGAAATTGTAAGATCAAAAAAATTTGGAAAAACATTATATTTCTTTCTAAAGGACTTTCCTGAAGAATACGAAGTTTTAGTAATATTATTTCAGAATAATTTAATACCTGCGATTCTAAAAGCCTTTATCCAAGAACCTTCTAAAAAAATTACTGCAATTGCTAATGATTTAGAAGTTTTCCATGGGACAATTCAATATCATATTAAACGCTTGTTAAATTTCGATCTCCTCAAGTCGGTGGAAGAGAAGGGGAAAAATATATATAATGTAAATTTAAATCTTCTAAAACAATATAATCAAAATTTTCAAGAACCAAAATTTATTGAAGCTTAAATTTTTTTTAAAATTTTAGTTAAATTTAAAGAATGCTTTTGATTTTTTTTAAAGAATTAATTACAATCTCAATAGTCCTATCGATTCCAGTGAATATTTCTGGATGTATATAATTTGATTTAAATATATCATATTTTTCGTGTCCTACTACATCTGAGACAGAAATTACAGAAGCCGTTTTAATATTAAATAATTGACCTAACAAAAACAATAAAGAGCTTTCCATATCTATTCCTAAAATCCCAGCTTTAATCCACGAATCAACCACATCATCAGTTTCGCAAAAAAAAGCATCTGTAGTCCAAATTGGTCCAGTTAGGATTTTACTCGGATATAGCTTTTTAGCGGTTTTTAATAAAATTTCATTCAGCTCATTTGATGGAGATATTTTATATATTCTCTCGTTTCCTGCTTTAATTTTGATTATTCCTTCAATAGGATTTTTTATAAATTCTAAATCCTTAAGTTCTTCATAATATTT
>JAHLWH010000132.1 GCA_019058015.1 Promethearchaeota archaeon | reverse complement strand
TTCATGAACAACACCATATTTTGTAACCGAAACTCTTGAACCCTTTAATTCATTGTTGGAATTGGAATTTTCTTTTAAATATTTATGATTATTTATTTTAATATTCTTTCTTTGATCGGCTAATAATTGATTTTTGAAATCTTTTGGAGAGAGCTCCGATAACTCGCTTAAATCTTCATCTTTATGATCAGGTTCAAAAATTGTGGGAAATATAGGTGAAATTTCATTAAATCCTTGACTATAAATACCATCATAACATAATTGGGTATCTCCACCGTCAAATGCTAAATTTACCCAAATTAGATTTGAAAACATAAAAAAATCCATGAAAAATCCTTTTAGTGGATCATCAAAATTATAGACAATAAAATAATTGCCTGCAGTATCGAAATTTAAATGACCTATCAGTGGAATATCATGGAATTTAAAATCTCCAAATTTCAAAGAAACTTCGAGATCAACGTAACCAGAATTTTCCATCTTAAGAGAAAGCTGACCATATTCATCATATTCAATAGGATTTGCATTTGTGCTAATTATTCTATAGCCAAATATCTCAATGTCTAATTTAAACGCATTTGGTTGAGATGACTTAATTGAATCCCAAATAGAAGCGGCTATTGCTACTTGAGGAGAACTTTTAGCTTCTAATGTTCGAGCTTTTACTTCGAATTGACCTAAACTTTTAGCTATACTGGGTAAAAAACATCCAAACATTATCATTGATATTAATAAAATCAATAATGTTTTTTTTGAATTTTTAATACTTATCACCAATTTCTATAATTTTTCAAACATTTTTTAATTTTAAATTTAAATTATTAATTTTATTTTACATTCTAAAATTTGATTCCGATTTAATTTACCCAGAACAGAAATAATATATATTATTTTATTTATAAATTTTGAGTAGATAATTGACTATAAAAAAGAGTAGACAGTTATCTCCATTCTAATAGACGAATGTCAACTAAAATAAATATAATGACAGAAAACAAAGAGAAAGAAAAAATCGTAGAGAATATCAACAAAGTGGTGATAATCTTTCTTATTTTATGAATTTACGATTTTTTTTAATATCAATATCGATATTAGATGGATATTTCTTAAAGAATCTAATAACATTATCAATAAATCGATATTTTAGAATAAAATTTAATATATTAGTAATTCCTTTTTTATTGATGGAATATAAAATTTCTGAACGATTTTTGTAGCATTTAATTGGTGATTTAATTTTTAAAATCAACCCGTTTTTTTCAAGAGTCTTGCATCGATGATAAAATTTTTGTCTATTTCCACCAATTCTTTTTTTAATTTCATTAAAAGTTACCTTATCTTTTCCCTTTTCTAAATAATATTCCAATAGGCATAAAAGTATCTCAAAACTATATGTAACCAGGTATTTCAATTAATTACCTCCATATTTTTTTTTCTCAAAATGTTCTTTGTGATTAAAATTTTTTTTAATCTTCTTTAAAATTATAAGATATTGCAAATAATCTCCCACATTATCTGAAACATTTTCAATCATTACTTATGCTTAAAATAAACTTTGAGTTTTTTTTAAAAATATTATTATAATGGTTAAATCAGAGCCGTTTATAAATGTGTCTTCCCCAAAAAGTGAATCTACTTTATGTTTTCTTTCAAAAAAGCGAATTAATTTAAAGTATTTTCGCAAAAATGTGAACTAAAATAAATAAGAAAAAAATTTAATTGGATAAATTATCTTAAAGAATTTTAGGATTGAAAACAATATTTTGATTTTAAATGGAAATTAAATTATCAATTTTCGTTAGAATTAGTTTTGATTCAATCTAATTGAATCTTATTCCAATCTTATTTCAAAGATCTTTGAATTGTTTTCATTACTAGCAGAAGTCTGAGCTTTCTCTTGATACCTTCTAAGAAATGAAATCTAATTTGAAATTTCCTTCAGGACTTCACCCTTAAATAATGACTTTGGTCTGGGAAATTGAGATTTTTGCATATTTTTTCGAAAATCCTTTGATTTTTGCATTTTAGATATTGTATAAAATCAAGATATTTAAATAAAAAAACCGATGAGAATTGACAATTTACGTGAAGTATAAATTTTTTTAGAAAAAATATATAAAACTGTATTTAGTCAAAATATCTGAAAAGACAACTGTAAAAACAATCACACAGATAACCGTACATATTATAATTGCACTGCAGAGCATTTGTTGTTTTTCGTTCTTATTTTTAATTAGTGCATACACGAAAGAGGTATATAAACCAATGAGACCAACTAATACCTTTTCGGTATTAACTACTCACACATCAAAGACCATGTTTTCAACAACATTCTTTATCAAACGAGATGATTTCTTAAGACTTGTAAATCCTGAAATATTCCTTTTTAGGAAAATATGATTTTTAACTTGATAATTTATTGTGCTCATTCTTATTCCGATTTTATCACAGATTCGAGAAATCGACATGGAATCGATATTTTTTGCAATCACAGTTAAAGCGGAGACAACACCGGCGACCACATCATCTTTTGTATTTCTGATCAACGGCCAAAACTTAACTAAAATTTTATATGCAATTTTCATAAACTCCTTATCAAATCTAAAAAATTCGCAGATTCTATATATCTTTTTATAGATTAACAACCTTCTATCCCTTTTTATATAGGCTGGATAGTGCAAACACGCGTCGAATAAAACTTCTTTAAAATCATTCCGATTTTTTGCATTTGTTAAAAGATCTTCCAATTCAAATAAGATAGTTTTTACCTTAAGGAGCATATACAATATAACAGGTGCCAACTTGTCCGGAGCTCTTGCGTTCGAACCCTTTTTCATATTCTTCCAGATCTTTTTAAATATTGCAATACAATCATTTTTTAATGATTCTGGCAAGTGTACTGCTGTTAAAATCCGCTTAAATTCAATATCGGCATGTTGTAACACCAAATTTTGATAATTATTTGAGATATCTTGCATTTTTGCCATCCGTTCCCATTCGCACGATCTCATATTTGCCATCCTTTCAAAGCTTGAGCCAATTTTTGTGGCTTTTTTTAATTTATTTGGATAAGTTTGAATTGAATTCTGATTGTATTTAATATCACATCTAAAGAAAGGCATATTAATTGTTAAACCACAATTCCTACAGACAAGACCATAGCCGGACTCAATGAAGTTATCTGATCCGCAACCATCGCAACCTTGAATAACATCTTGATTTTTGAGTCTAATAGTAAGGTTTTTTTCGAGCGGATTAAAATTCTGAAGGTTATTTTTAAACATCATTTTTTTCCCATCTATAGGACATCTATCGATTGAATATAGAAGAGTAGTCGCTTATAAATGTATTCTCACAAAAAAGGGAATTTAATTAATGTATATTCGTAAAAATGCGAATTAATTTAAAGTATTAATTTAAAGCATGGTTAGGATGTCTTCTCATCCCTCAATTTGTTAGAACAAAAAATATACAATATGATGATATTATAAGTTATCAAATAATTTTTTCCAATAATTTTTCATTTAAATCCTTTAAAATTATATATGCCCTTTCAAACCTCACATCGTTAAGATCCAAACCCTCATGAACCAATTCATTTCTTAGGAAATTAATAGTTAATAAATCGCTAAATTCGTTTTCATTGATTAATTTATTCTTTTTTAAGAGCCTAGCTAACGACTTTCCATAATGTTTTTCCTTTTGCTGAATCAAGTCGTGATCTAAAGCAATCAAGCGCAATTTTTTTTCTAATTTTGCATATTCCCTTAAAAAAGTGCCATATAATTGTAATTCTTGAGCTTTTTCTTGAAATAAATCTTCCATCCCTACATCAAACAATCTTGACATTAGATCTTTGGCGAGGAGAGCATACCGTTCGACGATGTTTAATTGGACGGTTATTCCTATTCCTTGATGATAGAGGTTATTCCTGATTATATGAAATTGCTCAATGGCATCCAGATCATCATCAGATATTTGACCAATCGCATATTTCTCTAATGTATCCAACAAATTAGGAAAATTACTTATTGCTGTTTTGTATTCGTTTCGTTTTAATCCAAAAGACCTGCGATTTAAGGCGAAAAAAATTTTAATTGCCAATTCTACAGCGTTATCTATACTAATCATTGCAATTCGAAGATCGAAATCGTTTCCTTCCTCGATGTGATTAAGACCGTGCTTTATAAGTTCAATAGGTCCGCTAATCCAAGGATTATCTTCCATTTTTAAACCAACTTATTTTATCATTTTGATTAATTTATCTTGGGGTATAATTATTTATTTAATATATCCATTATTTCATTAGCATATTGAATTAATGTATTATGAGTTTGATTTGTTCTTGGTTCTAGACCCATTATTGCTAGAGTAATCTCATCTATATATTTTTGCTTTTTTTCCTTCGAGATTGTTAATTCTTTATAATGTAACCTATGCTTGAAATGATTTAAAGGATTTATGTATTGGTTTTTAATTAATTTAATAATTTCGGGGATGGTATCGGCTGGAAAAAATCCACATTTATCCAGAATATCCACAAGATCTCTATTTAATATATTAGGTTTATATTTTCCGTTTAATTGATTATAGCATTTCTCTTTTATAGTATGTAATAAGATAGGTGCAGTAGCTAAGAGATTTAAAATATCTATACCCCAACTTTGTAAATTTTCATCTTTTTCGTTAATAAAAACATCCAAAAGTTCAATTAGTTTATTTATAATAGGAATATTAACATTGATTTTATTAAAGTAATCATTGACTTTTCTTGCTTCGTCCCTAATTTTATAATATCTCCATTTGAATGCGTCTGAGTCTTTTTCTATCATGATATCTAAATGATTTTTAAAGGATTTAATATGGTTT
>JAHLWH010000131.1 GCA_019058015.1 Promethearchaeota archaeon | reverse complement strand
GAATTATCTTGAGCCCACATATGCTTGGGATAGTGCTTCAATTGATGTAATTGATCAAATTGTTGAGCGTTTATATACATTTGATTTAACCGATGTTGCGATGCCGATTATACCAGCACTTGCAACGGGCGACGGGTCATGGAGCGCAGACAATCTTGTATGGACAATACCTCTTAGAGAAGGCGTTACATTCCATGATGGAACCCCCTTTAATGCAACGGCTGCTAAATGGAATCTCGATAGAGTAATGTATTTCACTAACTGGACCGGTGATTTGCCCGTGGCTGTAGGTTTATCAGCCCCAAATTCACTATATGCTGGGAAAATTAATAACACTAAAGTTAATAGTGATTACGAGATACAAATTACGTTAAATGCACCTTGTGCATTTTTCCAAGCCTTATTGTCTTTTTGCGGTTCAGGTATGTTATCGCCTGCATCAACTCCTGATAAAACATACATTGTAACAGCAACTGGAGATTGTGTTGGGACTGGACCTTTTGTTTATGATGAAGCTGAGGCTGGAGTTGAGGTAAATATGCATGCTTATGAGAATTACTGGGATGGTGCTTCGAAAATTAAAAAACTGACATTTACAGTTATAACTGATGCAAATGCGAAAAACGCAGCAATGTTATCGGGTGACATTGACGTAATAGATGATCCCTTAATGGCTTTAATAGATATATACAATATGACTACAGGTATTAAAGTTTCTGATCCTGTAGGAGGTGTGGTCACCTCATATCTTGGGATGAATAACTTACTAATCAATAGAAATATCAGAGAAGCAATCTCAGCTGCGTTGAACTACGATTACATTATCGATGAACTCAGGGATGGTAGAGCCATAAGATTGAAATCTCCCATTCCGATAGGTGTTCCATTTGCTAACGACAAATTCAACGTTTCCGTCTACGATCTTGCATGGGCAAGACTCCTGATGAAAGCTGAGTTTCCAGCGGAAACAGCTGATTTAAATATGTCTATTTTAGAAACCAATTCTGATTGGAGAGATTTGAGTCCACTTTTGACATTTAATTATACCTATAATATAGGTAATCCAACGCGGGAAGATATATTGTCGATATTACAGGATAATATGCCGGAAATTGGAATCCAAATAACAGATGCTGGTGTGACATGGGATGCCTTTATTGCTAGATTATATGAAGAAGAAGGTCTTACCAGAAATAACCTCGAACTTTACTGGCTTGGCTGGGGCCCCGACTATATGGATGGGGAAAATTATATTAATCCGTTGTTCACCAATAGAACTATCGGATCCAATGGAGCACAATACAATAATCCGGAAGTCCAGCTTTGGATGGAGGAAGCTGCTTTAGAAACCGATAAGGCTAAAAGAACAGTGTTATACGATAAAATTCAGAAACAGATCGTTGAAATAGACAAGCCTTGGGCGTTTGGTTATGTCCCCAATATATACCGGGTTTCTACTGAAAAATTATATGGGCTTCTAAATAATCCTGCGGACAATTGGTGGTTCCATCCTTGCTATTTCGAAGCATAAAATAAATCTTTAGAACATATAAACATAAATAATCATTTTTTTTTTATTTTTAACATATTTTTTTTTTTGATTTTTACATGACCCCAAAACATCTTTTTTCAAGTCCCCAAGCAAAATTGAAATCATTTAAAAAGGATCTTGCACCAATAGGCTTTTATTTTGATATATTTGCAACAGAACTTTTAAAAATTCCAGTAATGCCAATCCCAATGAGAATTGACAAATTAGTAAATGGGGATCCAACACTCTTTATACTCCCGAACGCCAATAAATTAGATCAATTGTTTGAAAAGTTAGGGTTGGTTATAAATTTTGAATCATTCTTTTTAGTTGGAATTAAAAATTTAATACTTTTTGCAAAAAAAAAATATAAAGAAATTACTCTCCGAACGCTAGAGAAAGAATTAATAATTAATTGGTTTGAGAAATCTAAAATTCTTAGTGCAGAAATCCCAAGTTTAACCGAAGATTTTACTTTTCTAATATCAGAGTTCTTGAAAATGTATTCTTTTATTGTAAAAAAAGGTCTAGCTCCAAAACATGAAGATTATAGTGCAGAGCTCATTCAATATTGTGAAAAAATTATTCATTATTTCCAAGAAAGAATTGAACAAAATATATTTAAGATTAAAGACAAGTGTTTAATAAAAACAGTACAACTATATAAAGAAAGAAAACAAAAATATTATCCAGAAATAATTTCCATAAATGTGAAAAATAAAAATAAAAATGAGATAAAACAGATGAATTTCGTTCCCTATTTGATTTATGACGACATATTTGATTCTTTTTCGTATAATAAACTGCTTTTAAATGAAGATTCACAAAAAGCTTTAGATATAAATAGTTGGAAAAATAATCGAATTATTAATAAAATATTAAAAACAAATAAGATTAATTATTACGAACATCAAAAAAAATTTGAATTAAATGCTATTAATTTGGAGAACATATTATGAAAATTAAAATTGTTCTAAGTAGACAAGGAAATTTTATATTTGCAATTTTAATGATTCATTTCGTATTTTTTGGATATATATGCAATGTTTATTTAAAATCAATTGGGGGAGACATAATATTTATACATAAAATTTTGTTTAATCCAGCATCTTTTTTAGCATTAATTATTCTTATCGGAATTGTATTTTTTATGGGATTTAGAGAAAATTTCTATGAATACGGAATTAGAAATAGTATTTGGCTTATTCCTATTATAATAGGAGAATCTTGGATCTGGTCCTGGTTTATCAATGGTTTTAATATAGCCATAATTGGAGTATTTTTTATTAATTTAGATGGCTATCTTACTATATTATCGCTATTAGGCATTAACATGCTAACTGCGATTTTAGCGGGTTTTACTAAACAGAAATATCAAGAATATTTAAAAAGAGCTAAAAAATAGATATTCAAAAAACATGAAAAATATTTTTGTATTTTAAAAAGAAATTAAAATATTAGGAGATTTGAAGATATATGAGTATGATTAAATATATACTTAGAAGACTTTTAGTGCTATTACCAGTATTATTCGGTTGTTTGACTATAACTTTTTTTCTTTCGCAATTAATGCCAGGGGATCCTGTTCAGGCCCTTTTACCAGAACGAGCTACTGCGGCGGATAGAGCAGCATTGAGGGAGCGACTCGGACTTGATTTACCAATATGGCTACAATTTTTAAAATATTTTGGGGATTTATTTACGGGTAATTGGGGGCGCTCTATTTCAATTAATCCAGGTCAACCTGTTTGGGAACTCGTTATGGAGAGATTCCCTAGAACCTTTGATATTGCTGTATTTTCGATAATTATAGCAGGATACATAGGAATTAAAACAGGAGTAATTTCAGCAACCAATAGAAATAAAGCTAAAGATACAATACTTAGGGGGGCTTCCTTAGTAGGAGTAGCCATTCCAGTCTTTTGGATGGGAATGATACTTCAATACTTTTTAAGTTTTCAATTAGATTTACTTCCGGCAGTTGGATACAAAGCAGCAGGTATTGGAGACCCTCAACCTCCAGTAATTACTAATTTCAGAATAATTGATTGCATATTTTCGGGTAGATTTGATTTGCTTACGGATTATTTACTTCATTTGATCTTGCCTGTATTTTGTTTATCATTTATAACTCTTGCCGGAATTACAAGACAAAGCCGTTCAAGTATGTTGGAAATTTTAGAACAGGATTACGTAAGAACAGCAAGAGCAAAGGGATGCAAAGAAAAAGATGTAATAAATAAACATGCCCGGAAAAATGCATTAATTCCCACTATCACAGTTATAGGATTGCAACTTGGTTATTTATTAGGGGGTGCAGTTCTTACTGAAACGACCTTTAGTTTTCATGGAATAGGTGAATTATTAGTCCTTGCAATAGCGAATTTTGATTATTATGTATTAAACGCTGTTGTATTAATGACCACATTAGCGTTTGTTCTTGTAAATTTATTAGTTGATATCCTCTACGGGATTGTAGATCCGAGAATAAGATATTAAGAGAAAATTATGAAAAAAAAAAAAATATTGTGAAAAAGATTATGGACAAACCAAACAAGGAAAAATCAAAAGCCGAAAAGAAAGATAATATTTTAAAACAAATTATCTCATGGATTTTCACTAATATTAAATTTCTTCTTATACCAGGTTCCAGATTAGAAGAACTCACATTCAAGGAAATTGAATATGAAAAGACAATAAGTAAAAGAAAATTTATTCGAAGATTAAAATCAACACTAACACTTCTTGGAATTGCAATTATTTTTATAATTATTACTTTTGCAATTTTTGCACCATGGATTTCAGTATATCCATTTGATGTGATCAACGGAGTTTATCCTAATGTTTTTGATCCTCCCTCTCCAGCTCATCCTTTAGGATTAACCCAATTAGGACGTGATGTTTTAGGGAGAATGATATGGGGTGCAAGAGCTTCTTTAACAATTGCCTTACCATCTATATCTTTAAGTGTTGTATTAGGTGTTGTATTTGGGATGCTTGCTGGATTTTATGGAGGGTGGATAGATTCGGTAATAATGAGAATTTCTGATGTTTTACTTGCCTTTCCAGGTTTGATTCTTGTTATGATAGTTCTGGCAATTTGGGGCCAGCGTATGGAATATATAATGTTAACTTATGGACTTCTGGGTGTTCCTTATTATTCACGTTTAATTAGGGGGTCTGTATTTCAAGCTAAAGAATTACCCTATAT
>JAHLWH010000130.1 GCA_019058015.1 Promethearchaeota archaeon | reverse complement strand
GAAGGAAAAACGTTTTATGCAGAATAAACCCAAATTCTACAAATAATATATATATCTTTTTATATTTTATTTTACTTTTATTTTATGGGAATAAGTAATGGTTGACGATGAAGTAAAACCAGTTAAGGAGATTATCAAAAAAATTAAGAGAAAATATGATAAAGATCCTGAAGATTGGAAAGTTACTGGTTGTAGAGATAAATATGGAAATCAAGATACCTTTATAACACACCCTCCAAATACTTTTTGGTTAAAATCAAAAGCAATTAATCCTTTTTCAGCAATCTCTTATGGATCTGTAGTCCGACATCTTGATGATGAGATCAATAAAGAAATAGGTAAAAAATTAACACCTGATGAAATGTTGAGATTATTTGGATTTATTGTACCTATATCTTCAAATAATGCGATAATCACCTCTGGTATAGAAAGATTCTCTCAACAAAAGGGCAAATTTTTAAAAGAAAAAATTACTGAGAAAAAAAAGAATCTAGCCCAATCATTAGCTAGAAAAGTAGATGGAGAATTTTCAAAAAGATACCCCCAGCGAAAAAATCTTTTTATTTAGATTTTATCTTTTAAAACTTGAAGTTCTTCTTTTGATTTAATTATTGGCATTGAAGCTGAATAGTCTGTTGATTTAGCAATTAATTCTTCAATAATTATTTTTATTTTTTCCTCTCCGGATTTATCCTTTATGGATTCAATATATTCTTTTATTTTATTAACATTTAAATCTTCAACATAGTGGCTTAAACCTTTCTCAATTTCCTCGCAAAGGAATTGAAATGAAAGTTCCGCTGCCATTTCTCGTGTTTCCAAATTATTTTTCTCCCCCTCGAACATATAAGAAATTTCTTTCCATCTTTTTCCCTCAGCATCTAAAGGAACGAGTCCATAAATATAATCACTTGTATAAACAATAAAGGGAGTTCTGATATCAAATGCAGTATCTATAATTTTCAATATCTCGTTACCCATTTTTAACACCAATAATTTAATGCTATTAAATTATGTTTCAATTATTATTAATTTAAATATTTAATCTAAATTTTATTTTAAATTTTTTTTGATTTATAATCTCTTATGATATTTGTTAAAAATCACTAATATAATATTTACTAAATAAAATCAATATAATCAAAAAAATATTTTTTAATTAAAATTAAATTCTAATTGATATGGAATAAAAACTGTAAATATATTGAAAGATTTATTAGAAAAATCATTAAATAGAAATTCATTCATTGGATTAATAATATTTCAATTAAATAGTGAATAGTTTATGAGAAAAATAAATATCGATAAAACGATACAAGAAATTCAAAATTGGATACGAGATTATGTAAAAAATACAAACGCTGATGGAGTTATTGTTTGTGTCAGTGGAGGTATTGATAGTGCCGTTATCTTAGCATTATGTGTTAAAGCTTTAGGTAAAAAAAAAATTATAGCTTTAATTTTACCATGTCAAAGTCAGCCTCAAGATGAAATCGATGCAAAACTAGTATTAGATATGTTTGAAGTTGAATATTATCGTTTTGATTTAACTCCCATTTATTTAGAATTCCTTAAAGTTACAGGAAAGAAAATTAAGGGAAATATCCTTTCTAAAGCCAATATCAAACCAAGATTAAGAATGATTACTGCCTATTTTATTGGACAATCATTAGAAAATCATTTAGTTGTTGGAGCAGGGAACAGAACCGAAGATGCTATTGGATATTTTACAAAATACGGAGATGGGGGTGTTGATTTCCTTCCCATAGGAGGGTTATATAAATGTGAAGTAAGAAAATTAGCAAAAAAATTAAAAATCCCTGAAACAATCATTAATAAAATTCCATCAGCTGGTTTATGGGAGGGGCAGACCGATGAAGGAGAAATAGGTCTTACATATGATGAATTGGATGAAATAATCTATAGAATAGATCACAATAAAGATTTAACCGATATAAACCAAGATAAATTATTAAAAGTTCAGAAAATGATGAAGGCTTCAGAACATAAAATAAAAGAAATTCCAAAATTTAGAATTAAAGAATAATTATAATCCTTGTATTACTTTTCTAATCTCATTAATTTTTGAAGTAATTTTTCCCATATGAGCTCTAATTTTATCCATCTCCCGTTTATATGCAAGATCATCTAATTCCCCTTTTTTATACATTGTTTCTGACTCTTTTTGAGTTTTTTCGATTGAATATCTCTTTCCCTCAAGAACAATTAAATCTTGATATAATTTATCCTTATTATACGTGAAAGAGCCTTCTTGTGATTTTTGTGTGCCAATAATACTACCAGAAGTTAAAGTTTCTTGAGTAGATTCTATAACTTTCTTTTGTCCTTTTTGTTTTGATTTCGTTTCTACACTACTTGCACTTGAAAATACATTATACAATTTTTTAGAACTTATTTGCTTTTGTTTTTCCGTTTGATCTTCAGGTGTCACTTCTAATTTAACTGGAGTGATTTTTGGTTTTTTTGGAATAGGTGTTGTTTCTCCCTCTGGTACATTAGACACTTTCATTTTTTTGGCTGTACTTAGTTCGGTTCTAGATATTGTATCTGAAAACGGTAAGACTTTTAATTTCTCTTCTTCTTTCGGTACTACTTCAATCTCCTCGGCAGAAACATGTCTAATTTTAGGTTTCTTTGTTGAAATTGGTTTTTCAGTGGGTTGAATAACTGATTCTTCACTAATTTTAATTTTTTTTTTTGGGAGAGGAGTAAAATGTGATTTTTTTGCCGATACAATTCCTATCTTCGGTTTCTCATTTGCAACCGGGGATATTTCCATTTTCGGAGCTTTTATTTTTTGTAATTCTATAGTTTCTTCCTTTTCTTTCTTCTTAGGAGCTAATTCTTTTTTACGTTTTATAAGTGGAGCTCCAATTTTAGGGATAATAACTTTTGGAGGTTGTAGTCTTGTTTTTCTTTTTTTGGTTACTGGAAATTTAGGTTGTGATGTGATGCTTGGTTTTATTTTACCACCTTTTAATTCTGTATCTTTTTCTCTTAATTTTTTTTCTAAATCTGATATATAATTTTTTAACTTTGAAATTTCTCCCTTAAAATCATCAGATACTTGAGAAATTATTTCTTTAGTATCAAATTTTGGTGCGAGTTTAGTTTCTTCATCTGATTCTTGAATTAATTCTTCTATTTTCTCTTGAATCTCTGATTTTTCCCTATATCCGATGAGCTTTTTAATATTTTCAGAAAGTCCATTTACTTCTTTAAACCACAAGTCAAGTGTGTCCCAATTTTCAATTATTTTCAAGGTATCTTGTATTAATGCTTCTTTATCTTCAAAACCAGAAATATTATTTAAAAGTTGCCTTAAAAGACTTAAAAGATCTTCCTTAGCTTCAATTTCATCATCTGGAGTTGGTTCCTTTTCATATAATTTAATATATATGTCTTTTATTTGTTTAATCGCTTCAGAATATTTTTCTTGAGCCACGGAATCAACTTGGGGTACTTAATTAAATAAATAGATTCTTCAAAATTTCTAATTTAAATTACTTTTTTTCTAAATAATCTTATTATATTATAAATATTTATTTTTTACCTTTAGGGTGGAATTTTTTATATATTTTTTCTAAATTTTTTCTGTTTATATATCTTTAAATAACTTTATATAAATTAATAGAAAATTATATTTTGATTTCAATGTCAGAAGAAAAAAATATATTAGATATTATAGATGGAACTCTTGAAGCCGTTAAAAATATTTTTACCCAATTTACAGATGCATTAAAAATAGCGAAAAATGAATTAATATCTCTTGAAAAGGACAAATCTATATTAAGCAATGATAAACAAAAATTAGAAAGGGAAAAGGATCAATTAGAAGAAGAAAAAACCAAATTAGAATCTGTAAAAAAAAAATTAGAGCAAGACAAAATCCAATTAGAACAAGATAAAAAGAAATTAGAAGAAGAGACAAAACAATTAGAAGAAGAAAAACAAGAAAGAGATCAAAAAATAGGTATCCTCACAGAAGAACAAATGAAATTATTGGATGAATATGAAAATTTAAAAGTAGAATTAAAAAAATTTGCAAAAGTAGCTGAAGAACACGAAGAAGCTGAATTTAATTTTGAAAGAATTAA
Source organism: Promethearchaeota archaeon (assembly GCA_019058015.1). GTDB lineage: Archaea > Asgardarchaeota > Lokiarchaeia > Sigyniarchaeales > SOKP01 > 6H3-1. The sequence goes on along the minus strand of JAHLWH010000130.1, from coordinate 33,260 downwards.
GGCCTTATTGTCTATCTATAGGGTGTTATTAGAAGAAATATGGCAGGGCCAACCCCATTTTCGAATTCTGTTGACACTTCACGGTGATAAGGAAGAGATGCTCAGAGAAGAAATAAAAACAACTACAGGTATATCAGGAGCTATGGTTTTGAGAGCCATTCATGAATTAGCAAATGTTCATCTATTAGAATATGATGAAGATAAGGGTATGGTTAAATTAAAAAAAAGAATGTTTGAAAAGAAAACCTTAAAAGAAAAAAAATAGATTATATTATTCTTTATCTTAAAAATCATAAAATTAAAAAAAATTGCTTTTTTATTTATTAATATCAAGTTAAATAGGATTTTTTAAATGAGTAAAAAGTCGAAGGAAGAAAAATGGGCCATCGCTCACATTTTCAGTTCCTATAATAATACTATTATTACAGTTACTGATTTATCAGGTGCTGAAACTTTTGCAAAATGTTCCGGAGGGGTGGTAGTTAAAACTTCAAGGGAGGAGAGTTCTCCGTATAGTGCTATGCAATCGGGTTTTAGAGTTTCCAAGGAGTTAAGGGATAAGGGAATTACAGGAGTTCATATTAAAGTTCGTGGTCCTGGAGGACATAAAGCCCAAACACCAGGACCCGGAGCTCAAGCTGCTATTCGTGCATTGGCACGGTCTGGTTTAAGAATTGGCAGAATAGAAGAAGTTACACCAAAGTCCCATGATGGAAGTAGAAGAAAAGGAGGGCATAGAGGAAGGCGTGTATAGCCATTTACTCTACGTTTTAATTAAACACCAAGATCTAATTTTATTCCTTAAATGAAGAAATATCTTATTTTTTATATTTATTATATTAAATACCAATTTAAAAATTAAAGTGTTTAATTGTTATTATGATTCTTTCGAAAGAAATCCAAAATTTTTTATTAGATAATGCGGTGGAGCGATTTCTAAGATACGTAAAAATTTGGACTACTTCAGATGAGAGTACAGAAACTATACCATCTACTCAAGGGCAAATAGAATTTGGTAAATTATTAAATGAAGAATTAAAAAATCTAAATTTGGAGAATATCATTCAGGATGAGTTTGGATATATTTATACAAACTTACCTCCAAGCCAAGGATTTGAAAATGTAAAAAAAATTGGTTTTATTGCACATTTGGATACCTCACCTGCTGTAAGCGGTAAAGATGTAAAACCTGTTATCCATAAAAATTACGATGGAACAGCAATAAAATTTTCTCAAGACAAAGACTTAGAATTAAACATCAATGATTCTCCACAATTAGAAAAATATATCGGACTTGATATAATTACATCCCAAGGAGATACGTTATTAGGTGCTGATGATAAAGCTGGTATTGCTGAAATCATGGCAGCATGTGCTACTTGGAAAAAATTTCCTGAATTAAAACATGGACCTATTGCAGTTTGCTTTTTTCCAGATGAGGAACTTGGAAGAGGAACAAAAAAAGTAAATATTGAAAAATTACCGAAAATCTGTTATACATTAGATGGTTCTGAGATGGGAGAATTAGAAATTGAATGTTTTGATGCATGGAAATCTATAATTAATTTTAAAGGATTAAGTGTTCACCCAGGATATGCTAAAAATTTAATGTTTAACGCAATTCATATAGCTTGCCGATTCTTAAGCGAAATACCTGAGTCAGAATCCCCAGAACATACCGAGGAGAGGGAAGGGTTTTACCATTTATCAAATCTACAAGGAAAAGAAGAAGAAGCAACCGCAACTTTAATTGTAAGAGATTTTGAATTGAAGAACAACAAATGGCGGATGGATTATATCACAAGTCTGAAAAATGCCTATGAAATTCGGTATCCAGGTTTGAGGATTGAATTAAACTTTCAACATCAATATGAGAATATGTATAATTATTTGAAGAAAGAACAAAAAATTATAGATTTGGCTAAGAAGGCAATAGAATTAGCAGGAATAGAAGCAAATATTCATCTAATTAGAGGTGGGACTGATGGCTCTCATTTAAGTGCTATGGGTATTCCAACTCCCAATATCTTTACTGGGGGCTTATTATTCCATTCTAAAAAAGAATATATTCCAACTTTAGCCTTACAAAAAGCTGCTGAAGTTGTAATTTATTTGGCAGAATTATTTACTAAGAAAAAATAAAAAAATGAGAAGAAGATTGGAGAATTAATTATATTCTCACTTTCTACTTCATATATTTTTGTTAAAATTTCTTATTTTTTTTTTATTTTCTTTTTCATTACTTTCTTAATTAAAAAGAACGAGAATATCCCCCTCTCGATCTATGTTGCACAGGTGCTTTTTCAGTTATTACTACATCTTTGGCTTCTGGACCCTTTTGTCCCTCTTCAATAGTGAACTCTACTTTATCTCCTTCATTTAGTGTTTTAAATCTATTTTCTTCGGCTGAAATCGCAGTATAATGTACAAATACATCCTTTTCCTCCCCATCATCTTCATAAGTAATAAAACCAAAGCCTTTTCGGCTATTAAACCACTTTACAGTTCCATTTACCATTCTTAAAACCAAATATTAAATCTACTAATATTGTTCAAATTGAAACAATTAATTATTCGAAGAACTTAGTAATATTAAATTCTTTGTTATTTTAATAAATTAGATTAATGCATTATCTATTTTTTTTTTTTAAAAGAAATTTTAAAAATGAGTAGATTATTTAAAATTAGAAGTATCATAAAATTTTTATTAATCACTTACTGGTTGTTCTTCTCTTCCATAAAATGGACTAGAACTTTCAAATTTGAGTGTATCTTCTTCATCTTTTTTAACAAGATATGAAGGTGAATCAATTCTTTTGCCATTAACTTCAATATGCCTATGTGTAATGAATTGTCTTGCTTGATAAATTGAATTAGCAAGACCTTTTTTAAATACTAAAGTTTGAAGTCTTCTATTTAGAATATCATCAACAGTTATAAGCAAAAGATCTTCAAATTCAGCACTTGCTTCGATAATCCCTAAACGGATCAGTTTATCCATTAAAACCCTTAATTCTTTTTTTTGTCTTTCTGGTGGTAAAGTTCTTATTTTTCTGGCAGTTCGTCTATAATTCCCTAATTGTGTTCGATGTTTCCAAAATTCTCTTTTATTTCGGAGTCCATATTCTCCTAAATATCTTAATTCTTCTTCAATTCTTTGTTTTTGGAAAGGATGACTTGGCTTTTTATATTTCTTCTTTAATCTTCTTGGATCTCCCATTCATCTTCACTTTAGTATTATTATTTCTTTTCCATTTGTCTTCGAATTTTTTTCCTGATTACCCCAACTACAAGACCCTTACGACCTGTAGAGCGTGTTCTCTGCCCCCTAACTTTCAAACCGAACCCATGCCTATACCCTTTCCAAGATCTAAGCCTTCTCATTCTTTCTATATCTCTTTTGACGCTGAGCTCTAAGCGAGGACCGGTTATATGGAGATATTCACCCGTTCTTAAGTCTTTCTGCCTATTAACCATCCATTTTGGAATACCATTTTGTATGGGTTCTTCAATTATCTCTTCAATTCTTTTTATATCCTTTTCAGAAACCAATCCTGTTCTTATTGTTGGATCAATATTTGCAATTCTTAAGACTGCTTGAGAAAGTCTCTGTCCAACACCTTTAATTTTCGCTAATCCATGTTGGATCGGCAATGTACCATCCACATTAGTGCGTAGAATTCTAATAATCTCTTTAAAAGTTTTCTGCTTTATTATAATTTCTTGTGCCATAGTATTATTAAATATAATAAGGAGATAATTATTAATTTTATGATTAATAAAAAATACGCAAATAATCTACCGTTTTTACCTCTGAATAAAAAACATTAATTTCTACAAATTAAAAATAATTATAAAAAATTGCATATTCCTATACAAGGTAAATAAACTTTAAAGTATTAATGATTCAGCCATCTATTAACCAATTTTTTATTAAATTATTTAGGAATGATAACTTTCGTTGAAAAATTGAATAAATTTTAAATAAAAGACGATTTTTAAAATGAAAACTAAAAGTAAAACTTCTATAGGGACGAGTTTAAATATTGAGCATAAGGGCATTGAAAAAATGTCTGAGTTGTTAAAATCCTCTTACTATTGTTATGATTGCAATCGTTGTATTAATATATGTCCTCTCTCTCCATTTGGATTGTTTTATCCAAGGCAATTAGTTAGAGATTTTTCTACTTACTCAGTTGAAGAGGCAATTAATAACTCAAATATTTGGAGTTGTTTAACTTGTGGTCTTTGTTCAGAATATTGTCCAATGTCTAAAGATAACATTGGTGTTAATTTTCTCGATATTATTTTAAAACTTCGAACTATTGCTACAGAAAATGACCCATTTCAAGAGGAAAAGCTTCAATGTACAACTCATGGTCGATTATATTCAAATTTACCGCATTTAATGGCTAATGATCAAATAGAATTAGTAAATAAAATTGGCTTTTTAGACAATACAGATTTAAAGATTGCTAAAAAAGGAGAAATAGCATATTTTATAGGTTGCTTGCCATTTATGAATGGAATATCACCGTGTACACAAGCTTGCCCTGCAAATATTGATGTTCAAAGTTATATTACATTAATTAAAGAAGGAAGATTTCAAGAATCTCTCAATTTAATACGGGAGAAGAATCCCCTTCCAGGTGTATGTGGGCGAATTTGCACACATCCATGTGAATTAAATTGTAATCGTAATACTATAGATAAACCAATTGCCATCCGGGCATTAAAAAGATTTGTTGCTGATTGGGAAATAAAAAATCAACCCTTAAGTCAATTAAAACCATTTAAACAAACAAAAGAACAAGTTGCTATTATTGGTTCGGGACCTGCTGGTCTAACAGCAGCATATTTTCTTGCAAAAAAAGGATATAAACCAACAATATTTGAAGCCAGCCCTTTTAAAGGAGGTATGCTGAGAGTTGGAATCCCAGAATATAGATTACCTGATGATATTTTGGATTATGAAATTGAATTCATAGAAAAAAGTGGAGTTGAGATAAAAACAGATACTCCAATAGGCCCAGATTTGACATTCAAGAAGTTAACAAATATGGGTTATAAAGCGATTTTTATATCAATAGGACTCCAGAGTAGCCGAAGTATGAGACTCGAAGGTGAAGAATTGAATAATGTTATAGGAGGAATAGAATTTCTCAAAGATCTCAGACCTACAGATCAAGTATCTAAAAAATCTCCTGTGATAATAAAAGATAAAATTATTGGAGTAACGGGTGGTGGAAATGTTGCTATGGACTCAGCAAGAACTGCCGTAAGATTAGGTGCAAAAAAAGTGATTGTTATTTATCGACGTTCGGAAAAGGAAATGCCTGCAACAGAAGAGGAAATTGAAATGGCAAACGAAGAAAATATAGATTTTCAATTCTTAACTAATCCGGTAAGAATAATTGGAGATAAAAAAGGAAATGTTTCCAAAGTAGAATGTATACGAATGAAACTTGGCGAACCAGATTCTTCAGGAAGGAGAAGACCTATTCAAATCGAAGGCTCTGAATTTAAAATGAAAATTGATGTGTTAATATTAGCAATAGGTCAAGAAGCTGATTATTCTCTCCTAAAGGCAGCTCAAAATGAGTTGATAATAAGTAAAAGAGATAAAATTCAAATTGATGACTCTACTTTAGAAACAAATATCCCTGGTGTTTTTGCTGGGGGAGATGTTACAGAGGGTCAAGGAATAGCAATTAGAGCAATAGCTAATGGATATGAAGCAGCAATTTCTATTGATCGATATCTAAGAGGGATTGATATAGGTGAAAACAGATTTAAAAGAGAAGAATTTAAAACATCACCAATCCCTAAAAAGGAAGTTAATTTCGAAGAGAGAAATGATCTGCCTATTATCCCAATAGAAGAAAGATGTAGCTCTTTTAATGAAGTTGAACTCGAATTTACCGAAGAAATTGCAATTCAGGAAGCAAATCGATGCTTAAATTGTAATAGTTGTTCTAACTGTGATATCCCTTATGAAAAAGATGATGATTCATTTAATAATTCCCAAAAATCAAAACATTACTATGGAACATGTCAATTTCCACTCTACCATAACAATATTGATTATTTAAAAATCCCAAAAACGACTATTGGTATTCTAAACCTAAATAATATCACTCCAGTAGTTTTAGCTGATGAGAAATGTTGTGGACATGATTGTTATTGGACTGGAGATTTAGATACTTTCGAAAAGTTGGCAAAATATAACGCAAAATTATATAAAGATGTAGGAGTAAAAACCATAATATGCAGCTGTGCTGAAGGCTACTATATGTGGAAGTATGTATATAAAGAGTTTTTTAAAGATGATAATGAATATGATTTTGAAGTATATCACATTAGCGAATATATACAAAAAGAAAAATTATTAGATAATTTGAAACTTTCTGATCAGGATAAAATTAAAATAACTTATCACGATCCCTGCAGACTTGGTAGATTGAGTAATGTTTATGATGCTCCCCGTGATATATTAAATAATTTCCCAAATGTTGAATTGATAGAAATGATAAATAACAGGCAAGATGCAAATTGTTGTGGAGTTTCTGCTTATATCTCTTGTAGTAATTATTCAAAACTACTGCAAGGTCAAAGGATTAATGAAGCTATTGATACAGGTGCCGAATATTTGATAGTAACGTGCCCAAAATGTTTAACTCATTTTAATTGCTATCTACAAGAAAATAGAGATTTAAAACTAAAAGTAATGGATTTAGTCTCTTTCCTTGGAATGATATATCATGATAAGGAAATATTACTTCAGTAATAATTAGAGATTCCTGTAATAATAATAAGATAATTCAATATTTCTAATAATTCTTATCATAATTTTGTTTAATAATATTGAGGAATATGCTCTTTCTCCATTTTTACCTTATTAATATGTTCAGTACAATTTTTTCTTTTCATTTTAGCAATTTTTAATAATAAGTTTAAGCCGGGCTGAACATCTTGAAGATCTTTCCATTCGATATAATTTTTATCAACTAATCCCTTAAAAATTTCCTTTCCAACTTTTGTTCTGACTAAAACAGTCGACCACCCTGCTGGGGACCCAATTGAGCCTATAGAAATATCAGCAGATTCTGATGTTAAATCATAACAATATTCGCAATCTTCTCTAGCTAATGAAGTTATTTCTTTAATTGGGATATTTTTAGGCTCGCCATTTTTTGGATATATAAAAAATTTTCCTTTATTTATGTCCATTTTTTTTATATCATTAATTTCTACAGACAATCTTTTTACAATTTCTAAAATACTCTCATATGGAAAGCTTTCCATACAAAAAATTCCAATTCTAAATTTAACTTTTTCTATATTTGGAGTTTTAAAATTATAAATATGAGATTTTAATAATGCTTGCATCATGCATGGAGTTCCAACTACAGCCAAGTTTTCACAATCTATATGCTGATTTAATAATTGCAAATTAGGATTATTTGCATATTTTGTACCTGAGGTTTTTTTAATATCATCTTTATTTTTAATTAAAAGTGGTGTTGGCTTCCAAATTGTTTCACTCATACCAGCCCCAATTGCACCATCAATTTGCTGGGTATCAAATAAATAATGTAAAATAGAACTTGCAATTCCACCATCTTGACAAATTTTGGATATCTCATCAACTTTTGTTTTTGCAGAATATGCTTCCAAATATTCTCCAATATCTGATTGATTTTTAAATTTATTTGAATTAGAGATATATATGTTTAAAATGTCTATTGGTAAGTATGACCTTGGACAAACTGTATAACATAACCCGCAACTAATACATTTCTCATCATCAATAATACCAACGCCGTTATCAATTTTTATACAATCAACAGGACAAATTCCTTGACAAATTCCACAACCAGAACATATTTTTGAATCAAATATAACCTTGACAGGTTCATATATTGGTTTAACTTTAATAAAATCCTTATTTTTAATATTAAATTCTAATTCTGAAGTATTTTCATTTTTTTTAATTTCAATTAAATTTTCATATTTTAAAAGATAAGATAAGCTCAAGATCTTTTTTAAATCATGATTAAATTCTTTACTAAATTCTTTTAAATCTTTAATAGAAGCAATTTCTTTATTTTTTAAAAAATTAAAAAGAGAATATTTTAATTTGTCTTCATCGTACAATGTAAAAATGAAATCGTAATATTCCTCTTCTGAATATATTCCTGAATTTAAAATGTCTTCCTTAGAATCAATTAGATTTCTAAATCTATATGATTTCATAACATTTAATGCATCATTTAAAACATTCCTATTAATATTCTCTTGCACTTTCATTTTTCTTCAAATTAAATATTTATATATAAAATAATCCGAGATCCCTTGCAAGGAGAGTCACTTTATAACTAAAATTTTTTTATAAAGGTCATTCTATTCAGATTTTTTTGGTAAAGGAGGCAATTTTTTTAGTTTCTCTATTATATCAGTAGTAGCATTAAGAAAATTTTCCACCTCTGCAGCAGATACAAAATAATATTCAACTCTATTTTCAGATATTCCGATATGTTTGAAAAGTTTTTTTAAAAATTTAATATGCTTATATGTATTCATATTACCATCTCCAAACTCACACTCATGCTCATGTCAACCTATTATTGCAACCCCATCTGCCCCATTGAGAAGTGATTCTATGATTATATCCAAACTTACACGTCCTGTACATTTCACTCTTATTATATAGATATCAGATGAATATTGTTTTCTACAAGTTCCGGTTAAATCTGCAGCTGCATAACCTCATTTTTCGCAAGCAAACAAAATAATTTTAGGATTATGATTTATTATTTTACTTTCCATTTTTTTTAAACCCCTCATTTTTTATTATTTACTTAGATTTAAACTGTATCCTCCATAGAATAATTATTTCCACAGATTCCATATATTTCACTTTTAAATTGATTATTCCTATAATATTTTAGATCTAATGCATTAGCTGGACAGACTGTTACACACAATCCACATCCTTTACAATTTAATTCATCAACTTCGGCTACACCATCTTCATTAACTTTAATAGCGTGATAGAAACATGATTTTTCACACCGGTGGCATCCCATACATAGATTCTGATCAACTTCCGGTATCATTAATTCTTGTCTTATTCTACCTGATAATACAAGTGCTGATGCTTTACTCGCAGCTGCTAATGCAGTAGATACGGAATATGGAATGTTTTTTGGACCTGCAGCACAACCACAAATATATATCCCCCGTTTATTGGTCTCTTGAGGTGAGAGACATCCATGAATTTCTGATAAAAATCCATTTGGTCCTTTGTCCAATCCCAATACTGCAATGGCTTCTTTTGTTCCTTTTGATGGATTGATTCCGGTGGATAAAACAATTAAATCATATTCCATCTCTTGAATGCCCAATGATTCTCTTAAAGAATCTTGCACCAAAAATTTCAATTTTTTTGTTTTCGGATCTTCATACACTCGTGAAATATTACTCTTTATGAAATTAACTCCTGCATTCCTCGTTGCGGTATAATACTCTTCATTCCCTTTATCGGTAGCCCTAATATCAATGTAAAAAATTGTGATTTCCATATCTGGATATTCTTGTTTTAAAAGTTGGGCATTTTTCATTGCAACCATGCAACAAACACCCGAACAATATATATTAGCTTTTAAATTCCGTGATCCAACACACTGAAACATAGCAACATTTTTAGGCGTTTTACAATCGGAAATTCTATGGACATGACCATAAGTTGGACCGATTGGACTTAATAATCTTTCCAATTCTATTTGGGTTATTACATTCGGATAGATGCCATAACCATACTCATTACTATCAATAATTGGATATTCATCCCAACCAGTTGCTATTATAACAGCCCCCACTTTAATATCGATATATTCTGGCTGTTGTTCATAATCAATTGCTTCAGCAGGACAATCTTTTTCACAAAGCTTGCAGTCAATGCATATTTCTTTATCAATTAAAGCAAGAATCGGGACTGCTTGTGGAAATGGAATATAAATTGCATGTCTCTGCCCAATTCCTCTATTAAACTCATCTGGTACATCTATTGGACATTTAGTGGTGCATAAACCGCATCCCGTACATTTGTTTTCATCAACATATCTTGGTTTTTTGAGAATTTTTATTTCATAATTGCCAGCGAATCCACCAAATTCGACAACTTCACAGTATGTCATTAATTCAATATTTGGATGTTTTGATGCATTAACCATAATTGGTGCTAGTACTCATATTCCGCAATCATCTGTTGGAAATATTCGATCTAACTGTGCCATTCTACCGCCTATTGTTGGTTCTTTTTCAACTAGATATACCTTAATACCATGGTTTGCTAAATCTCACGCAGCATGCATCCCGGCAATACCAGCTCCTACAACTAACGCTGATTTCTCAACGCTCAAAACCTTGATTGGCACAGTTTCTAAAAGGCGTGCTCTATTTACTCCTGCTCGAATTAAATTTTTTGCTTTTTGAGTCGCTTTTTCTTTGTTATCTTGATGTACAAATGAACAATGTTCTCTTATATTTACCATTTGAAAATAATTAGGATTTAATCCGGACTCAGCACACAATGATTTGTATGTAGGTTCGTGAATTTTTGGTGTTCATGACGCCACTACTACTCTTTTTAAGTCCAACTCTTGAATATCATTTTTAATTATTTGTTGACCTGGATCTGAACATGTAAATTTGTTAATTTTAGCCACTGTAACATTTGGTAATGTTTCTGCAAAGTCTCTTAATGCTTCACAATCTACGTAACCCCCTATATTTACCCCTCACTCACAAACATAAACTCCAATGCGAACTTGTTCCATAATACTCCCCTTAATTACTCACCTGTTTTTTACTTTTTTTAAATTAAATAATGTAAATTGTTTTTCTTTTAAAATTTGATTTAAATATAAAAATTGTAATTGAGAAAAAGAAAAATAAAATTTATTTTTATTGATTTATTTTTAATTAACAATGAGTTCAGAAGAAGATCCAATTGAAGCTTTTGTAAACAGATTTATGGAAAAGGAAAGCTTGAAAGGCAAAAAAAATAGAATCCTACTCCAATCGATTGCAAAAAAGGTCGGATTATTCGAAAATAAAATTAAAACCGCTTATCTTAGAGCAACTCTAAGCAAAAGAATTAATAACAAAAAAAAATAATTTTTTTATTACTATTTGTTCCTTGATAACTTATAAGATCAATTTTTTTTTGTAAATGTTTTGGTTGATGAATAAATAAAAATAACTTATCAATAATTTACTACTAATACTAATTATTATAATAAAGGAAAAAATTATATAAAAATTCATTAAGATATTGAAAATTGGGTCAATAACAAGAAAATGCTTGATATCGAGTTATTTCGAAAAAACATTGATTTGATATATGAATCCGAGAAAAAACGCTTTAAAGATTCAAATATAGTTGATAAAGTTATCGAGTATGATACAACTTGGCGAAATAAATTACAAGAATTAAATGAATTAAGGCATGAAAGAAATCAACTCTCAAAAAAAATCGCTGATATGAAAAAAAAAGCCGAAGATAAAAATAAAATTCAAGAATTAGTTGAAAAATCAAAGAGTATAGGTAATTTAATCCCTAAAGTAGAAAATGAAGTGAATAAATTATTAGAAAAACGGGATGAGTATCGTTATCAGGTTGGAAATTTAATTCATAAGAGTGTGCCCGTGGGTGAAAACGAAGATTTGAATGAATTGGTTAGAAATGTCGGAGACTTACCAAAATTCTCATTTAATCCGCTTTCTCATGTTGATTTAATTGAATTTATTGATGGTGTGGATATCAAACGGGCATCTAAAATTTCTGGTTCTAGATTTTATTTCCTAAAAAATGATATAGCTGTAATGAATCTTGCATTAATGCAATTTGCTTTAGATTTCTTAATTTCAAAAGATTTTATTCCATTATGGACCCCATTTTTCATTAAATATAATTCAATTAAAGCAGCATCAGAACTTGCTGATTTTGAAGAACAATTATATAAGATTCAGGATCAAGACTTATATATGATTGCTACAGCTGAACAAACGCTTGCTGCATATCATCAAAATGAAGTAATTGATAATGATCAATTACCGTTAAAATATGCCGGAATCTCTACTTGTTTCAGAAGGGAAGCTGGGGCTCATGGTAAGGATACATTAGGAATTTTTCGCGTTCATCAATTTGAAAAAATTGAACAATTTATACTATGCAAACCTGAAGATTCTTGGAATTATCATGAGGAATTAAACAAAAATACTGAAGATCTTTTCAAAAAACTAGAAATTCCGTATAGAATTGTAAATATTGCTTCTGGAGAAATGAATGATAACGCTGCAAAAAAATACGACCTTGAAGGGTGGTTTCCCGCCTCTAATGCATATAGAGAGCTAGGTTCATGTAGCAATTGTTTGGATTATCAAGCAAGGAAATTAAATATTCGATTTGGAAAGCTAGGTGACCCTGAAGGATATCAAATAATACATACATTAAATTCTACTGCAATAGCGACAGAACGAACTATATGTTGTATTTTGGAAAATTATCAAAATGAAGATCATTCGATAAATATTCCTAAAGCTATTCAAAAATATATGAATAATAAGAAAATTATTAATCCAATTGAGGGTGAAAAGTAAGAATATCTGAAATTAACATCGATGATTTTGAAGAATGGTATGATACCAAGTTGGAAGAGATTTTTTCTAAAGTTAAGCGAAAAGCCCAAAAGTTAATTGATAGTATTGATGACAGTTTAATTAACTTAAAAAAATCAATAGATAGAATGGAAAAATCCGAAGCCAAGGAGAATCTAGACGAAAAGGCAAATAAATCATTATCATATTTTACAGAGAGAGTTAAAAAAGATGTTAATATAATTGAAATTCCGGAAGATATGACCTATGAAAAACTCTCTACATTATTGAAAGAAATTAAAAAATTATTTGAATTAATAACTGATATTAGTAGAAAGACCATTCCAAAATTTCAAAGGGATTTTCAAGCAGAAATAAAAGATCTACATTACTATACAAGAAAATTAGGCCAAAAAGGTGGAATACTAGATAAATTCTTGAGAGAAAAATATAAAAAAATTAGAGAAGCTGAAAATTTGATCAACAAGTTACCAAAATTATTTGCATTAAAAAATAATATTGAAAATGCTAAAAACTCAATAAATAAAATAGGCAATGAAAAGGATGATGTGGAAATACAATGGGAATCTTTAAAAAATGAATTTTTACAGTTTGAAGATCATGCACTTTTTAAAAAACAATCAGATTTGAACAATGATTTATTTAATTTAAAAATTGATATAAATGATAACTTGAAATTTAAAAAAGCCTTAAAAAAATTACGAGTTGAGATAGAAAGGGGAAATATTAAATTAAGAAATATTTCCATAGATGATATCAAAGATTTTCTTAAAGATCCTATTGCCAATTTATGTAAAGATAGCAAAGATCTAAGAAAATTGTCTGATTTATTAGTACAATTAAGATTAACTTTAGAATCAAATGAATTAAATTTAAAAACATCTAAAAAGGAAACTACTATAGAACAAATTAATCAAATTCTTTCAGGAAATGAATTAAAAGAAAATATTGAAAAATATAAACATTTACAAGAAGAAATTAGTAATTTAGAAAAAGAAATCAATGATATTGGACTCTCAAAAAAAATTACTCAATTAAAAGAGAAAATTGCAACTGCAAGTTTGAAAAAAGATCATTTAGAAAACGATTTTAAAAAGAAAAATGATGATTACCACTTATATCTTAGAAAATTAAAAGAAGAACGTGAAAGATTCGTCAAAATGGTGGAAGATATTACCGATGAGAAAATCAAAATCGCAATAACATTTACTTTTTAAAAAATAATTTAAACAACTTTACTTATTGTGCCTTATACTTTCTTTCAAATTCCGTTTCAAAAATTTGTAAGTTTCAGTATCCGTAAGATTGAATATTTTCAAAAACTCGTAACCTATAATTACTTGTTCTTTAATATCGACGTCAAATCCAGCTCTAAATGAATCATATAACACTACTTTCTTTAATCCTTTCTTTTTTATTAATTCCATTTGAGCAATTAATGATGGGTTTTTAGAATCTGAAAAACAAGTTTTAATAGTATTTGGAGGTGATCTGCCAATTAAAGATATTCCCAATGAATTTACCGATGGACATATCACTAACTGGTTTTTTTTTAATAGTTCACTTATCTCCAAGAAGCTTTTTTGTGAAATGAGAATTAAATCTGCAAAAGCAATTAATGTACTGATTGGATTAAACTTTTCTACGATAATATCATTAATTTCAGTAATAACATTATTAAAATCTGGAGATTTTTTACTCCTATCTTCTTTAATAGGAATAAAACCATAATCTCGTGAAACATCTAATATTTCTTGTGTATTACAATATACTATCTTTTTAGAAAAACAATCTATATTCAAAGTTTTTTGGCAAATATCTTTAAACATTGCCAATGTGAATTCTTTTATCTTTTCTTTAGAAAAAATGTCACGTAATCTTATCTTGGCTTGATCTAGTTGAGATACAGGGATAATAAGAATATTCATATTTAATAAAAATAAAAAAGGAATATTTAAAAACAAAATTAATTCTTAAAACTAGACTCTTGCAATAATTTTTTTCGAAATATCATTAAAGATTATGTCAACATTAATATTCTTCTTAGCAGAAGTCTCAATATAATTTACATTATAATCAGATGCTTTTTTATATCCTTCTTTTTTTGAAATTTTTCTTTGGGCTTCTAAATCTGTTTTATTTCCTATAATTATGAATGGAATATTCCCTGAGAGATCTCTTATTTTTTTAATCCAAAAATCTAAATCCTTAAAACTCTGTTTGTTAGTTAAATCAAAAACGATAATAGCACTACTTGCCCCAGAAAAGTAATATTCCGTTACAAATAATTTATCAATTTGCCCGCATATATCCCATAAAAAAAGTGTTAAATTAACATCCGAATCAGTAAAGACCTTTTGATCTATTTCTTTTATGTAAAAATTTGCTCCAATAGTTTGGATATATTCCTCTAAAAAAGTATTATCACAATATCGTACAATTAAGGATGTTTTTCCAACCCCATAAGACCCGGCCATTATTACTTTTGCCTTATAATGTGTCAAGTTTCATTAACTCTTTTTTAAAATTCTTTAATTAAGTCTTGGTTTTTTTTATTATTGTTCCTTCCTTACATTCTGCACTAATAAAATGGTTAAATAAATGGACATATCCAATTATTTGACCTTCATCTCCACCTTCTAACCATAATCCCGAATTATATTCCGGTAATTCTTTTGGTTTATCTAAGGTTGTTAATAAAAATTCATTATCAGCAATTAAAAGTCCAAAAGGAACAATATTTGAGCTAACGGATTTATATATTTTGATGCCTATTCGTAATAATTTTTTAAGATCATCCAATAATTTGGAAGTTACATTTAATGCAATAATTATTTCAATCTCCTCGTCTTTAAATTTTTTATAATAAATTCTATCAAGCAACCACTTATATCCTTCATCACCCATTATTAGATCTGGTGTAATTATGAAATAGATTCTTTCTCGTGATTTATCAATTAGGTCTACAATTCTAGTCCTAATATTTTCCTTTGTATATATACTCCAGACCCTGGATTCAGTCTTTTCTACTGGTGGTTCTAAATTTTTTATTTGTTTCTCAATATCAGTTGTAATTTCTATTTTATTCCTTAATTCTTCCCGAATAATTGAAAAAACATTGGAGGGTGGTTTAGCTTTGTACCCGGCCCCCCTTTTAATAGGTTCCCTTTGAACAAAATTTTTTTCAACCAATCTATTCAAAGAGTCATATACTCTTGCTCGGTCAACCGAAGAGTACCTAGATATTTCTGCAGGGCTTAAATAGCCATATCTTACTAAAGTTAAATATACTTTAGCATCATTTTTTGTGAAGTTATTTAACTTCTCTAATTTTTTTACGATGTTATCAAAATTTAAACTTATCTTTTCGGTCTTTTCAATGATTAGACATCAATCCTAATTCTGTAGTTAAATAAATAATCTCAGATAACATTATTAAATTTAATTTTTTAATCAAATTTTACATTTCAAAATTGGTTTAATAAATAAAAAAAAAAATTTGTAGAATAATTTTAATTAAATAAAATCAACTAATTTTACATTTGTATTAGTTATAAATAGTTAATAAATTCGAACCTTTTTTAAATTTTTAATAAAAAATTTCTACATTCCATAAAAAGGATTCCAAAAATTAAATCAAATTTTTTATTTTTTTTTATATTTTGTCGGTATTTAACTGTATCAATTTTTTTTACTAGTAATGAAAAATATATTCAGAAATTAAAGTTAATATTAATTCGAAACAAAATATTTATATATTAGAAAGATGTAGGTTATATTAAACACAATAAATTTTTTATATATAAAAATATTAGTGGAGGAAAAAATTATGGCTAAAAAGAAACCAGCCGCTAAAAAAAGAGAATCTTATATCGCAAAAGCTCCTATTAGGCGCTTAATGAAAGCGGAAGGTGCTCGTTTAGTGGCTGCAGAAGCTCTTGATAAATTAATTGATTATTTAGAAGACGCAGGTGCAAAAATAACAAAAGATGCAATTGCTCATACGAAAGTAGCAAAAAGAAAGAGAGTCACAGCAGTTGATATCCGAAACGCTTCAAGATAAATAAATTCAAAAAACAATTTATAAAAAATTCTATTTTTTTTCTTATTTAAAATTCTTAAAGTAATCTTTATTAATATAATCGCTAATTTTTTCTTTATAGCGTTTTAAGACAGATTCTAACCCTTCAATTACTATACGAGAATTTGAAACAATATCAATATATCCTAATTCATTATCATATCTTGGAACTATGTGAAAGTGTAAATGGTCTATGCTTGCACCCGAATTTAATCCCTCATTAATTCCAATATTAAATCCAGTATTATTAAATAAATCAACAATTAATTTTTGAAGACCTTGAATCAATCGAGAAATATGAATTATTTCAGATTTAGTCAATTCTTGAAAAGATTTAATATGTCTGCAGGGTGCTATTAATAAGTGCCCAGAATTATAAGGAAAGGCGTTAAGAGAAACCAGCGCGACATTATCTTGATATATTTTAAAAATTTTTACCCTTTCATCGTCATCTCTGATGGAACATAATATACACTCAACATCAGGGCGATCATTGTTTCTAACATAATCTACTTTTCCAATTGCTTGAAGCCAGCGATCGAACATTTTATCGAAAACCTAAGAATATTATGAATATAATGAAAAACTAGGATCAGATGAATTTCCTTTTCCTTTTTCAAAAATTGATTTATCAATCTTTCCTGAACAGAGTTCCCCTAATAAAATATTTGCATAAAGTGCAATATTGAAAACATTTTTTATACATTTAAATAAGTCATTCTTAGAAATTTTTTTGTTTTTTTCTATGAAGATCTGGTCTGAAATAAGATATCTATAATTTCGAATATCAATATTATACATTAAATTTCTCAGTAATAATGCTTTTTTCAAATCTATAAAAAAAAAAAATCTTTTTTCTTCTGGCAAGGAATTTAAAGCTTTTACATGTGGTTCGGAAATTTGAGTTGCAATTTGAATAATTATATAGTCTTTTTCTTTCGGTTTAATTATCACCATTAATTTAGTATTAGGATTCTTTCCTCTAGGATCTGGTGGATATGCAATTTCAAAACCAAAATCAATTTTAGGTCTTAAGGGTAGTTTTTTTCTCAATATTCCCTCTTCCAATAAATAGTCAAGAATTTGTGCCTTAACATTTTTAGCTTGTTCTGATTCTTCTTTTTTATTATTAGACATCAATTTCACGAGATTTTTAATTAGTTTATGATTTATTTAAGCTAAATAATAAAAGTTTTGGAAAAAAGATTATTGATAAAATTTATTTGTTTCAATATTCAATATTTTCCTCTAGGTCTTTTCTGGGCTTCAACTCCAGAATCTTTAAGCACTTGAATATTCTCTTCCATTTCTTTAAGGGGAGTACAAAAAATAATTGAATAATCTGTTGTTGAAATATAAATATAACCTACAATTCCCAAGCCATAAACATTGTTATCCTTTCCAATGTAAGTATGGTCTATCATCATTTTTATCACCTGAGATTGATCTTCTAATTCAACTAATTGCGGACGACAAGCTGTAAATCCAGGGCCCCTTTGAGCTAATAAAAAATTAGCTAAGGCATAATCTAAATCATCAGAGATTTCGCCACTTTCATTAACTATTTTTGCGACTTTTGGTTCAGTCATTTAACAACTAAAAATTTTTTAAATATTTTCTATTATTTAGTAATTTAATGTTCCCGTTACATTCTCTTGATAATCCATAAACTGGATCATTATTAAATTTCATTAAAATTATTTAGTTATAAATATTTCGTCAATACTATGCACAGCACAAGTTAGACTTTCCAATTTTTCGATAACTTTATCTAGATCAAAGTTTTCTCCATGCACTGTTACTTTTATAGAGGAGGTTTTTTCATCAATCTCCTCAACTTTTATTTCAACTCCTGTTATGCCCTCAAGATTCATAAGTTCTGTGGCTAATACGTCTATATTTGGTTGATGTGGTTTTAACACATCTAGAACAACTCTTTTCACCATACTAATCTCTTAATCAAGTTCTTTTTTGTTCTTTTTTTAAATTTTTAATTATTTGTATTTAATAAGATATTTGTATTGAAATATCTATAAAAAAGTTTTTATTGTTTTTTTTAAGTCTTGAGTTATTTTTTTCTGTTCTATTATAAAATTTGCACCTTTTAAATCATTTTCAGAGTGCTTAAATGTTAAAATTCCAATAGATGGTGCACTAATATTGTTTGCACCTTCAATATCTCGTGAATTATCCCCAATAATTAATAATTCTTGATTGAATAGATTTAATTTTTTACAAATATAGTTTAGATGATCCGAATGAGGTTTTGAGTTAACAACATCATCTCTACCAACAATAAAATCGAAATAATTTAATATTTTTATCTTCTTTAAAGTTTTTTTGGCGGTTTCATTAGTATTTAAAGTATATATTGCTTGTTTTAATCGTTTTTGGTGGCAAAACTCTAAAGTCTCCCTAATTCCATCAACAATATTAGCGTTTTCTGCTGCTTGGCTCTCTACTTTGATGATAGATTTTTCAACTTTTTTTAATATTTTTTTTACTTTTTTTTTGGAAATTTTCATTTCTTTAAATTTTTCCTTTCCAATCTTCACATTTTCCAATATTGATTTTTGAATACTTAAATCAGAAGAGTCTACTCCATTTTCTGTGAAAACTTCAATAACGTTTTTTCTCGCTTGAATAAAGTCTATATTAAAATATACGAGAGTCCCGTCTAAATCCCATGCTATTGCCCTTATCTTTTTTTCTTCAACACTCATAATATAATTCTACTTCAATTAATACGATAAAGTTGTATATATCGGACCTTTTGGTGTTAGATCTGACTTTTTTAACAATAATTTTTCAATTGTGAATTCACCCAAATCTAAATTTTTATTCTCCTTAATCAAATTTTTAAAATCATCAAAATTTTTATAATTAATTTTATTAGATTTTAATCTCCCAATAGTTAAATGAGGTTTAAAGATTTCTCTTTTATCTTTTTCAATATTAAGCTGATTTTTTAACAAATTCTCAAGAGTATCCTTAATCTCTTGTAGAATTTGAATATCCCCAATCAACCTAACCCAAATTGTACTATATCCTTTAAATTGCCCAATCCCTTTTAGAGAATATTTTTTTACTCCATCCTTAAAAAATTCATTGTTGATATGATTAGTAATTAAATTATATATCACTTTAGCTTGAGATTCTTCAACATTGCCAAGAAATTTCATTGTAATATGATAATTTTCTTGCTCAACTATCTTAATTTTTGTTTGGATCTTCTTTAATTTATAAGAGAAATCAGATAAATTCCTAATTGTTTGTTCATCTTTTAATTCAAATGCCATAAATGTTCTTATTTTCATAATTTTTTCAAGCCTTTTTTTTCCCAATATTTTTTAATTCGAAAATCAATTTCATTTATTCTTTTCTTTTGTTCGGGGATAATATGGACCTCTTTTAAATCATCTAAATTTTTAGATTCAATGATTTTTATAATATCTTGTAAAAACATAATATTCATTTTAGCCCTAGTATCTGCATCTGCACTCGCATTATGAGGTATAAAAGTAAATCGCAAATTAGGATTTTCTTTTTTTATTTTTTTAAAACGTTCTAATATTTGAGGTTTAATTGGTTCAATTGGTCCGAAAACATCAAACGCTAAATTTATCGAAATCTCTCTATTTTCTAATAACTCTAAAAGGTCATGAAAATTTATTATAGGACCTCGTGCGGTGTTAACTAAAACTGCATCCTTCTTCATTAATTTTAATAAATCTCTATTAACAATTCCTTTAGTTTTTTCTGTTAAAGGAATATGAACTGTTATAATATCGCAATTAGTAAAAATTTCTTCATAATTATCAATAAATTTAATTCCCGGAAAATTTTTTTCCATCGTTTTATTTCTAAATATATCATTATACAATATTTTTACCCCCACAGGATATAATCTTCTTATTACCTCTCGACCTATTTGACCTACACCAATAATTCCCAGTATCTTATTATCAATTTTTGAACACAGTTTTTGGTCGAGGTCCCACTTCTCTTCCGCTGTCCATTTTCCAGTCCATACAAAATTATGTAAATCAACTAGGTTTCTAAGGTTTGTCATAATAATTGCTATTGTAAAATCTGCTACAGTCTCAAAAAGAACACCTGGAGTATGAGTTATTAAAATTTTATTTCCAGAAATCTTTCCAATATGGTTATATCCCATTGTCGCAGTAGCAATAGCAAAAATCTCTGAATCTTCAAGAATATCTGTTGCTAATTCATGACTTAAATGACATCCAATAATATCAGGATTAAATTTTTTTATTTCACTATAAATTTGAGATTCTGAAGGAAAACGTCCATCGAAAATTTTTATTTCAGCTTTCTTTTTTAGAATATTCCATAATCCCTCAATTTTTTTTCGATATTTTTCACTTATTTTTGTATTTGTACCGATCTCGGTATCAGAAAATACATTTGAAGTGAAAAAAATTTTTATTTTATATTGCATCTTATTCAAATTACTTTATTTTTACACTATTACTTAAATAAGAAATTGGGAAAAAAAATAAAATTTTTTATTTGGGAAAAAATCTGTAAAAAACATAATTTAAAATATTTCATTAAATCTTCATAGGATGATTAAATTTAATACAGATAAGCCATATATTAAAAAAAATAAATAGAAAAAAGATTTCTTAAAATTCATAACCGCAACTTTTGCAAATTCTCTTCTTGGCGTATAGCGGAATGTGTCCAACATAAGAAAGTACCTTGCTCTTATCTTCAACTTCTTTAATTTTAACTCCACCACACATAGGGCAGATAATCCTCTCTTCACTCGAAAAACCTCCAGCTGCGCTAATCTCAGGAGGTTTTAGCTCACTTAATTCAGACTCCACTTCTTCTAATCTTTCAGAAGCCTTTGCAATAGCTTCTTCTTTTTCTGAGAGAGAACTTGTTATAGCAGTAAATTGACTTTCCTTTTTTTTCAAAGCATTGGTTAATTCATTAATTTTATCGTGATTAGAGGCAATTTCAGTTTCAAGATCTTTTATTTTATTTGTTTTTGCTTCGAGTTCTTCTCCTTTTCCTTGTAATTCAGTTTTAAGTTTTTCTATCTCTTTATCTTTTTGTGATATTTTATTTTCTAAATCAGAAACAGTTCCAGACACATTATTGAATTTTCCTTCTAATTCTGTATTTTTTGTTTTAGCATCACTTAGTTCATTTTCTAAATCAGAACTCCTTTCATTCGCTTTTTCTAATTCAGATTTAGTTGATTGTAGATTTGATTCAAGTTCAATAATTTTACCATCAACTGTTTCCTTTTCTCCTTTAAGAGTACTCAAATTTGATTCTGTAGAACTCAATTTCTCTTTAGTTTCATTCAAACTCTGTTCCGTTGAAGATAATTTATCATTAGTTTCATTTAATTCTTTGATTTTTTTATCCAATTGTGTTTTAGTAGTAGCTAATTGCTTTTCTAAATCATTCACTTTCGCTCGTAAATCTAATAAAACCTTCCCTTGAACCTTTTGTGTCTTACCTGGTTTTGCTTCTATTGCAGCCCAATTAATACTTATTGTTTTTCACCTTAATAACTTTATATAAATCGATATATTTAGTAATATAACTTTAAATATTTTAAATCTGTTCTTCTTAATTAAAATTTTGGAAAAAAAACTGTGCAATCAAAGAATAATAAAGTTCAGATCATTTCTACATCTGGTATTTTTAAGGATAAAGCATCATTTTTTTTACTAATTGAATTTATTTGCGGTATTTTGATTGTAATTTATACAAGTTTATGGTTAATAGATTATTTACTTCAAGGGTTTTGGATTTTATGGTTATTGGTTCCATTATCTGTATATAGTTGTTTGTATTTATTTACATTTTCTATTACATTTATTGCATTTCTATTATTACGATTAGTAAATAAAATTTATACCCCTAAAGAGGGAATATTTGAGCGAAATAGTAAAGATTGGAAATTTTGGAGGTATAGATATTGGATAACCTATCTTCCTCTTTGGTCAGTAAGAGCACTACCACTTCCTTGGTTGGATATTGCTATATATAGAATTTTTGGAGTAAAATTAGGAAGAAATGTATGTATTTATGATGGTTGGGTTGATCCAGAATTTATAACTATTGGAGATCATACAATGACAAGTCTGAATACTATAATCCACTCACATTTAATATACAATGATAAATTGATAATACAGCGTGTAGAAATTGGAAGAAATTGCATCATTGGACCTCAAACAATTGTTTCTCCGGGAACCATTTTGGAAGAAGGAACAATTTTAGGAGCCAATAGTATTACAAAAATTGGACAATTTTTAGAGGGGGGTAAAATTCATGTTGGTGTTCCCGTCTCAAAAAGCTTTCCAATTATGAGTATTGAGGAGACTGAGGATAAATTGGCAAAGCTTGGAGTTGAACAATATAAAAATAAACAAGAAGGTAAGAATCAGGAGGAGAAAAAATAATGAGTGGTCCAACTAGCATGAAGCTTGCTTCTCCTACTCCAGTAGATGCACGAATTATGAAAAAATATTTAATTATCTATTTTATAATAATATTTCTTAGTTTTATTCCATTAACGATTTTTGAAAATTATTATTTTACATTTTTTTGGGTGTCTGGATGGACTTGGTTATTTTGGATTCTCTTTCCACTTAATATAATTGCTGGAATTTATATCCTGCTACTTAGCTCACTTATTGTTTCTAAAATTTTTATTATGATTGTAAATTTAATTCACAAACCAAAAGAAGGAATCTTCCAACGAGATATAAAAGATAAGGATTATTTATTTTGGAATATTAGAAATTTGATAAAAAAGTGGCCACTTTATGTAGCGGGAACAAATCCATTGCCATGGTTAAAAAATAAATTTGTTTTAAGGATTTTTGGAGTTAGAATAGGAAAAAATACATCTTGTGACCAATGTTGGATATCTTCAGAATTCATTACTATTGGAAATAATGTAATTTGTGGGATTAGCAGCTCGATTTTAAGCTATGGTATTGAAAGGGATAAACTCTATATTAAAAAAATCAATATCGGAGATAACGTTGAAATAGGTTCTAAGGTTGTATTAATGCCTGGAACGCAAGTAGGAGAAAACGCAAAGATTTCTGCACATTCTTATACCTTACCAGGACAAATATTGGAGGTTAATAAAAACTACGGTGGTCATCCTGCTAAACTACTGGAAGAATCTAAGTAAATAGATTAATTGAATATCTCCCAATATTTGTAATTTTATTTTCCGTTAAATCATGCTCATATAATTCTACTAAGCCATCTTTAAATATGTTTATTTCTACAAATACTTCGTTGAAATAATCCTTTTTCAAACTGGATACGCTAGAAAATATTGAATTATCAATTTTTGTATTTAATGACAAACCAGATGAGCTGGCTAGAATTAAAGCAATCTGTGATAAAGAAAATCTTGATAATACATCTCCTGCATCGATTAACTCTGTTTTCCAAACACTCATGGGTGTAGGAATTATCTCATGATGACATAAAACACAAATTACTTTCTCTCTTGATTTTTGCATAGTCTGTTCTGAAATTTCTTTTATTCTACGGCGTCCAATTCGACCAAGTTTTGAATTAAATGTAGTTGTATCCAATGCCAAAACAACTAATCTATTATCCTCATAAGTAGAATCTAAATCACCAATATTTTAAAGCCATAATTGATAACCATTTGGTTTAACATCATTTATTCCGGGAACTACAATGTAAGGATATGCTATTTCCTTTAATCTTTCTCTTGCAAATTCATATTCTTCTTTGTGACTATTTTTAGTGAGATTTCCAGAGTGTAAAACAATTGAAATATCATTTTGATTGTTGATTTTTTGAATTAATTTATCAAAGGTTTGTTCTGTTTTTTTATCGTCTGGAGAAAAAGAAGAATCAAAAAAATGTATTATTTTACAAAAAGGTTTTTCATTTTTTTTTTTCTTTCTAAAGGAATAAGTAGATACTTTTCTAAAAATTTCTTTTTTAAATTTTTCTTGCTGTAGGATTGGAATAATATTAAATCTAAAAATATCATTATTTATCTCTATTATATTATAAGTAAAATTTTCCCTATATCTCGTTTTATTAGAGGAAAATGTGCCAGAATTAAAGGCTAGCAGATCTTGTTTTCCAAAATTTATAGTATAAAGATTGGATATATGTCTATGCCCATTTAAAACTAAATGAACCCCGCACTCTTTAAGTACTTGAAGCATATCACCAGAATCAAGGATTGCAGACCTTTCCTTCCCTGTATGCGGGATTGGTATTAATTGATGATGAAAACAAACCACTTTCATTTTATTTGGTTGATCAAGTAATAAATTTTTTACCCTCATCATTGTTCGGTAATTAATCTTACCAGTAGCTAAGTCAGGTATAGTTGAATCTAGCGCTAATAAGAAAAAACTTTCATCTTCAATTTCAAAATGCCGTTCTCCAATCATTTCTTCAAAAAGCAAATATCCTACATTTAAGGCATCATGATTTCCAATAACATAATATGTTGGCACTTTTTGCTTTATTCCGCTCATTAAAGTCTTTGCATATTCGAATTCAAGTAGAGTGCCATTTTGAGTGAGATCTCCAAGATGTATAATATAATCAACATTTTTGAGTTTATTTATTTGTTCAATTCCCTTTTTATAAGCATTTAGATTAAAATCTGATTCACTTTGAGTTATATGTGTATCTGAAATTATCACTATTCTTTTTTTTACGCCCTCTGAAATTGTTGGATTTGCAACTTTAATAGAAGTTGTTTTCATATTTATTTAAAAACAAATTAACTATAAAATTATTAATATATTAAAATTATTAAGTTATTAAAATGCAAAATATAAACTCAAATCTTCTTAATTTAATCCTCATACGATATGGTGAAATTTGGCTTAAATCTAAGAAAATAAAAAGCCGAATGATAAAAACTCTAACAAAAAATATCATATTTTCTTTGAAAAAAAATAATATCTCTTTTCATAAATATCAATACACTCAAGATTTTGCAAGAATACTGTTTTTCTTAAAAAATGAAGATATATATAAGGCTATTGGAGTTTTAAAAGAGAAAGTCTTTGGAATTCATTCCATAAGTCCTGCAATAAGAACCTCAAGTATATTAAAAAATATTATCAATAGAACTCTTGAAATAGGGAACGATATTTTAGATCAGAATGATTCTTTTGCTATAAGAGCAAGGAGGTCAGGTAAACATCCATTTACATCACAAGATGTTGCAGAACAGTGTGGCGATGCAGTTTTAAGTTGTTTTAAAGATTTGAATCTAAATGTTAATTTATCAAGTCCTAAAAAGAAAATATTTATCGAAGTTCGAGATAATTTTACTTACATCTTCACAAGAATTATAAAAACTGATTGGGGAGGTCTTCCAATTGAACCTGGTAAACATATTATTAATATGGATATTGGACGACCAACTGATTCTCTTGCGGCATTCTTATTAATGAAACGTGGTTGCAATATACATCCGATTATTTTTAATTTATTCAAAAATAAGAAAAATCTAGATGGAATTTTGAAAAATTGGAAGAATATTGGGACATACTATAATGATAAAAATTTGGAACTTAATATAATTAATTTTAATCCTATTTTAAAAAAAATTCATAACGAAATCAGTGAAAAAAAGTATATGTGCGCTCTTTGTAATCTAATTCGATTAAAAATTATATCAAATCTTTTAAAATCTAGTCAATTTAAAGACAAAATTAAAATTCGAGGATTAACTACTGGTATCAATTTAACTGACATCGATTGTTGCCCTAATGCTGTAGATTTAGATATCCTGGCGTACAGTAATAAATTTTTAGATTTACCAGTTTTCACATCTTGTATCGGTTTAGAAATAAAAGAAATTATTGATATGTTAAATAAAATCTCTCCTAATCTGAAAGCAAAAAAGAATTGTCCATATTGCCCTAACAATCAGGAGTTTGACTATGAATCAGTTTATGATTTATATAAATCGATGAATTTAGAAAAGTATATCAAAAAAGAATTATTTGAAGTCAAAAACCTCAATATCTATTCATAGGGAAATTTAAATTGTGTTATTTTTTATAATATTTAGGTTTAAAAAGTTTTAAGAATTCTTTTTATAAGATTATGGCTAAAGTACAACTATACTTACTAAATATCTTTTATCTAAGAGTTAAAAAGAACATTTTAGAATATGAAGCTAATAATATCAAACAACTCATTTCAAAATTTGTAGCTGAATATAAAGATAAAATTGGAACCGATTTTTTAAATACAAAACAAAATTTTGTGAACGACCTAATAATAATCCTTCTAAATGGTAGAAATATACGATTCTTGAAAGGAAAAAAAACCAAATTAAGTGATAATGATAAAGTTTATCTATCTCTTCCAGTTTCGGGAGGTTAAATCTAAATCATGAGAAATTTTATATATACTATCATTTTATATATTTTACAACAGTAAAGTGAAAATTTTGAATTATACTAAGATCATCTTCTGATTATAATGCCAAAGAAATCCATTAAATTTTTAGGTTTAGATTTTGCGGGAAAGACAAGCATAATTACTGCAATCAAAGAAAAATTTGGTTATATAGAAAAAATAAAAGAATTAAAACCTACAAGATTGATTGAACGAGAGGAATTTCAATTCTTAAATTTAGAAATTATTAGCCACGATTTTGGAGGTCAGGTACAATATAGAGATGATTATTTAAAATACCCTCACCGTTATCTTTCAAATACAGATCTTTTATTTTATTTGATTGATTGCCAAGACCCTGAGCGCTATGGGGAGTCACTGGATTATTTTGATAGAGTTATGGAATACTTTAAGGAACAACGGGAGAATATTCCGATCATGGTTCTTTTACATAAATTCGATCCTGAAATAAAAGAAAATCGAGAGTTAAATAAAAGAGCATTGGTATTAAAGCAAAATTTATTAAAATATAAAGAATTTCAGATCTATTTTTTTGAAACTTCAATTTATGATATTAAGAGTATTATGGATGCTTTTTCAACGGGTTTATCGTTTCTCTTCGAAAACATAGAGATGCTTTATAGCTACTTCGAAGATATTTCTAAAAGATACAATATTCTTTTCATTTCTTTAATCGATTCTACAGGAATCACAGTTGGAGAATATTATTCGGCATTAAGATTGATTGATAAATTGAAAATTTATAATCTGTACTTGGAAGTATTAAAAAAAGTAAAAATGGAAAATAAAGATAAATATGAATTTTCTGATAAACTTTCAAATGGAAAACGTTTTTCCGGTGTTATTGAAGTTTTAAATTTAAGTAATTTCGATTTTTATTTATTAATTATAATTGAAGAAGAAAAAGAAAATTTAGAAAAAACGGTTAGCGCTTTAGATGCCATTGAAGCCGAGAAAGATAAAATGGAAGTAATTATTTCACAAATCCTTACTTAAATTCTCTATTATCTAGTTTTCTCTTCAAAAATTCATCTAATTCTTTTTCATTTGGGCTCTCTCCTTTTGAGATTTTAAATGCAGCTGTATATGTACCAAATTTTCCGCAATTTTCTAGTACTTCAAATAATTCTTTACGATTTTCTGGCTGATAAAGTGATTTAAGATGATTTAAATCTTCAACAAGATTATCTAGTTTTGAAATAAATCCAGCAGAATAGGTATCTCCAGCACCAGTTTGGTCTAAAACTTTAACTGGCATAATTGGGATTTTAATTTTAATATCATGCTCGCTCCTAATAAAGGAACCTTTTCTTCCATGTGTATAAATCCTTATATGGGAAAATTGTTTCATTATTTCATCAATGCCATCAATTAAATTCTCCATTGCAATTTCATCTTCAACGTTTATTAATGATTTTCCTAATATTTCCGCCAAATCCCTAAGATTAGAAAACATAATATCCATTTTATAATTTAATATTTCTCGTAATTCTTCAATTGATTTTACTTGTTGTAATTCTATCGTGAAGATGGATATAATATTTTTATTTTTTGACAATTGAATGGGCTTTTTAAATTTTTTTGCAATAGGTGTAAAGAAAATAATCTTATTTCCAGTTAGAACCCTCTCGTTTAATTCAATTTTATCAAAATTCATTTCCCGTTTTAAATTTGGAGCAACTAATATTTTTGTAATCGAAGAGTCCTCAATAATTGTACTAATTGGGGTTGGTTTATCAATTTGATATACATTTTCTATGTCAATTCCCATATTTCCCAATTCGTCTAATATCCAACTCGCGTCTTTTCCAATAATTGTCAGTAATTTTATTGGTAATCCTAATTTTACCATTAATTCTGCAGAATTATTCCCGTTTCCTCCACGATTTAAAAATGAAATTCCTTCATTTTTTTTGTATGAATCCAAAATCGTCTCTAAAATCCTTTCTTTCAAAAAATTTTTCGATTTAATTTTATTAATTTCATAAAGACTAAAGATTTTATCTGAAATTCTTTCAATAAGTTGGTTAAAAAATTTTGTTTTATAATACAAGTCAATATGGCATTCTCCTACAACTAAGATTTTTTTTCTCTCTTTCATGATAATCAAATTCTTGTCTCTAAAATATGATCACAAAATGCGCAGAAGGAGGGAATTGAACCCCCGCGTGTGAAACACACACCGGCTTTCCCGATTTCAAGAATCTCGAGGCCGGCGCCTTACCACTAGACTACTTCTGCTTGTGCTATATTACTTAATTAAATTTTTTAATTTATTTTCTATAATTAAATATAGGAAGTTTTTCTTATTTTTTTTTACTCACATTCAAATATTGGAAATTTCTTCATTTTGCTATAAAGATTTTCAAATTCGAAATATATATCATTTTATAAAATATTAATTAAACATTTTTTGAATTTTTAATATTGAAAACTCGAGGTATTAATCCTGTCATATAATTTACCCCTTTATTCTCAATTACCTAATAGTTGTGGATTATCCACCTTTCTAATGTTGATTAATCCAGAAAAAAATACTACTATAAAAAATTTTTTAGAAGGATTTTTCCAAAAAATGAAATTTCTGGTATTAGATATCAAAGATAACAAAAAAGAATTTCGATGGTCGTATGTACTTGAATATTTTCTTCTAAAATCACTCGCAAATAATAAATTAAGTGATCATTTATCAAAAGAAATCCCCGAATTACTTGAAAATTCTAAAATACTTATTAAATCTGAACTTAAAAAAAAGAAAGACACGGATTTTATTGTAAATCGCGAACTGAGAAAAAAATCATTAGATTCTTATTTTAAAACTGGTTTAGAAAATCCTTTCATTATTAGGAATCACCTCTATTCAATAAAACATGATTATGAATTAAGGATTCTCTTTAGTTTATTTGGTGGAAAGTATCTCTCTCAAGAATTAAGTGATTTGAGTGGATTTTTTTATTTTACAAATGATGATTTGAAAGACATAAATGGTGAGAGATTTACCTTAAAATATCAAGCTATTAAAAATCATATTGAGAAAGCTCCCAATCATTGTATTGCAATTAATTCATCTTATCATTGGCTTGCGTTAATATCAGCCTTAAAAGTTGGAAAAGACCATATCTTAATATTAAATGATCCCAATAAAACAAAACAAATTAAGAAAAAAATTTCAAAGAGAAAATTCTCTGATAAAGATATCTTTTATTTTTTTAAATATGATACAAAAAACGCAATAATATTGACTGAAGAGATAAAAGAATTTTTAGAAATGGAATTATCTAAAGAAAAAAATCTCCTTATTAATTTACTCAGAATTATTAAAGAAGATAAGAAAGAAGAATAGTCCAATTTTATAATATTGCTGGAAAGATGGACAATAAAAAATCTTTAAATTCAAGCAGGAATATATACTTTAAACTTAGGGGTTGACTTCTTTAAAATTAAAAGTCCTTCCTCCTTGTATTTTTCTAGTAATTTTTTCGCAGTTGAAACTCTAATCTCATACTTCATTGATAATGTTGTTGGAGTAATCGTTTTCAGTTTTAAAATCTCTTCCTTTATTTGTTTTTCTAAACCAGCAGGAATAAAAACATCTCTTTTTGTTATACTTACTTGTTTTACTCTTCCATATTTTCTTCCAAGTTTAATTGTTTTTTTGACTACACTTAATTTTTCTTCTTTTTCAGACACCTGTTGCACCTTTATTGATATTAAATGCCCTTATATGCAATTTAAGAATAATTATATTAAGAAATGTAGAGATTGAAAAAATATAAAATTTATCCTTTTTATATTTGTTGACAAGGACTTTTTATTTGAAGTTATGAATTGTGACCGATTATAATTTTAATATTAAGGAAAAGAGACCCGAAGAAATTTATCAAAATGTTTTTGAATACTTTAAAGATGACCAAGTAATTAAATATAGTACATCCAAAAGCATGATGAAAATACAAGAAAAAATTACTTTACGGGCATTAGAAATTATTAAAATTCAACCAAAAGAATTAGTCCTTGATGCGGGGAGTGGTTGTGGTTTCTCTTCAATAGTACTAAGAGAGTTAGGATTCAAAGTTATTTCTATAGATATTATTAAACACCTACTCAATTTTTATCAACTTCCTGAAATGAATCCTATTCTTGCTGATATATGTTTAACTCCTTTTAGAAATGAAACTTTTAGAGCAATAATATCAATCTCCGCCCTTCAATGGATATATTCAGATTTAAATAACATTAATATGGAAAATAATTTGAATAATTTAATCAATTCATTTCATCGAATTTTAAAACCTAATGGAAAAATAATTTTTCAATTTTATCCTAAAACTAAAATTATAATGGAAAAAATCGGTTCCGCCTTTAAAAAAAAAGATTTTTTCGAGGGAAACTTCATTATAGATAATATCAAAAGCCCTAAAAAGAGAAAAATTTTTTTATTTCTTAAAAAAATAACTTGAATAATGTAAAGAAATTGTTTAATTATAAGAAAAAATCATCTTTTTTTTTGTCGGATTTAGGTAAACACAAATCAAATTTTCCTCATTTTTGAAAATATTATAATACTACGATAATGTTAACTTAAAAAAATTTTAAAAACTCAAATTTGTATTAATGTGTTACATATCTTTTAAAAAATCTAATAACAAAATACAATGATATAAAATGAAAAATAAAAAAACACTGATCTTAATGGCGATTTTATTTGTTTCAATGCTTCTCATGCCTTTAAATAATTTTTTTATTAATATTCGCAATGAAAATATCAATAATGAGATTGTAGACGATGATTCACAAATTGATAATAAATTTGATTCATTTGATCTTTTTGAAACTCTAGATTTAAGCGAAGTAAGCCTTGACCCTTGGTGGAATGGTTCATTCCTATACAGAAAGCTTATCAATATTACAAATCCTAATTCCATAGATTTAGTTAATCATACGGTTTCAATAGAAATTAATTATAGTGAATTGGTAAATGCTAACAAAATGAATTCAAGCTTAAAAGATGTAAGGATTGTGGAAAATGATATATTGAGAGAATATTACATTAAACAGGATTTTCCTGTGGCTGGCAATGCAAAAATCTGGTTTAAAGTCAACTGCTCGGCAAGCACAACAGACTATGACACATTTATGTATTATGGAAACAATGATGCTAATTATGCAAGTACGCTCTTAAGTGAAAATCCCGCCGGGTTAATTTGGTTTAAATTTGAAGAAGGTTCTGGCTTTAACGCTATCGACTCGTTGGGAAATTATAACGCGACCCTCGTAAATAGTCCTGGTTATGTTCCTGGAAAGATCGGAAGTTATTCTCTCGATTTAGATGGTACTAGCGATTACTTATATATTAATGATTTGTTCTACAATACCAACGGTCAAATTGATAAACTTACGGTCAGTTGCTGGTTTAAAACAACTTATACAGGAAGTAGCTATTCTTCTAATTGGGCTTTTTTTGATTATGATAGATCTGAATATTTTAACTTTTATGTTAGGGGAGACAACGGAGCAATAGGATACTCAACTAGACCTAGTACTGGTTCTATAGATGATTTTTATAGCACTACTACAGGACTAAATGATAACGATTGGCATTTTGCTGCTATAGTTTATGATGGAAATGATAAGTACATTTATATAGATCCCGATAGCGGTACTGAGGATGTCAAAGGTTTTGGCAATAATCCACACGCAGGGCTTAATTTAGGTAGTGGAACTACAAGATTTGGTTTTATAGGGGATGGTTCTGAAGCGAGTACTGAAAATGGAGGTCGAAATGGTATCTTATATGATGGTCAAATCGACGAGGTTAGGTATTTTGAAGATACTCTTTCTAGTTCAGAAATATATAATTTGTACAAAAATTATCAATTAAATGTAAATATAAACGAAGAACAAAAACAGCAAGCTGAAGTAAAATTCACAACATTAGATGTGGATGGAAGGATCGTTCCAAACGCAGAAGTTTCCTTATATAATGGCTCTACTGGTCAACCGCTTTTTACAAAAAACTCATCTACGGATGGAACTGTAATTT
>JAHLWH010000129.1 GCA_019058015.1 Promethearchaeota archaeon | reverse complement strand
GCATCTAGAAGACCAATTGCATCATCAGCCATATCTTCCAAAGTATAAGGAAATTCAATTTTTTCACCCCGTTGAGCCCCTATGACTAATTTCATTATATCTGGCACTCCTATTTCTTCAAATTTAGTTGATAAACCAACATCTCGATTATCGAATCGAATCACATAAAAACCATGATTTACAAGTAGTTCACAGAATTCCTCTTCCCAAGAAATCATTTGAGCGCCAAGCCCCATAATTAGAAGTAATGGATTAGATGAAGGATCTCCAAACGTATCATACTCAATCTCGATATTATTAGCAATTATTTTAGGCATATTTATTCCCTTTTTAAATTACAACGGATTATTATAAATTTTTATTAAATAAAAATTTCTTCTTAAAGTAAAATAAATTCTTTAAATGGAACCAAATATTTGTTCCATAATAATAGTTATTCCTTTTCTTTTCAATAAAGCAGTCGTTACGCCATTGCCGTTAATAATTTTACCCGTAAAAGTGCCATCATAGATTTTTCCATAGCCGCACGCGGGATTTTCATGCTTAGCAATAAATTCCTTTACACCAAGCAACCTCATGATTTTTAATACTTCATTAGCGCCCAGAATAAATTGTTCGGTAATGTCAACCGCCTCCCTATTTATAACCTGGCATTTATTATCTAACACATCCTCCCCCGAATGGCCCTGAATTTCTTGCGGCGGTCGAGGTGTTGGCAGACCTCCTAACTGCTCAGGACAAACGGGTATTAAAATTTCCTTTTTTAATAAAGCCATAACCTTTTCATTCTTTCGATCCTTGCCATCCCAAGCGCATTTTATCCCCAATAAACACGCACTGCAGAGCTTCATTTTCCTCTTTTTTCTTTTAATATTATTATGATATTTTTATAATAAAAGATTTTATTCCTCAAATCTCATATTTTAGCCACAATTGGTTAAGGGAGGGTTTGGAATGGAAAACTTAAAAAATAAAAAACGCAAAAGTTAAGTTAGTAATTATATAAGTAAATTCTAAGTAATTTTTTGATCCTACTATAATCATAAAAAAATTTCTGAAGAATATGGTAATTGGCAAGATAGCGAGATTTCCATTTATATTAATGTCAAGGAACTGTCCGAGCTGCAAGAATAAATTTCTGGATTTATTATTTGACTATTATGCAAGAAATAAATTAATTAAAAAAGAAGATATATGTTTTAAATGTAAATTTGAACAACATTTATTAGGTCCGATTTTTGATTTTCTATTATCAAAATATGTTACTGTTTCAAACGCACCCGGCGGAATGCGTGATATTTTTTCAAACAGTTACTTTCGCAGATATCTTATGAGTGTTTTAAACGGTATTGGAAAATTTGGCATAAGACCACCATTGGTATATGGTGCGCCAATTACTGTAACTTGGAATTTAACTAAACGCTGTAATCTGAATTGTCCACATTGCTATCAAGAAGGGTCCCCAGATACACTTCCTAATGAAGTAACAACGAAGGAAATATTTTCTACCCTTGTTCAATTAGCCGATTATGGTGTGTTGGGAATGCTTTTTGGCGGTGGGGAACCGTTAATGCATCCCGATATATATAAGATTTTAAGATTCACTTTAAAGTTAGAAATGTTTGCCAATTTATCTACGAATGGAATTCTGATCACAGAAAAGGTGGCAAAAAAATTAAAAGATATAAAAATCACGCGAGTTACAATTAGTTTAGATGGCATTGGAGATACCCATGACAAAATGAGAGGAGGACATGGCATTTATGACAAAACTATTCGCGGAATTCAAAATGCTAAAAATGTAGGATTAGAGGTTGCCATAGCATTCACCTTAACACAGTTAAATTATAAAGAAATTCCAGAAATTATTTCACTGGCAAAAGAATTCAAATTAGATTCAATTCTTTTAAATAATTTTGTTCCCATTGGAAGAGGAAAGGAAAATTCCGTGCTGGATGTTACACCAGAAAAACGTGAAAAAATATTGCATATACTCTATGATGAATTAGTTCAAGCAAACAATAATGATTCTGATACAATTGATTGCTTTACGGGGGCTTCACCTTTTTATTGCCGAATTGCCTATCAAACGCATGTTAAAGAGGGATATAATAAACCCATTCCCGTTACGATGCAAACGTGCGAAACGCTAATAAATCGCTTTGATATTCATGACCATTATAAGAGAAGATTGCGAGAATATTTTCCAAGAATGGCGCCCTTTATTGCCGCTTGTACGATTGCGACATCTTATGCTTGCATTGATCCTGAAGGTTATATTTTGCCCTGTACATTAATCCCAATTAGATTAGGGAATATAAGAACGGACAAATTCAGCAATGTCTGGGAAAAAAATCTGTTATTAAATAAATTACGTAATAGGAAAAATGTAAAGGGAGTTTGTAGGGATTGTAAATTTTATACATGCCGAGGCTGTAAAGCAAGAGCCTATGCGTATACAAGAGATATATTTGAATCTGACCCAGGCTGTCTTTACGGTAAAAAGATCAATCAAAATTTTTTCTAAACGTCAGCTTTAGCTGTATTCGTTGCAATCGCACCCACAATTTGTGGCCAAGTTTCAGGTGGTAAACTATGTCCCATACCATCAATAATTAGCAATTCTGCACCAGGTATTGCTTCTGCGGTATCTTTGCCACCTTCAACGGGAACAAGTGGATCATCTCCTCCGTGAATTACAAGTGTGGGAACTTTTATTGATGCCAATGTTGGCCTCCGATTACCACTTGCGAGAATCGCAGCTAATTGACGTGCGAAACCCTGCGGATAGAAACTACGGTCATACGCTCTTGTTGCCATTTTTCGCCTTCTTTCTTCGTCAAAAGGAAAGCCAGTACCATAAAGAACCCGCCAACGTTTTACAGATTCCTCAATATAAGCCTCACGTTCAGTTGGTGCAGGTGTAAGAAGTACTTTCATTGCCTCTGGTTTTGGCTGT
>JAHLWH010000128.1 GCA_019058015.1 Promethearchaeota archaeon | reverse complement strand
ATTCCAGTAATTCCTGGTAAAGATCCGATGCATTGTATTGATGAGAAGATTCAAGCTGGAGATAAGAATTTTAATTTTACAGCAATTTCTATGGGAAATCCACATGCTGTTATTTTCAAGGAAGGTGATTTTGGCAAACAAGAAGTGGAAAAATATGGGAGTATAATTGAATCTCATGAAAGATTTCCTAATAAGACAAATGTTGAATTTGTCAAGGTAATCTCAAGTCAAGAAGCGCAAATAAAAGTATATGAACGTGGTGTGGGGATTACAATGGCTTGTGGGACAGGTGCTTGTGCTTCGGTGGTTGCAGGAACTATTCTTGATAAATTCAAGACAAATAAACCAGTTACAATTCATACGGATGGTGGTGACTTAATTATTACAGCAAGTGATGATGGCGTTTATATGGAAGGACCAGTAGAAAAAGTTTACGATGCTAAAATTGAAAACTTCGAAATTTAAACTACTAGTTCGGAAATTTAATTAATCAATTTTATCTTCGGTTTTTATGTTTCTTTAAATCTTTTTTAATATATAGAATAATAAATTAGTAAAAATATCATTTCATTTTAAAAAAATGAGATTAATATGGAAAATTCTGATTGGTTAAAACGAAAGCATTTGGAATATATTAATGATCAGTTATATTTTGGCGGAATAAGAACAATAGATTTAGCGAATCAATATGGAACCCCTATTTATGTTATAAACGAAGAACTCATACGAGACAGGTATAAAGCGTTAAAAGAAGTAATCTCAATGGAATATACAAACAATAGAATACACTACTCAGTTAAAGCAAATACAAATCTTGCTGTTCTAAAAATTTTAGAATCAGAAGGTGCTTCTGTAGATTGTGTATCAACAGGTGAAATTCACCTCTGTCTTAATGCTGGTTTTTCTCCCGAGAGAATCATCTACACAAGCAATAATATTACAAACGATGAGCTACGATATGCTTTAGAGAAAAATGTAATCATAAACCTTGATCATGGCAGTCAACTATTAAGATTGACTAAAATTGCGGATGAATTGAGTATTAATCCAAAATTCATCTCATTTAGAGTGAACCCCGAGATTGGTGGTGGGTATCATGACCATTGTATAACAGCGGGAAGGCATGTTAAATTTGGTATACTTGAAGAAGATATCGTAGATGCATATAAACTAGCAATTGAAAATGGGTTTACTAATTTTGGCATTCACATGCATATTGGTTCCGGAATTCTTGAAATTCTAACATTCAAAAAGTCTACAGAAAAATTTCTTTCTATCGTAAAGAAGGTTCGGCAAGAAACAAATATCCAATTTGATTTTATTAATTTTGGAGGAGGTCTTGGTATTCCATATGAACCGTCAGAAAATCCCCTTAATCTAAATGAATTTTCAACAACAGTTTTATTAATATTTAAATCAGCAATAACGGATATGGGATTAGATAATCCAACTTTTTGCATTGAACCAGGACGTTTCTTAACTGCTGAAGCTAGTATAATTCTTGTTGAGATTAATACAATTAAAAAAACTAAAGACAAAAACTTTGTTGGAACAAATGGTGGTTTTAATATCTTAATTCGACCGACTATGTATGATTCTTATCATCATATCATCAATTGCAACAATAAAAATCGAGATAAAATGATCCAAGCAGATATAGTAGGACAAATATGTGAATCTGGTGATGTTATTGGCAGAGATAGAAATATTATTGAACCTGAAGAAGGAGATTTTCTGGCAATTTTAGATACTGGAGCATATGGATTTTCTATGGGAAGTATATATAATTCAAGACCTAGACCAGCTGAAATTCTGATAAATAAGGGAAAATCATATGTTGTAAGAGAACCCGGTTCATTTGATGATTTAGAAAGATCTCAACATATTCCAGATTATTTAAAAAAATAATTCTACAATCCAAAAATTATTTAATACAATTTACTCTATTTTATTATTAGAAGCAAATTGGGCTGGATACCTTCAATTTGTTTCGATGATGAGATTGCGAGTTTAAATTATTCTAAATTAGAATAATTAATGAAAGAACTAGATCTGCTCTGAAAATTATGCATCAGTTTCAAAGAAGTTTTATAATGCCGAACTTTTAGACGAAGTAAAGGGAATGAAAGGCAATGTTTTATTTCCTGCAAAGTCGTATAAAAGAATTAAGCAAATTATCGAAGAATATTTAAGAGGCACTGGGAAGAGAATAAGAAAGTACACCTTCTCAAGCGCTCCCAGAACAGAATTTCAATTTTTTCAAAACGTCTACCTGGTTTTAGGCACAAAAAAAGGGTACTCTCTAATCGGTGTCAAACGGGATTTTCAGAAAGGAAAATTAACCCTAAACGATACCACGAAATTAATATATGCTATCATGACGACACAGAAGCCAAGGGGAGTATCGAGCTCTTGGGCGTCCCGCACATCTCGATTTTACAAAAAACGATGGTTCATTGAGACAAGTTTTAGCG
The DNA here is from genome assembly GCA_019058015.1 of Promethearchaeota archaeon. Lineage (GTDB taxonomy): Archaea > Asgardarchaeota > Lokiarchaeia > Sigyniarchaeales > SOKP01 > 6H3-1. Next base: position 6,129 of record JAHLWH010000128.1, on the reverse strand, counting down.
ACTTAAATCGGATGGAACGACGCTGGAAGTCGAAATACGACAATACGAGATATTTAGACTTGTTGGTTCGGATGCTCCTTTACAATTCTTGGAAGATAAATAAGGCGTATCTCAAGAAATGCCAAAAAAAAGGGAGTAAAAGCCACAAGTGGACCTTACAAGATAACCAGGACGCTTTAGTTAAAACATTTCTCGAAGCGTAAAAAAAATTAGGTCTATTAACTCGTTAAGGTGAGAATAATGTCGGATTAGAAAAGAATAAAAATTATTAGAAAAAAATTACTTCATTAGATACTGAGTATATAAAAAAATAATCTTAATAATGGAAACAATTGTATTTAATCTTTCATTTTTATATTCCAGATATTTTTGTAGATCTATTAATATTTTATAAAATTAGCTTAAAAAGCTTAGCGATGTTAATTCCAACAATTATAGACGCTTTATTCAAAATCAATTTGTTAAATTCAGATTATTCAATTTTAGGATCAGGTCCAGTGCCTAGTTCCCATAATGTTAAATTATAATACTCTCCTGATGGGAATTCCTTTTCCATTTTAAAAATGATCCCGCTATGCATAGTCATTAAAATCTCATTATCAACCTTTTCTACCCAATAATGATCCTTTACCGTATCGTTCTCCCATACAACTACTATGATATATTCTTCGTTTTTCCATCTCTCGGGAAAACTATATATGTATTCTAAATGTACATTACATTTTTCTTTTTCAATTTGATTGTAAGCTACTTTAAGAGTAGTGAAATTTGTGCTCTCTACGACGATATCTTTATCATTTTTATTTCTTAATTGAAATGATAGAGAAATTGAACCATTGTATCTTGGTCTGAATCTTATCTCATAAATTCCATAAATAACGAAGCTACCCAGAATTATTGCTATTATAATTATTATTAGTATTTTTCTCTTAGATTTCATTAAAATTTCCCAAATAGGATAATAAAAACTTTAATAAATAATGTAAAAATTATTTAATGTCCTTCATTATAAATAGTTTTCTCTTTTTGAGTGATTTTGATCTTTCTTTTGAAATTGTATTTTATTACATAAAGCCATTGAAATTATTAGTATAGCTCCAAGACCCAAAATACTTGATTCTACCCAAGGTTTTTTTTTCACTTTTTTTTTAATAATAAGCGAAACTCTACACCTGTTTTTAAATTTGTTGTATCATTTCTTTATTCTTAAAATCTTTAATTTTTAAATGACATCCTTCTGTCTTTCTACTCTGAAGTTTTATCTTTAATAAATAATCATAAATTATTTATTCATAATATTTCTAATTATTTATTAGAATTAAGTTAATTTGAATGTTATTATCTTACTTTTAATCATACGCAATAGAATGTGATTATTGATGTTAGTCTATGAAAGAATAATCGAAAAAATCAATGAAAATATAGATAAAATAAAAAAGTATGATGTAAAGAAGATTGGATTATTTGGCTCTTATCTTAGAAATCAACAGAATTCAGAAAGTGATGTTGATATATTAGTAGAATTTGAAAAAGATGGAATAACTTTTGATAATTATATGGATTTAAAATTTTTTTTAGAAAAACTATTTAATAATAAAGTAGATCTTGTAATCGGCGAAGATATTAAACCTGCTCTAAAAACTTCAATTTTAAGGAGTGTAAAGTATACAAAGGGACTTTAATACTTATCTTCAAGATATTATTGATGCTATTCAAAAAATTGAAAAATATACTAAAAACTTCTCTTTTGAAAATTTTCTAATAGATGAATTAATTCAAGATGGCGTTTTGAAAAATTTGATTATTATTGGTGAAGCTGTGAAAAACATTCCAGAAGATATTAAGATAATAAATTCTGAGATAGAATGGAAAAAAATTGCTGGTTTAAGAGATATTTTGATTCATTCTTATTTTAAAATAAATTTAAGAATTATTTGGGATATTATCAATAATAAGATTCCAAAATTGAAAATTCAATTACTGGAATTAATAAATCTTAAAAAAGAATAAAAATTTAGAGAAATCTATTCTATTACTTTTTTATTTTCTCCTTTTTAATTTAATCTTAAGACTTCTTGAGTTGAGAAAATTATTTTCTTTACTTTTCTTTTGAAATAATTTAATTTTAGGAAGGAATCTTCCTGTTTTTTTTACATAATTAGAATAAATTTCTCCAAACCTCTCTTCCATTAATTCTTCTTCAGCTTTTGCTTGAGTTGGAAGTGCAAACCAAGCTATTAAACCAAATATTGTTAACCAAATTCCTGTTGTAAGAAAGAGCAAAATTGTTTGAACTGCTTTGATGATATACATAGGATGTCTAACCCATCTATATAGTCCCCCAGTAGCTAATACATATTTATCTTTTATCGGTTTATAAGCGGCCGTATAATTTACATTATATATGAAAACTGAGGTTCCTAAACCATTGATAATCCACATTGCGATAAGTCCTGACCAATTCAACCATATAGGAAGTGGAAAGGTAATAAATGGTGAGAAGGCATCCCAAAGATCAAATATGCATAGAATTAACACAAAAATTATTACAGAGCTGTTAGAGCCTAAACCGATCGTAACCCCCCATTTTGACCATCTCGAGCCGGGCGCCTTTAAATCTTTAATATTATTATTCTCACTAAGAATGGATCCTTCAGGTAAACGATTACCTCGTTTCCATTTATTTATTACTAAAATTATTATAGAAACCGCCCAAGATCCAAAAAATCCTATCAATAATTCGAAACGTCCAAGCATAATTTTTAAATAAAATGTATAAAATTAATTTCCTGGTAAAATAAAGAACTTATGCAATAATAAAAAAAAACTGATTAAAAATTTATTCATTTAATCCTAAGATTTCTTGAATTGATATAATTCTAGCATCATCTTTGTCAACTTTATATAAATATTTAATTGCATTAATTGCACCATTAGTTAAAGCATCCCTGCTATGTGCTACGTGTTTAAATTCTATTCTTTCGCCAAGTCCTGCAAATAAAATAGTGTGTTCTCCCATAATATCTCCTGCTCTGATAGCATGAATTCCAATCTCTTTTTTAGCACTCAGTTTTTCTTTGGAGCAGGTACTAATGAAGAACCAGGTTTTCGCCTCTCATTGCAAGCCTAATTTTGGGATTTTTTTGGGGACTGTGGCATGCCCCTCTATATCTACCTCAATATGATTCACCTATTCAATTTGTCTTTTTTATGTTAAACATTTTAAAAATTACTATTATCCTTACTTGGTTTTATAATCGTACTGGGGGAAGTGTTTTAGCTACTGCATTGTTGCATACTATAGGAAATCTTACTTTTGAGTTTATACCAGTGACTCTTGCATCAGATATTATTCAAATAGTGATACCGATTATGCTTATAATTATTGATCGAATGTGGAAAAAGATTTAAAATCTAATTAACCTTAATTCTTATAGGATAAAATTATAAAAAAGGAATGTTTAAGGACTGGATACCCTTTAGACCTTCTAAATGAAGAGTTGACATTATGAAACCCGTGAATTCAGGTTAATGATAATACTGATCTGCTCTGAGAATTTTTATAATTTTATCTCATTTTCTATATGAACTAATTTTTAAATATGTCATCCTTCAATTTCTTTTTTCGCTAACTTCCACAATCTTTTATTATTAATTTTATATAAATTTATATCCAAGGATTAACAATATCATTCAAGGAAAAATGGCTAATCAAAGTAAAAAAGAAATTTTAGAGGATTTGATGGAAAAGTCATTAGAGCATCTGTCCAAGCTTATTCAATTTGAGAAAACGCGTGTCTATGATTATCTTTCAAATAAGACAAAAGGAAAATTCAAGTTCTATTTGAGTTTAAGAGTAATTCTCTTTCTAACATTGTGCTTTTTTACTGTATTTAATTTAAACAATGTAATTTTGGATATTTTTATCCCTATCACACTTATCGCGTCTTTACCATTTATTAATGCAGCGATTAATGACGCGCTTGAAAATTATAATTATATCAATTTTAAAAAGAAATTAAAAAAACTATATGAAATTCAATTGGGTATCCAACTACTCCTTAATAATCGAAACTTATTAGATCATTTTGGTATTGGTGTCGATCTCCAATCACAAGTTAATGAAATCGCTCAAGAAATTGAAGACCTGAAAAAAATCGTGAAATCGAAATTTTCTAAATTAAATGATTATAAAATAATAGAAATTGCCGGTTTAATCATATCTATACTCATTTTCGTATTGCAGAATTTTAATATACAATTAAATTATGAAATTATAAGAGATATTATCTTTCTTGTGGTTATCTTATTCATATACTTTTTTTTAGATGATTACTTAACTACAAGCGATCCAATAATTTTGAATGTGAATTTATCGCTTCGAAAACTATTAGAGAAAAAATTAATAAAAAGATTGGAAAAATACATAATATTCTCTCGGAATTTGATTGACAAATTACATCTTTTTCCTGATAATAAAACAAAGAAGATTGATGCTCTCTTCGATAAGTTTATCATTTCAGAACAAAAAGAAGAACAAGAAGATAAGACTCTTTTCAAATACTTTTATTGAAATCTAATCACAGGTATAAATTCTTAGCATCCTTAATCTCTTGCAAATGAAGTTCAAAATTAAGTGACATCCTTTTTTTTATACATTGAATAAGTTTTCTAACTCACGAAAATATTCCAATAATCCTGATCGTTTAAGATTTGCACGTAAATCGTTTCCATGGAAATTCCAATCTTGAGTATTATTCCATTCTTTTTCGATATTCCCTTTCAAGTTACTTAAATATTGATTCATTCTTCCATTATTAATATCCATCCCTGATAATAAATCTCTTACATTTATTCCATGGACCCCTCCTAAAATACATTCTTGAAAATAAGATTTTCTTGGAGGATTTTTTGAGTTGATTGCCTTTTGGATAGTCATCAAGCGAATATCACTATTATTATCTCTTTTTGCTCCAATATTAGTATTTATTGAAATTAGTCCGAATATATTCATATCTTTTTGTTTACATAACACTTTTACAGGATGAGGAACATAACTATGAGCATTAATAATATCATAATGAATATATTCACCCAATTTTTTTCTATATATACAAATTTTTTCGTGATAACTAGCAGAAATATCTAGCTCTGGGTAAAAAGTCCAAAGAATTTCTGCTAATTTTCGTTTCCCTTCTTGTACTTTGTCTTTTTGGTTGTATTTTTTTATTCTTTCCAATAGTCTATTTGGATACCTTTCCCGTATACCAATCTTTTGTAAACCCTCTTCTTTAACATAATAAGCAAGGCATTCAATATTATTTCCTGATTTGTCAATTGGATCATCAATGTCAACTTGAACTCCTTTGGGGTCAAATTCCTTTCCAATATCCATATAACGCCTTCCAATTGTATTGAATCTGCGTAATCCTTTGAATCGAACTATAAAGGGATTAAAAATTTCAATATCCCTAGTAGATGGTTGTTTATAAATTCCATAATAACTCATCAATGATCCATATCCAATTATTAGAATCATTTCCAATATCACTTTTCTCTATTTTTTTATTCTTCAAATGTCTATTTTTACTTTGTTTTCTAAGGATTAAATTTTTAATGTTTTTTTCTTCTCAATTCCTTTTCTTTAAAAGATAGACTAATTAAGGAGGTTGGCACTAGGGTCTGTAAAAGACACTATAGATAGCTTAGAAGAATTATCTAAATTACAGCAAAAAGCAGATCAATGTGAAAATGAAATGAAAACTAATCCAAAGATTAATTTTTCAATTTAAAAAAATTAAAGACTAAGAACGTCTTTCATTTCGAAAATTTTACTTTCTTTTTGTTTCGTAATAAATTTTAATGAGCGTATTGCCCCTGTAGCAAAACAATTTCTATTTATTGCAGTATGCTTTAGTTCGATATAGTCGCCAGAACCAGCATATATTATTTTATGTTCTCCGACTATATCACCCGCACGTATACAATGAATCCCTATTTCATTTTTAGCACCTTTTTCTCTTAATTCTTTACCCCTAATTCGTCCATATTTAGTTACTTCGTCTTTTTTGACACCCATCGTTTCACAAATGATGTTAAGTATTTTTAGAGATGTACCACTAAAGTTAT
>JAHLWH010000127.1 GCA_019058015.1 Promethearchaeota archaeon | reverse complement strand
CTAGAAAATTTAAATCTAATGAGTGCGATGGATTTTTGATTTCAGATTTACATAAATACGGGAAGGAAACCATCTTTTCTTTTGATTTTTATAAAAATTTATAAATTTTTATAAGTTTTTGATAAACAGTTAAAACAATAATTACATACAAATAATTCCTATCTTTTATTAAATCTGGTACGTATTTAGTAATTAAAAAATTAAAAAAAAGACATATTTTCATTATCAATCGAATCCAAATTCTTCCTAACGACACCTAATTCATGCACTTGTTTTTTTAATTTCAAAATGCCTTCTTTAATTGTCTCCTTTTCTTTGGCACCTAAACACACAAACCTTCCTGTTGAAAAAATGTTAAAGACAATGTTTGGATTATGCATTTTATAAATCAATCCAGGGAAAACTTCAGGTTCATACATAGTATTTTCTAATATCATAACAGCCATGTTTAAATCTATATTTACATGAAGATCTCCAGTCGCTACAATATTTTGAGGGGTAATTTTTGGATTTCTTACGTCAAGCCCAGCTTTTCGAATATTTTTAAGTATCTTTTTAACAACCTTATCTGCATCAAGTACATCTTTAAGACCCGTTAGCACCATTTTACCATTCGAAAATATCAGTGATGTGGCATGCGGTTTTTCAATCCTCATTACGAGACCTGGAAAGCGTTCTGGATTATATTCAACACCAGGCTGAGTTCGTGCGATTTGAGTTAAATCGATTTCTTTTGATATTTCTACCTCAACAGTACCAACAATATTTACAATTTTAAATAAAGGATTACCCTCAAAATCATAATCTTCCCGATCATCTCTTTCCTCTAATTTCTCATTTTCAACTTTAATATCAAAATCTTGTTTACTCACGATTTTTATTCCCCAAATGATTATGACAAAATGAAAAATAATAAACTAAAATTGTTTTAAAGATGATTTTATTGTTAATTTTTTCCATTTACTCAATAAGATAATGGAAATTTTCTTCACATCTATACTTTATCTTTAAATACAGATAAAATATAAATAATGATTTATAAGATTAAAAGTAATTAAATAATCTAAATAGAAAAGACTCTAATATGTTTCTTTTATTTTATAACAAAATGAAATTTTAAAACGAAATTCAAAAATTCTTTAGCGACATCATTTTTATATATTTAAATTGTTAATTTTTTCTTACATAAATAATAATAAGACAAAAATATGTGTTCATTAATGTTATTAAAACAATTTCTTATTCATAAATGCAAAAAGTTTAAGTTTTTAAACTCGTATTTAAAATTGAAAGTATGGGAAAATTGGGATAAAAAAGTTTTTCTCTTTATTATTTTAATGTGGAGGATTTGATTAGGAAACTATGTCTGAAAGAATTCAATATGAGAACTTAATATTAAATCTTTACTTGTTTAGTCGTATAAAAAATAGGGGCAATATGTTCGCTGCTAAGTTATTTTATTTATTTGAAGAAGATTTGTTCAAAAAAAGATTTATTGGTCCTAAGTATAAGATGATTAAATTTCAATATGGTCCTTATAACAATAGAATAAGGTCTGATTTAATTGCTCTTGCTAAAAATAATTTTCTTAAATTGGATATGGTTTATTACGATGATTATGATTTAGATTATAATGTATATTTTAAAAATAAAAATACACAAAAATTTCTCAAAGAGATTGACGAGTTAATTCAAGAAAACTCTGTTATTTTTAATAGATTTGATGATATTCTTAATGAGTTCGGTCATTATAACGGCAAAGACCTAAAAAAATATATTTATTCTTTAGAAAAAACTGGTAAGTTAGAGAAAAAAATCGAAGAATATGAAATGGGTGAAGTTATTCTAGATCCTTGTGATTTACAAGAACCTAAATTTTCCTTTAAATTAGAAGAAGACTGGTATGATACTATCGAAATTTTATTAGATCCCAAACTTAAACAACAACTTCAAAATGCAATTGAAGAAGTTCAACATGGTAATTTCACCCGACTATAAAATTCTTGAATTAATATGGATTATATTCAAACGACTCCCTTTAAAAAGCAAATCAGGAAATTAAGATTATCTTCGGAATTAATAAAATCAATTTTACATGAATTTGACAATATGGATTCCAAACAAGTAAGCCAATATCCTTATTATAAAGCTGGTATCTACAAGATGTTCAAAAAATATCGAATAGGAAGATACCGGATTTTTTTTACATATTGCAAGGAAAGTTATAATAAATATAGACATTATTTGAACTGTTCCTTTTGTGATGAAAATAATTTAGAATTAATCGTCTTATTTGATATTCAAAAAAGAAGCTTTGATTATCGATAAAATAATAATTTAAATTATATTTTTAAACAGACATCTTGTAAAATATATTAAAATACTCTTTTCCTTTAGGTGAAATGGAATAAAAAGAAAATTTTTTCCCTGCTCTTTGTTCTATTGATGATTCATTAATAATTAGATTGCTTTCCCTTAAAATAGGAAGATGATAGGCTAATTTGCTTCTATCTATCCCCAATTTTTCTGAAATTTGGTTAAAATTTATTTTTCCATTTGAATTATATAAAAATTTAAGTATCTTAAATCTAATATCATTTCCGATTATTCCAAGATCTCTTTCAATTATATCTAAGTTTGGAT
>JAHLWH010000126.1 GCA_019058015.1 Promethearchaeota archaeon | reverse complement strand
TTGAAAACTTTCTTAAAAATATTATTCTTAAGAAAAATTTTAATACCACGTAGTAATCAAGAATATGAAATCTTTTGTGTTTTATTAATCATAAAAGTTTGTAATAAATAGTGAAAAAATAATGGTTAAATTAGGTTGTTGTGGAGATAATTGCGATTTTTGTCCACGTTATATCGCAACTGTAAGAGGAGATAAGGATGAATTAAAAGAAGTAGCCATATTATGGAAAAAACTGGGATTTCGAGATACATTAGAAGAACCAGAATCCTTAATTTGCTATGGATGTCATTTTTCAAAAGAATGTGCAAATTTGGATGTGAAAAAATGTTGCTCAGAAAAAAAAATTGAAAATTGTGGAAAATGTTCTTCTTATATTTGTGAGAAAATAAGTTTAGTTTTTAAAAATACAAAAATATTAACAGAAAAATGTAAGGAACTATTATCTGATGATGAATTTGATGTTTTAAGTAGAGCTTTTTTTCAAAAACAAGAAAATTTAGATAAGGAAAAATCGTTAAATAGTCTTTAATACACAATTATGCCAAGAAAATAATTCGTAATTATGATGGAGAAGTGATGGGACCAAAAGAGAATATGATGGTGTAAATCGTGTCTTTAGTAATGTCTGATTTACCTTCTCGATATTTTTCTGATTTTAATTCATAATTATAGATTCTCATATATTTTTTCAGTAGGAACTTAATAAAAAGTGAAAATTTCGGTCCAAGATTATGTTTTCCACCAATTATCATTGTTTTTTTATTCCATCCATACTTAATATTCTCAAACCAATTTTGAGCATAAGGAGAAAAAACATTTTCTATCAAAGATTTTACCCTACCTTCTGAATCTAATGTGTTTTTATTGGGTTTCTTTTTTTATCGATTAAAGCCATACTTTAATTTTTATAATTTAAATTTAAAAAAATTTTAGTAAGATTTTTTTGAAAACTTTCTTTTCGTTCTTTTAATGGATCTTAAATCTTATTTAATGGAAAAATTGAAAAATTTCAAAGAATATTGGGAAGTGAAAATTTTTAAACTTGCTTTCTTTATACACCTATTTTATTTTACGCTTTCTTTAATATTGTTTTTTACCGTTCTTCATGATCAAAACGATTTTTTAACATATTTCAATGTTGGAAAACAAGTAATAACCGACCTCCCTGATTTATATAACGAGGAAAATTATGATTTTCCATTTAGATATTTTCCAATATCTGCATATCTTTTTGTTCCGTTCTATTTATTTGGTTATGAATTAGGTTTTATTATTTTTCAATTACTTAATTTATTCACTACTTATTTTATTTGCATATTTATGGTAAAATGTATAATGGTAAAAGATAATGATATCGATTTGAATAAAAAAAGAGTAATTTTATATGTTAGTATTTTTCTTTTGCTTATTCCGCATTCAATTAATTATATTCTTGGTCAGATTAATCTTTTTGTTGCGATTTTTTTAATAATTTCAATATATATTTTCCTTGCCAAAGATACTGCATTAATGGAAATAGTTGGAGGTATTTGTTTAGGTATTAGTATAATTATAAAACCAATTACAATTTTTATTGTACCTTTTGTAATCTTAATGAGAATTGATTTAAAAAATAAAAAAATCAATATTAAATTATTTAGAAGTGTATTAAGATCAATTGGTATAATCCTTCCATTAAGCTTTAATATTTTATTTTTTGTTTTTGTTCCGGGCTTATGGAATGGCTTTTTAGAAGTAAACTTTTTAGGATCAACGCCAGAAATTGTAAATCATTCATTTAGTATTACTCGATTAGTATTAAATGCGATTAATATCTATGGAATACATATAAGTTCCTTTCTCATCTTTTTTATTATCTTTTTTATAATTGGCATATTAGGTCTTTTCATTTATTTTATCCGGGTTAATCCCCAATTTAATACAAGTCATGCTTTTAGTCTTGGATTATTACTTATGTTATTAGTGTATTTTGATAGTTGGGACCATCACCTTGTAATTTTGGGACCAATTTTATCAATCACATTTTTTTATTCCTCAAATAGCCCTTTAATCTTTAAAAAATATGTGAAACCCGGTTTCTTTGGATTGGCTTTTTTTAGTATGCTTTTTACAGGTCTCTGGTTACTGGTTCAAGACCTATTTCCTTTTAATTTTATACCGACAATATTTTTACTTTTATGTTTCTATGGATTAATTAAATTTGCATTAAAGAAAAATGGAAGAAATCAGTTATAATTATCACAAAAAATATAATTAAGAGATTCTTCGATCATGAAGGCAATTAGATAAAATAATAATAATAAATAAACAGATCTTAATATTAAATATAAAATTTAAAATAAGAAAGATACAAATCTATATATTAAATATTAATTAATATTTCTTTTCAGGGGAATCCAAGATTCTAGATCAATTACTTGTATTATGGCCAGCTTTTGCTATAGGTATATTACATACAATTATGCCATGTGAAGATAAAGCAATTTTTTGTTTTTGGTCATTTGGCATAGGTAAAGATTGGAAAAATAGTATATTAATATTAATGAGATACGGTATTGGGCTAATGATTGCAAATTGCACAATTGGCATATTAACTTCATTATTTAGTTTAATTTTTACATTTATTCCTACAGAAAACTATGTTAATAATTTTTTTGGCGCATTGATTAGCTGTATAGTATCAGTTTATATGTTAATTTTTATTATTACTCATCGTTATGCCCCTCATTCTAAATATGCTGATGAATTAAAGATGGACATTGATTGGAATAGAAAAAGAACACCTTATGTCTTTGGGATTTTAGCAGGTCTTCCACCATGTATTTTTGAGATATTAATTTATACTCAATGTTTTACTTGGACTTTAAGCTACGGCTTAATAAGTGGATTATTAACCATCCTATCATTTTCTGTAGGCACATTTCTTGGATTGTTTCCGTTAGCAATTATAAGCGAATTTGGTTCAAAAAGAAGAAAAACAAAAACAGAAAGATCCAGTAAAGTTTCTCTAATAATGATTGTTTTGATAATTTTTTTTAATATTGTGATATTAGGGGTTTCAATATTTCGAATTGATATTTTTCCATCGATTTAGGAGTATAAATTACCAACTTCTTTCTTTCATATTGGAGGTTAAATTTACAAATAATAATTATTGGACTATAAAAATTTTTAATAATACAATATATATCTTTACTAAAAGAAAAATTGTATTAAAAAAATGAAATGCGAATTTTGTGAAGATGAAAACGTAGTATTTACTTGTGAGAAGTGTGGGGCTTCCTTTTGCATAAACCATGTAATTAGTACAGAGAAATGGTATTGTAAGGATCATAATATATATTATTCAAGAGTTAATGCTAGAGTTCTAAGATATCGTTGTTCCATAATAGAAAGAAGCTCATGTCCTGAATGTAAATCGCTTGTACAGTTAGATAAATTATCATCTGGTCAATTCTATTTAAAATGCACTGATAAAAAATGTGGATGGAATTCGTATTTAAAATCTCCTGGAATATTTTATCCTTATAAAGAAAGAGTTCTTAGAGATGCAAAAAGACTTGGTATAATAAGATTTGATGAAGTATGCAATAAAAAATTAAGAAAATTCGAAGGTAAGGAAGTATGCCCCAAATGTCTTTTAGCAGTATTAAAAGGTTCCTCAATTACCAATTTTACTACGTTATCAACAATGTTTAACGTTAGTTCAGACGAGATTGTTGGAATAATTAAAAACTATATTAATGAAAATAAAGTTTATGGAGTTATCGATAAGGTTCATAATTTATTTTATTATATCTCATCAGAAATCAAACAAAAAATTATTTCAAAAATTGAAGAAGAGGGAATTATTGAAAATCAAAATCTATCTTCAATGTTAGATATGAGTTCTGATAATACTATAAAATTGATCTTAAAATTGATTAAGGAATATAAAATTAAAGGTTCTTTTACGATAAGTAAGCAGAAATATTATACTAAACAATATATTTTTGATAAATTAATGGAAATTATTAATTTAAAGGGCAGAATTTTAATAAAAAAACTTAGTGAAGAATTAGATTTACACTCAGAAAATATTAAAAATTTTTGTGTAAATCTAATGAAATTAGAAAAGGTAATTGCTTTTTTTGCAGATAAAGGAAAGGAAATAATCACCCAAAAGCAGTTAAATAGCGAAATAAAGAAATATGCGAAAGACAAGGGTATCTTTAAACTTAACAAAATTTCAGGAGATCTCAAAATTGCTGTTGAATTAAGTCGCAGAACTTTGTTTAATCTTATACAAAGTGGTGAACTTAAGGGTGTATTTACTCAAAGAAGAGAATTTATGACTCAAAAATACTTAGAAATAAAAATTAAAGAAATAACTAAAGTATATAGGAAAATTTCATTAACAGAATTAGCGAGACGTTTAGGAATAACTGAGTCAAATATTGAGGAAAAATTAGCAATTCTGATATCACGGGGCTCCATTGAAGGATATATTGATTCTTTACATAAAATGTTCATTCTAGAGAGAGTAGCTCCCATCACATCTGAATATTCAATTAGATTAGATGAGATTCCAACTGATGACTTAAAGTTATCCGAGAAAGTTGAAGTTCTTAGAGAATATGATTTTCAAGGGGGTCAATTACACTTTAAAGTAGTAGTTCGAAATCATAATGATGTGGCAATTCACTCTATTAAGATTATACTTGATGCCCCTTCTAGTTATAATCTAAAACAAGAAATAATTTCAATTCCTGTAATTGAACCTAATAACTCAAGAGGAGTAGATTTTTATCTAGAACCCCGCCAATGTGGAATATCTTCAATCGGTGGGACAGTTATCTATAAATCTCCAAAAGGTGAAAAAAAAACCATATATCTCAAGAGAAAAGAAGTGCAAATAAAATGTCCATTAGTCATCGCTACTCTCGACAATGTGGAAGATTGCCAATTAGCGATTCAAGACCTACCGAGTGATGCAAGAGCATTTATGATTGCCGATCTCGATCCTCGGTTGGCTTTCAGAGCTGCCCAAAGAACTCTAAAAAGTTTTGAAACTACCATTGTTACTTCTCATGAAGAAGGTCAAGATGATAATTACCAAGCTGAAGCATGGTATTGTGCTGAAGCAAAAGTAACCGGCGGGAGAATAATTACTAGAATATTTATTAATTCTAAAAATCAATCATTAGAATTAAGAGTTTGGTGCGGAAATCCCGGGCAATTAACTGGTTGGTTAGCAAAAATTATTGAAATCTTATTTGAGCAAATAAATATTATCAGAAAAATAAAATCTGAAGAGCGTGAAAAAACGCTTGACATAATGGTCATTACTCAAAATTTAATGGAAATTTCTGATTATTGTATGTTAAAATGGCGGGCAAATAATATCCGTATCAAGCTTCAGGATACATTTGTGAGAGTAAGAAAAATTTTGGGAGAGACGCACCCCGTCTTGGATAGAATTGAGTTTTGGTTAACGACTTTAAATAAATACAATAAAGAGGATAATATTAATGAAAATGATGCGGAAAAATTAGCCGATGATATAGAAAATTTTAAAAATGTTATAGGAAGGGCAATAAAACTCTAAATTTCTTCTTTTAGATTAACTAATAATTATATATCGAAAATTCTTTAAATTTTCAATAGCATTTAATTCTGAAATAAAACTATGAAAACTATCTATCTCACCTTCAAAAACAAATAATATTGTTTTATATTTAGAGTATAAGAATTGAGATTTACCTGCGATACATTCTTTAAAATCAGTTTCTAGCTTGGAAATTTTTTTAATTGCTAGATCATCATCATGTTCTATCACTATCATTGCGTTTCCAACTATGTTCTTTTGTATCTTTTTTATTTCTACATCTCTTTCTATTTCTGAGATTTCCATTGTTGACATTAGCCTTAAAAGTGCGTCTCTTATAATTTTTGACTGATTTGGATAATATTTTTTAGTAACTAATTTATTTAAAAATTTTTTCAAGTGATCGTTAATTGAAAAACTAATTATTGGCATTAGAATATTCTCGTTTTATAGTTTTTTAAATTTTCCTATAATAAATTAATGGTTATTCTATTTTAATATATTTTTTCTATTTTTAATAAATATTGTTATTCCATTCAAAAAAGTAGCTCCGGGCGGATTCGAACCGCCGTCCTAGGATTCAGAGTCCCAAATGCTTGGCCACTACACTACGGAGCTAAATATCTACGTTAAATATTATTTAACATGAAATTAAAAATTTATCTAATTTTTATTTTTCATATTTTTGTATTTAAATATAAATAATTAAAGTAAAAATCTCATTAATTTTTTTTTTTAACCCATTCTGTCATTTCTCTAAAATATCTATCACTCATTCCTGCAATATAATCTCTAACAATCCAACCTAATTTATCTTCTATTTTATATTTCTTGTAATAACTTGAATAATTCTTATCATCTATATAATCTATATGATCCTTGAAAACGGGCGAATTATAATTTGATTTTTCTAAATCTTTTTGGAATACTTCAAACATAAGATGAAAATCTTTTCGAATTGATTCATGTTGTTCATTGCTTTTTTTATCCCTTTTTTCATAAATGTTTTCATAATTGAATTCTTTCAATTCCTTTAACGCAGAGAAAATATTCTCATCATAGCCGATTGTCTCGTTCTCTATACTATAAGCCAATAAATTTCTAATAAGTGTATTCATTATTTTTCGATTAGTATCTCCAAGAACTTTTCTACAATTTTCAGGTATATCTTTTCTCTGAATGAATTTTAAAAGAATTGCATCTTCAATATCTCGTCCTATATAAGCAATGATATCAGCAAATCTAACAGCAATCCCTTCATAGCTCATTGGAATACGTACAAACTTATTTCCAAGAAAACAATCATTGTATTCTTTAAAATGAGACTCCCAAGTTTTTCCATTGATTTTTTTCGGTTTCAACTCTCTTTCAAAAGTTTCACCGTCATGGCATAAAATACCATCATAAACTTGTAATGTTAAGTTTAATCCTTTAGCAGGTTGGGTAGGAAATCGCTTTTCCAATTCTGCAAGCCATCTAACACCTTGAGCATTATGAAGAAAAGTTCCTATTCCGCATTCATTACTAATTTCATTTAAATATTCTTCACCAGGATGTCCATATGGGGCGTGTCCTATATCGTGTGCAAGGCTAATTGCTTCAATTAAATCCGTATTTAACTTAAGAGCCCGCCCAATCTGGCGGCTAGTTCGAGAAACGAGAAGAACATGCAAGGATCGGTGGGTTATATTTGCATTCTTAACCTCAAAGAAAACTTGAGTTTTATCGATATATCGGGCATACGCTTTGGAATGGACGATCCTATCTACATCTCGAAAAAAAAAAGGTCTAATATCCATATCCTCCTCTTCAGGATATAATCGTTGAGCTTGAGTATCTTTTATTCCCCTAGATCCAACTCCTTTATCTCGAGATAATCTTGCTCGAACTCTATCTATTAAATGTTGCTTAACCATTTTCACTAATTAACTTCCGATTTTAATTTTAAACAGAAACAATGAATTGTATATATTACACTATAACTTTTATAATTCTTCTCCTTAAAAATTAGTGATATTGAAAAACATTTGAAATTAACCAAATTTTAATTTTAAAGCATTAAAAGGGCATTTCTCGATACATTTCAAGCATAATATACATTCCCCTCCCCCAGTAAAACCTTCAAATTTTTCATCTAAAATTCTAATTTGCATCGGGCACACTCTCTCACAAATTCCACATTCTTTTCGTCCCGCGCATTTTACCGGATTACGTGCTAATTTTAAAAAAGAATATTCACTAAATAGTGAACTTAAAGCCGCATATGGGCATATATATCTGCAATATATTCTGGGATAATACACTGCAAATATTAGAATTATAATATAAAAGAAAAATATGAAAAAAGTCACAAAATCATTAAATAAAATTAAAATATCACCAGAATTGATTATATCTTGAATTATTTCGGGAAGGAAAACAAATAAATATTCAGATAAAGAAAAATAACCTAATGGTTTATCCGCAAAAGTTCCCAAATTATTTTTATAATCGATATAAAAAATTGGACTTATCACTTTCGCAATACCTAAAGACATTATCGCAATAATTATGATTAATAATATAACTAACTTAATATGAGTCAAAAATTTATGAGTATTTCTTGAGAATTGTTTTTTCTTTGAACGAAATATTGATAGAAAATCTTGAATTGAACCAACTGGACAAATAAATCCACAAAATATACGGGAACTTAATAAAGATATTAATATCAGTATTCCAATTATTAAAAATGGAAATTCTGCGTGGCCAATCATGTAAACAATGAATTCCACAAATCCAGCTCCATTTGAAATTGGATTTCGAGGGGAATTTAAAATAGGTAGGATTTTAATTAATCCTTCAAACAAATCCATATCAATTTGAAATATTAATTCAATTATTATGTAATTAATCAAAAAAAAGCTTAAAATCTGAATAGTAATACGAAGTATCGAAATATATCTTGGTCTTTTTTTATGTTCCTTATCAACTGACGTCAAAAGATAATCCACAAAAAATTACATATTTTATTTTGGATATTAATAAATTAAAAATAGATTTATTATAATTTTTATGAAAAAGATTTTTACACCTAACGCTTCGAAATAATTATTTTAGACGAAGTGTTTCCATATTTGCAGGGCTTTTAGTCGTTCGCTTTAGCTTCTTATGTAACAACGATGAAAGACTCACCGTTTTTGATTCTTCTCCATGATTCACAATGATTAGCCGGGGAGATGGATTGATTTTACGGATATACTGGGAGATCTGGCTACGACTCGAGTGTCCTGAAAAACCCTCAATTGTATAGATGTTAAAATTTATTTTGACAAGTTGGGTTCGTCCTCTTGTATCTTCATATTGAAATTCTTTAAATCCTTTTTGAATCCGGCGACCTAATGTTCCTTCAACTTGATATGATACAAATATCAATCCATTTTTCGAATCGTTAGCTAATTCTTTTAAGTATATTAATGAAGGTCCACCAATCAACATTCCAGATGTAGCTAAAATAATGCACGGACCTCCTTTAATTACATCCTTTCGTTCATCTTTTGAATTTATAGTTGTGAAATATTCACTTAAAAAAGGATTTTTCCCTTGATGAAGGATTTTTTCTCTTAAATCGCTACTTAAAAAGTCTGGATTAGCAGTATGTATAGCTGTCGCTTCACTGATTAATCCATCTAAAAAAATAGGAACTTCATCAATTAATCCGTGAGAAATAAATTCTTCAAGAATAATGATTAATTCTTGTGCTCGTCCCACTGCTAAAACAGGAATTAAGATTTTTCCACCTTTCCTTATATGAGCATTAATTACATTTCTAAGTTCCTTTTCAGATTCATGACGGCTTGGAATTCGATCTTGTGCCCCTCCATAAGTAGATTCGGTCAAAAGACATTCAACTCGTGGAAAGTTCACAGAAGCGGGTTCTAATAATCTTGTTTTCTGAAATTTATAATCCCCAGTATAAACCAAATTATACCCTCCATCTCCAAAATGCAAATGAATAATTGATCCACCAAGAATATGTCCTGAATTATGCAATGTTAATTTAACATCTGGAGCGATGTCTGTAACTTTTCCAAATGATAATGGAATTGTATGTAATACAGTTGTTTTTACATCCCTTTTTGAATAGGGAGGTGGTCGAGCTTCTCTCTCAGCGATTTGAATGTAATCCAATTGAAGCATTGTTGATAAATTACGTGTTGGAAGAGTACAATAAAGTGGACCGCGATAACCATATTTATAAAGGAATGGAACTAATCCAGAATGGTCTAAATGGGCATGACTTAGAACAACTGCATCTAAATCTCTTATTAAAAATTGTGGGACCTCAAAAAAGGGAAATTGATTGTTATTACTTCCAACATTTATTCCGCAATCTAATAATAAATTACTATCATTTGTTTGGATTAAAATACATGATCTCCCAACTTCTCTAAAACCTCCTAAAGCAGTCATCCGTATTCTTAAATCGTTAAATAGAGTAGGTCGATGTATTCTCTTTCCAATTTTAAGAAGAATTTGCTTTTGTTTGGCGCGTTCCGTCTTTAACATACCTCTAATTAATCTAATCGTTTTTGATTCTAAAGGTGGGGCTCTTATAGTTATTGGTTGCCAAAATGTATTTTTTCTTATCTCTGTTAAATTAATTCCTTTTTTACCAATAACCAATCCTGGTTTTACAGATTCAATAATTACTTCTCCTTTATTCGCGTCAAATTCGATATTTGAAATTTCTGCATCCTCTCCAATTAAATCTTGAATGTACTTCTCGGTTTCTGCTATATCTCTACGCTTCTCAAAATCCCACCTAACAACAATCCTTTTACGCATTTTTTTTGCTAAATCTTTTAAAATATTAGCCTTTTCTATTAAAACTTTAGGATTTTCAGAATAAACCGCTATCTCAGGGCCCTCAAACTCGATCTTCTTTATATTTATTTCTACTGGAAGATACTTTTTAATTTCAGTTTTTATTCTGTTTAATTCACGTTCGCAACTCATTTTACTCAGTATTTAAAGAATTAGTTTCTTTTTTTATAAAAAAATTCATATGATTTGCAATTTATGATAATAAAACATTAAAATAAATACATATCAAATAAAGATATAATTAATCAGATTAATATGAGATTATTTGTTACGAGAGATTAAATCTCTTTTATTTGTATTTCATTAATAAAATTGCTATAAAATTTTCATTAAAGAGCTTATTCCAAATAAACTATATTAGCATAATTATAAAAAGTTTATTATAATAATAAAAATTTTAAAATTCTAAAAATTAATATTTCAATACATAATGAAATTAATAAAAATTGGTGCAATAGCAAGTGGTAGTGGGTCTAATTTTGAAGCGATAGTAAAAGCAACGGAAGAGGGCATCCTAAAAAATAAAGCAAAAGTTGTTGTACTCATTTGTAATAAACTGGGGGCTTTATGTATGAAACGTGCTAAGAACTTAAATATCCCTTACTATTTAATTGAATCGGATAAACATAAAGGGACAAGAGAGGAATTTGATAAAAAAATGGTAAAGTTGCTAGAGGAATATTCATGCGACTTGATTGTTTTAGTAGGGTACATGAGGTTAGTAAGTAAATATTTTCTTGACCAATTTAAAGGAAATGTCATGAATATACACCCAGCCCTTCTCCCTTCATTCAAGGGTATGCATGCCCAGCGAGATGCAGTAGAATACGGAGTAAAAGTATCAGGTTGTACTGTTCATTTTGTAGATCATCATTCTGATCATGGACCTATAATTATTCAAAAATGTGTTCCTGCATATGATACCGACACCGAAGACACACTGGGAGCAAGAATTTTAAAGTGGGAGCATAAAATTTTTCCAAAAGCAATTGAATTATATTGCGATGGTCGATTGAAAGTAGAAGGTCGGATTGTGAGAATTAATGGGGAAGTTCATTTGGATTAAAATCAATTATTGATTTCATTAAAAAAATTTATAAAATAAAGGAATTTCATCATTACAACTTAATTATCTAGATATTTATGAACATACACTACTTTTTTGTTTAAAGGATAGTTTTAAGAAAGATAATTAAGAATTTTTAACAACCATTTCATTAATTTTCAAGGGAATCCGATTTTATAATTATCGCAATATTTACTTGTTATTCAAAAAAACCTTAAATAATAAATATAAGAATTTGGATATATTTTTTGATTAACACAAATTTAAATTTTATTGGGTGTAGTGTAAAGTGATTAAAAAAAAAAAAATAATTATTTCAATTTGTTTTTTAATATTTCTGAATTTTATGCCTATTGTTTCAGCTATCACTATTAACGATGTTTGGTGGAAAAGCGGTGAGAAAAATGTTGTACTTTGGAGAAGCAAGATTAATGAATATGGAATAGATCAGTGGGGAGATTCTTTTGATACTCCTAAACGAACATCACATATTCGATTTAAGGCAGAATCTGTAGAAATAGGAAATTATCCATTTTTTGGAAATGCAGTGAATGTAACGGGTGCATATTACGAACGAGATGGTGATATGACGCCAGCACCAGATTACCAAAATGGTCCTGGGTTTTCGGCTTGGGGAGCAAACTCAAGTTATTTTATAAACGATACTATCTTAACACATTATCAAGGATTTTGGAATGCAAAAGATGCTTCTCTGGCTAGCCTTGATAATGAATATGTTCCCTTGGTATTTGTTAATTCTCCAATTATGCTTGTTGCTATTTTTTTTTGGGTTTTCGGAAATTTATTGTCAATTGATAAACAAACAGGTGATATTGAAACCTTTTCTAATAGTACTGAAGTTATCTCAAAAACAACACGTAGCATAAATTATTTAGTAACACTAGGTGTCCAAATCGAATTGCTTGGTTCATATCCTACAGAATCAAATGCTTGGACCAATTCAACATTAATAATGACTGGAGAAGTGTATTATGGAGCAAATACTAACGTACTTCGCTTAGCTACATTAGATATGAACATGACATTGTCTGAATTTGATAATAATACTAAGGAACAAGATATAACTAGCAATACATATAAACATACCCTAAATGCAATATATCCAAGCGAGGTTTATCAAGATATTTCAACGTCAGAGATCCCCGGATTTCCATTTGGAATTATTGGTATAGTTTCATTGATATCAATACTTTATTTAGGGCTTAAAATGAAAAAAAAGTCAATTGAAAAGTAGATTTAATTAATTCTTTTTTTTTTAAATTCTTTTTCTTTGTTTTTGGGTGGTTGCAAAATCCAGTGATGGGGTTTAAAACGCTAAGTAACATTCTAATCTTTTTTGGTGGGAACTACTCTATAAAGAAAATTTTCAAAAACGATTTTATTATTTTAAATATAGGTAAAAATTGAAAATTAGAAAAAAACTTATTAAAAATGTTAAGATAGAACAAATAATAAAATATGCTAAAATTTGAGTCTTCTGATTAATAGTTTCAGGTAATATGTTTTCAAGATTTTTAAAATTACCTTCTTTAATAGTAGTTTCCATATTTTTAAATTCTATCTCCAATTGAGTTTCTAGTTTTGTTATGCCAATTATATTATTTGAAGCCTGAACTGCTTCTTTAAGGAAATTTAATGCCTTTTCATATTTTTTTTTGTCTAATTCTTCACGAGCTTTGTTTCTAAAAGAAACTGCTCTTTTTTTATGAAATAAATAACGATTAAACCAATAATATAGCCATAATACAAACATCATTCGAATAATTGAAGAGAATATAAGTTCATTAGGAGTATTAGAATTAAAAATTTTAAAATAAAAATGAAGCATATAAAAGAAAACCAAAAACCAATACCAATTAATTTGCAATAAACCATCGTTTTTATTTGAAAATTCGGATTTTGCATAAATATAAGTGGTCCAATAAAATAAAATACTAAATGATATTATAAAAATAAATAGATTTACGAAACTTAGACCAAAATAGATAAAATAAAAAACCAAAATTAAAAAATTTAGGCCAGATTTTGTATTTTCTTTTTGAAATCCTCCTTTAACATAATATATAAAAAGAATTAAAAATTCTCCCGCCAATAGTGCAATAAATATGAAAAACGATATGAACTCCAATTGAACGTTCAAAATAAATATTTGGAGCATGCTATGGATCATATAGAGAATTAATTATTTAAATATTCTATTTCCTAACTTGGATAAAGAGACAGGTTTTGGCGGATTCAATTTAATCATTCTTTACAAAAATGTCTGTGAATTAAGAGAATCCCTTGATAAAAAGATTAAAATTTATAAACACTTTGGGGCAATATTTCTCCTTCATAGAAGGCATATTTAAATTCATCTTCAGAACAAATAGAAAATTATTTTTCTTATTATAATTTTTATTGGATTAATTTAAAATTTCCTTAATCGTTTGTTCAAGATCTAATTTTCAATTGAATTCACCTGTCAGTCATCACTGAATTTTGTACCCAACCTTGTTTTTTTCTTTAAATATACTTATTTCTTTGTTAATTTAATACAAAAAAGCGATGTTAAATTGATTGAAAATAAAATAGAAAAAACCCAAAAAAAAATTAATCAGCAACGATATTTTAAAAGCTGTTTATTCTGTAAATTCGCAGAACGTCCTAAAGAAGATTTGCCTCATCTTTGTTTAAAATTAAACGCAATTGGATTTGCAAAACCTTGGGATATGCCAATTTTAAATTGTGAATATTTTATTAAAAGGAAAGAATGAATGGAATTACTATATTTCCAAATTATAGTGCCCACGACGATACATTTCATAAATAATAGCGGCTTCATGGATACAATCATCATATGCTCGATGTTTTTCTCTGTAGGGAATATTTGGAAAATAATATTTCCAACATTCCTCGACTTTTGGCCATTTATATTCGCCCAATTCAGGATTTAATTGTGGTAATTTTAGGATATTAGTAGATTCAAGCATTGGGTCGGGAAGTTCTTTTACTGTATATACCCCACGATGCTTTAACCAAGTGAAATCAAAAAGCTTACTATATGCGGTAACTGGAAATCTTTTAAAAATCTCAATAATTTTAGGCTGTATTTCTACCCACTCAGGGGCGTTTAGAACATCTTCAATAGTAAGTGATGAATTATCAAAGATCCATGCATTATAATTCTTAAAATTAGATTCCCTTACAATAGAATCAAGAAGTTTTATAATTTTTTTATTCTCTAAATCTACACAACAAATCCCAACTTCTACTATTGTCCCTTCGAGCGAATATGTATGAGTAGTTTCAATATCAACAACAGCAAATTTCGTGATCATCATGATTCTATATTCCTATTATTATTAAACTAAACTTATCTTTAAAAATAACTTGTTAAATTTTTAACAATTCTCAATTTACTCAATAAAGCGAATTCTTATATAAGTATATTTAATAATAAAAATAGGGAAATGATTTAATGAGCAATCTGACCCAGCTGAGAATTAAATTGGTAAAATTTCTAAAAATTTCCGTAAATTATAATTTCTATGACGAAGATCTTGAGTTGCTAAAATCATTTCCCCCTAATTTGGAACAATAAGATATTAAATTGATTATTTATTCTCTTTATCATCAATTAGTTATTAATAGTCGATCTTAATAATGCCTAGAAGAACTAAGGAAACTGTTGAAATTTTAAAACTCATGCATAGAATAGAAAATATTCGAAATATCGGTCTTGTTGGCCATATTGACCATGGTAAGACAACGTTATCTGATTCACTTTTGAGTGAAGCTGGATTACTCTCACCTGACCTAGCAGGAGAAGCGAGAGTTTTAGATTACTTAGAAGAAGAACAAAGGCGTGGTATCACTATGAAATCAACTAATATCTCTTTATATTATGAGAAAGTATTAGGTAGAAACGAAGAATTTTTAATAAATTTAGTTGATACTCCGGGACATTTAGATTTTAGCGGTAAAGTTACAAGAGCCCTAAGATTGATTGACGGAGTAATTGTTATAGTTGATGCAGTAGAAGAAATTATAACACAATCAGAAACGGTAATTAAACAAGCATTACAAGAAGGCGTCAAGCCTGTTCTATTCATTAATAAGTTAGATCGATTATTTAGAGAATTAAAATTAAAGCCTAAAGAAATTAGGAAAAAAATTTCTCGAATAATAAACGATTTTAACAAATTAATTGAAAGATATGCAGATTCGGAATTTAAAGATGAATGGAAAGTTTCTCCTGCAGCAGGAACAGTTGCATTCGGTTCGGCTCTGCATAAATGGGGCTTTACATTGTCTATATTTGAGAAAAATAAAATATCTTTTGAAGACCTACGAAATAAATATCTTAATAATAGTTTTGAATCACTAGCCGTTTTAAATCCAATCCATGAAGCAATATTAGAAATGGTTATAGATCACATTCCAAATCCTAAAGAAGCACAAAAGTATCGAATCAAAAAAATTTGGGAAGGAGATATCACCTCAGAAATCGGGAAGGCTATGATAGAATGTGATCCAAATGGGCCATTAATAATTTGCCTTAGTAAAGTTATAAATGATAAAGGTAGACTAATTGGAACAGGAAGAATATTTTCTGGTGTATTAAGAACTAAAACTCCCATATTTCTTTTAAGAGAAAATAATGAACAGATTATCCAATCTGTTGCATTATTCATGGGAGCAAGAAGAGACCAAGTAGAAGAGATACCTGTTGGAAATATTGCTGCAATTGGAGGTTTAAAGAATATAAAAAGTGGAGAAACACTAATCGAGACAAAATTCTCTGATCATATGATTGCATTTGAAGATGTGAAATACATTACTACACCAGTTATTACTGTATCAGTGGAACCCGAATATCTCAAGGATTTGGAACTATTAAAAAATCATATCGAAGATTTACTTATCGAAGACCCAAATTTGCGTTATACTGAAAGTCTAGAAACTGGTGAATTATTGCTTTCTGGAATGGGACCATTACATTTAGAAGTTAGTGTAAATGAAATGAAAAAGAGAGGTATTAGGGTTGATATGTCTAAGCCACGTAGTGTTTTTAAGGAATCCTGCCTTAGCAAATCATCATCAATTTCAACCATTTCACCAAATGGGAAAAATTCAATACAAATCAAAATCAAACGCTTAGATCAAAAAACACTTCAATTCTTTAGATCTGGTGAACATAAAACTATTAAGCCATTAAATAAATTAAAAGAATTCTTAAAAGAGAAAACTAATTTATCATCAAAAGAAATTGAAGGATTTCTCAATTGTGATGAAAACTTAAATATTTTAATCAATACTCCGTTGGATATTAAGGATATCATCTTAAATGATAAAGATAAGAATAAAATCATTGATATTATTAATAAAATCTGTTTAAATGGACCCCTCTGTGGTGAGGTTCTTACAGAAATAAAAATTGTAATAGAAGCTATTAACATTTCATCGAAAGAAGAAGATAGTTCAATTTCAGAATTGACTACTATGCTATATGATGCTATTAAGCAATGTTTAAATGATGCCCAATTAGTTTTACTTGAACCGATTTATCAAACAACTATCCAACTTCCTCCAGAATTGATAAAAAAAGCATTAAATCTATTGGCTAAATATCAATTAAAAGTTAATAAAGTTTTTCAAGATAATGAATATCAAACATTAATTGATTTTTTTATGCCAGTTAGATACGCCATGGATTTTGCCGAAGATATAAGAAACAAATCCTCAGGTCGAGCATTTTGGCAAAACATTTTTCACTCATTTCAACCCGTTCCAAAAGAATTAATGGACTCAATTATTTCAGATATAAAGTTTAGAAAAGGAATATCTTGGTAATGCTTAAATCTTAAAATAGTTTTCGCTAATAGAGTAATATGGAGAAGTTGAAACAATTTATCATGGCGATTTTTTTTTAAAAAAGAAGAAAAAATAATTATTTAGCTATATACTTCTTTCAAAAATAAAAAAAAAGAATTTGGAATTATTTTTTAATTTAATGGCTGAATATTGCAAGCATATTTAATCCAAGAAAAAAAGGTGACGCTGTGCCAATGATAACTACAAATAAGGTTGTATTTACTATTAGAGCTGCAACTATATTCCCTGTTTTTTGATAAAGAAAAGTGGAAACAAAGCTTGTCAGAATAAGTATTGGAATGGCTATGAATATAAAGAGCATGAAAAAAGTAGAACGCATTAGAAGGCTCAATAGCAAAATATAGACTATAAAATAAACAAATCTAAAACCGAATATTAATAACGATACTTTATATGTGTTTTTGAGGTCGGTTTCAAATTTTACTTGAATTATAGATTGAAATAACACACCTGATATTAGAAAAATAATGAAAAAAACGGCGTAATACGGTGGAATCCATAGAATTTTAATGAAATATGGTGCCATGGAAAAATAATTTAAACCAATCGAAAGATATATTATTATGTACAACCCTGCTGCTAATATTACCCCTAATACGATTTCTCTCATTAATTTCCCTTGAGGTCGTTTAAATACCCCTTTTATCATTTCTTTTACCGATATATCTGCTTTTTTACCTGTTCTCCATAGCATAATAAATAGTGCAAACTCAGAGCCGAAATTAAACATTGCCATCATCCCTGCTACAGATAAGGGAAGGAAGAGGTAAAATGGCATTAATATAATCATTCCTATTACACCGAGACCCAATGAATAACCAACTGTTTTTATTGAAAGACTTTTTATTGTCTCATCATGTAATTCTATTTTATATCTATCTTCTTCCTTTGCTTTCACAATTAAATTAGAGAGTGGCTCTAAGATTAGAAAGAAAAATCCAATTCCTCCAATACACTGAAGAATCAAGATGAGGCCTCTAGCATTGACATAAAAGTTTTCATCAACGGGCTTTACCCAAGAGAACGTATTAATTACCCAATTACGTGATTCTCTTATGAAATCTTGATCCCAAGCTAATAACAAATGATCAGTATTATCATCGTAAAAAATCTTTGTAGCATTTCCATCATTAAAACTCCCATACAACTTATTAGCATCAACATCATTAGCATCCAATCCTATTCTTAAACCTATTCCTACTTTGGTGCTCGATAATTGAATAGCCTCATCAAATTTTGCCTGAATAATTAACACATTAAGTGAGTCAGTACTATTTCCCAATCTTATATCCGAAGCGTTAGTAGCTAATGACGTTCCAACTCCGATAAAACATTTGAAATCTGGGTCTATTTTAATGATTATGTTCCCAGGAAAGCCTCCCATACTATATGCAATGTAACCGAGATTATGTATGTCCACATCGCTCCGTTTACTTAAGTAGTCTTTTATTGCTATAACATCTTCAATTATTTTACTCGTATCAAGAATTCCTGAACTTTGAGAGTGACCACGGAAATCAAATGGCACAGCTATGAAACCCGCAGCAGCTAATTCCACTGCGTATCCATTCATTATTTCTTTACTTGCCATAATTCCATGAGCAATTATTACAGCTGGTTTTTTTTCGGCTTCTCTACCTACTGGTTCAAATACATTAAACGAAATAGTCTCACCATCTGAAGTTGTAACTGCACCTCCACGTGTAATCTTTATCGAAGTTGGCGTAATGAACATGAAAATTGTCGCAATAATAAATAATGAGAGAAAGAGACAAACTAAGATTATTCTATTTTTAAATTCAGTATCGCGATTCATACTAAAATTCACTTCTATTTTTTTATCGTTAGATTTTGTATTAATTTTTACAATCTCTATTAATAAATCTTTACTTTAATTTTTCTTATACTTTAAGTTCAAATTCGTAAGGAATTATCAAAAAATTAAATATTACCAATTATTCAAACAGGTTATGAATTTGTTTTAAATAAGCGAAAAGCATTCAATTCGAGAGTACGTTGATAAATGAGGTATTGAGGGCTGTTATCAATGTGGTGGCTTGTCTTTTGATAAAATTAAAAGATTTCCTATCCCAATGAGAAAAAAAAATATTATCGAGGATTTTCCTAAATAGCAAGGGCTTAGAACAGATAAATGGATTAAATATTTCAGAAATAGGATTTAGAAAAGGAGAATGGGAAAATTTTTTCAGATATAAGGTTTAAAAAAGGAATTTCTTGGTGAAGAATATAGTTTAAATAAAATTCACCTTTATTATAATCATTATTTATTTTATTTCAACGTTGAGGTATGTTTTAGGATGGCAAGAATAAAAAAGGAACTCTTAGCGCCTTGTGGTTTGTATTGCGGTGTATGTGCTATTTATATTGCTTACAGAGACAATAATCCAAAGTTCAAACAAGCATTATTGAAAGTCTCTGGCCCATTTGCAAAAAAGGTGGAAGATATTCAATGTACGGGTTGTCTTTCAGATGGGATTATATTCAAATTCTGTAAAACATGTCCCATTAAAAGCTGCTCAAAGGAGAAAGAGATCGAGGGATGTCATCAATGTGATGAATTTCCATGTGAGATGATAGAAAGATTTCCAATTCCTGTTGGTAAAAAAGTCATACTCCAAGACATCCCAGCATGGAGGAAGCTTGGTACGGAAAAATGGGTTGAGGAAATAGAAAAAAGATATCACTGTCCAAATTGCGGGAACTCATTATTTAGAGGAGCAAAACACTGTAATAAATGTAAAGCTGCCGTTGATATAGACTGACCCTATAAGAGATTCAGAATATAATCATAATTGGTCGTAAATTGATATAATCTTAGAATAAGCTTTTTTTTCTTTTGAAAAAGGACAAACTTTTATACACACAGAACAGCCATTTGACAAAAGAAAAAACTTAAAACATTTAAGGCGGTCAATGGAAGTTTTTAATTGTGAAATACCTTCCACATTATCAACATTTACTTTTTTTTTATCTAGAATTGCCTCTGTAGGACATTCTTTTGCGCAAAGACCGCAAGAATTGCAGTAATTTTCAATCCAATTGTGTTTTAAAGAATCTGTATATTCGAATATTTTATTTTCAATAAAAATTGGAGCAATTCGCTGCCGAACACAATATTCGGGCGTTATTAAAAGTCCCATTTTTCCCTGCCCTCCTAATCCTGCCTTTCCAGCTAAAGCAGGAAATACAGCTAACCCTCCCATGGGATGGTTTGATTGACATTTAACACCTCTTTCTCGTAGCCAGTGAGCAATATCATTTACAGCTTCTCCCAATTCAGCATATATTCTCATTGATTCAGCTCCCGCAGGAATTCTTGGAGCTGTATCAATTTCCTTTTTTCGCATCTCTTTTAAAAAAACAAGTGCGTAAGAATATGAGATATACCTATTTTGGAAAATAAGTTTGTTTGGAACTTTCGTAAACCCAATAACAGATATACCACATTTTCTTTTAGAATACAACAACAAATCATTCCATAATTCATTGTTTAAACCTTTTTCTAGTTTTTTAGTGGGAATATTCTTATTTTCATGTAAATTCTCATAACTTTTTTTATTTCCTTGCGTATCTTAAAATTATTTCTTATAAGGGGATAAAAATATTCGATAAAATCTGAAAGTTTGAATTCTAATTTCTGAATATCTTTAAATGATAAAAAATCTTTTAAATCGGCTTTTTTAAGTAAATATCTTATCGCTTCAAAACCGAAAGTTGGTGAATTTTTGTGATGTTTTACAACCGTTGATTGTTTTAATAATCTTTCAGATCTAATAACTTCTTTTTTAGTTTCATCAATGAAATCTTTTTCTTTACGCATTTCGGAAACTGAAAATAAAGGAATAAATAAATTTTTAATGATTATCCCATTTAATTTTTTTAGCAGACTCATAATATTCTTAGAAATTCAATTTGTACAATTTTATTTCAGTGGGAAAAAAATTTAATGCGCCCGCCGGGAATCGAACCCGGGTCTCAGGCTTGGGAAGCCTGAGTTCTACCACTATACCACGAGCGCAAATCTTTAGATTTAATACATTTTCCTTATTAAAAGTTTATAAATTTCGATAATATAAAGATTTTATTCTATTTTCTTAAATTCGATTTTAAATCTCAAGCGAATAAGAGATATAGATATCCCATAACCAAAGCACAAAACAATGGATTTAATATGTTATCATCAATATCTAGATTTAATATATCAATCAAAAAAAAGACAATTGCTCCTGCTAATGATATAATAATTATTTCTGAAAAATTTAAATTTTCTTCAAAAATTAAAAGACAAACAATCCCTATTAAGAAAGCGACAGTAAATCCACTAATATAACCAATTATTGTTTTTAAACTGCGTTTAGGGAAATGTCTACTTCCAAATCTTTTTCCAAAAATAGAAGCAGCTCCATCTGCTAAAGTTGCTATTAACGCAATAGAAATAAAAACACTAAATGGTAAAAAAAAACTCGGTATGAACGCTAAAACCAATGATGCCGGTCTAATAAACTCAAATAATTCATTTCTTTTCATTGTCTTATTTAGAAGGTTAAGAACATTATTCGGTAATAGATGATAAATATTTGAATTCTTAAAAATAAACGATAATCGAACATAATCTAAACCGGCAAATAACAGAATACCTGAATATCCTACTGTCAATATTAAAAAAACACCAAAATCCCCCCCACTTATCCCCCATACCTGATCTGCATGCCATATGCCTTCCCATATATAAATAGCAAATATCCATAATAAAACAATAATTCCTGCTGGAAAAAGATGAAGCGCTTTTCTGTGTAAATCTGTATTGAGGTCATATGATTCTAAATCATCGATATCTTCGATCTTTTTATCGAATTCTTCAATAAACCTTTTAATATTTCTCTTTTCTTTTATATTTGGATTTTTTTTTACAACAGCTACATATTGATATAGAAGTATCAAAAATATAATAGACGGCGTGAAAATACAAATGAAAAAATTTGATAATCCCTGAAACCATCTAATATTTACATTATCCGTTGAATAAAAGAACGGATAACATAACGCTGCAGTTATCCATAGTAGAAAAATAAAATAAAAATTCTTAAAATTATGTTCCTTTGGAAATTGTTTATTTAATTTTAAGGCATAAAATAATTGCCCAAAACCATTTACTATAAAAATAATTGTTACAGGTAAAGTTGCAATATAATACGCCACATTTTTTCCACATATAACAATTTTGGGTAAAAAAAATAAAAGAGTTTAAAACAATAAAAGAATTTTCTCAATTGCACTGTGGACTTTATTCACAAGTTCGTCTCCTAACATTGCATCAATCTTCTCCTTAGCATTTAAAAAAAGACTTGCTCCAGTAACTATTACGTTTTCAATAGCATTGTTAAATGTCGAAGTCCCAGTTTTGGCAAAATAATCTACTCTTTTAACTATAGCATCTTGATATTCTTTAGCTGTACTCGGTTTAAGATCAGTTAGTGTTCTAAATTTTAGTTGGGTATCAGATGAATTTTCTGACATAATTTAAATTTCATCCTCCTTATCTTCTCTTTCTGGTATTCCACCATTAGGCTGAATTTCACTGACTACTTCTTCCTTAGAAATTATTTGTTCCCTAACCTTACCTGTTGTTGTATCAAATTCGTTTCTAATTTTATCAGTTACTTCTTTTGCTATTAACTTCTCTATGTGAGGTCGATGGAATGAATTCATTGTGCAGAAAGAACACTCCTTTACTGTGCCATCAGGCATTGCAATACCAAAATGAACAATACACCTTTTTGCTCTTTCTACATCGAAATTATAAGCATCCTGGAAATGCATACTTGATATAAGCAAAGCGCCATGAGAGAATGAACTAATGCTATCCCATCTGGCATTAAGTAATACTCTGGTAAACATATCCATTAATTTTCCTGATTTTTTAGTATATTGTAACATTCCCAATAAAAATCTAGCACGTAACTGTTGCATGTCTAACCAGTTTGCACCTTTATCCAATGTTTCTCCGAGGGATTTGCCTACATCACTAAAATTACCTAATAAATCCGTAAATATCTTTATGGGTTCCTTTTCTTTTCGTTTGATTTTTTCCCAGAATTGATTAGCAAAATCTATGATTTTAAGCGGGTCAAAGTATTCCATTATTGGCACCATTTTATTTGTTTCTGGATCTACCACTAAATATGTGGAAAAACCACAATCTGGATGACATGTGAATTCAACTGGTTCTACACCAGCTAAAAATGACATTATCCTTCCCAATTCAACTATTGTTGATAATGGATACCATGCATTCTCAATGCTTACAGCTCCACCCGTTTGTTTATCAATTTCTTGTATTACATCAGCATTTGTAATTCTTAAATCTTGCATTTCCTCAAATGAAATTCTCCCGCATAATGAAACTGGTTGAAACGTTATTCCCCGAACTACATCAATGTTATCTATGGCATATTGGATAATATTCCCAACCTCCATATCTGTAACACCTCTAGCGATTACAGCGACTAGGACAATTGAGGTAAGCTCTGCCTTTCTACAATTTTCTACAACCCTTTCTTTATATGCCATTAAATTCTTAATACCACGTGTTTTCTCATAAGTTTCATCATTTATCCCATCAAATTGTAAATATAAAGTGTCAAGACCTTTTTCATAACATTCCTTGGTAAACTCTAGTCCGCCCTTTTTTCGCTGGAAAC
Organism: Promethearchaeota archaeon; assembly: GCA_019058015.1. Lineage (GTDB taxonomy): Archaea > Asgardarchaeota > Lokiarchaeia > Sigyniarchaeales > SOKP01 > 6H3-1. The sequence continues at coordinate 943 of JAHLWH010000126.1, read as the reverse complement.
CGTATCCGTTAGTTGCAACTATTACCTCCTTAAAGCCGTGCTTCCTTGCCATTGCACAAATTTCTGGAAAGTCTTTTCTAACGGTCGGCTCGCCACCAGTGAACATTATAGCCGGGGGCGGTATAGGTTTGCTTCGGAAATGTGCCATAATCCGATCAATCTCCTCAAGTGATGGCTCAACAAGATAACCTGCTTTCCCAATGTTCGCATAACAGAATGAACAAGCCATATTGCAACGATTTGTGAGGTCTATGAGTGCTAGAGCGCAGGTTGATAAATGTTCTGGACACAAACCACAATTCCAAGGACAACCTCTGGGATCTGTTGCAGGAACATCAGAAGGGTTGGCTTCTCCATTTTTAAGAAACTCCCATTTATCGGTCTTATAATGGGTCCATTTATAGTATCTTGCAGAAGAAGAGATGAGATCTTTAAAATCACCATGTTCTGGACAAGTTTTTACCATCCAGATCTTGCCATCTTCTTCAATATGCTCTGCTGGAATTCTTTGAAGGCATTCTGGGCACACGCTAATTGTTTTAGAATGCCATTTTTCTTTCAAATAATCTGATCCGTCTATATGGTACATTTTTTACGTCATCAAATTTTATTTAATTATTTAATTAATTAAATTAGTGTTTTTTATCATATTAAAAACATATTATATCTAAGATAATATTAAAATTATTATTATTTTTTATAAAAAGTTTTAAAATGTATAAAATCAACTTACAAAAAGCATTTTATTCTACTTATTAAATTTTAGATTTTTTTGCGTTGAATTAATATATAATAATAAAATTGTTGTCAGTAATAAATAAATGACAAAAATCAGTAATAAATCCTGACAAAAAATTATTACTGCCGACATGTTGTCAGTAGTAGCAAAATGACAAAAAATAAGCGATTTTTAAAAATTTTTAATGTCTCATTTTTTGACAAC
>JAHLWH010000125.1 GCA_019058015.1 Promethearchaeota archaeon | reverse complement strand
CCACAAAACCACTCAACTACATCTTCTCCTTCACTTGGACGGGAATAAGGAGTAAATTCTAGTTCAAAATTTGTTTGTAAATAATTTCTAATTTTATTTGCTTTTACATAAATATTATCCGTATAATTAATAATCGTATTTAATGCGTCAAAATGTTTTTTAAAGTTTGGATTATTTTGTAAATAAAAGTTTAGACCTCCTGGAATTTGTAAATATTGATCATACTGATGTTTTATCTGAGGGGGAATTTCAATTAAAGCAGATTCATTTAATTCATCTGGGCTCATAACACTTTCTCCAAATAAATTGTATGTAAAATTACCTGAATATTCAGAGTTAAAATTAATATTTATCGATGATACATTGAATAAATCCTTATATAATAAAGTATTTTCTTGTCTAAAGGAATCTGACCATGGATCTACCTGTGGATCTTCCATAATGTGAGGGGTGGGGAATAAGGAGGGAATTACCAATGAATTTTCTCCTGCTGTCGCATCAATAGGATATTTAATTCTTATCATATCTCGATCTGAATAATGATCATAATAATCACCCCAGTAAGTAAATGTTGTTGGACTTACTCCAGATACTGATTGGGACCAGCTCCCGTCGTTATTATATTCATCCATTACAGAAAATTTCCATAACCAAAATTCATCAAAATAATCATAATCTTCAATATAAAAAACTGCTTCTTCAGCATGTTCCAAAAGGTCTTCATAATTTAGAAGGTCCATTAAATTATACATATCAAATGCAATATCGAATAATTCTGCCTCCTCATCCAGTGCATTTGTTAATTCATCTGATGGAGTTGTTCTTGTACCGAATATAAAACCAAATAAAGCCGTAGAGCCTAAATATAGCCCAATGAGTAAGATAGCTACTAATATTACTGAAATGGCTTGCTTTTTTGCATTTCCTTCAGTAATTAGCTCCTTTCTTCTCTCAGACATATGTTGGTATTCTCATATAGATTATTATATATTTTTAATAATATAAAAATAAAAATAAAAATATATAATTTAGCTGTATTTCTAAAAAAGTAGAATATTCAAATTTTTTTTTTTGAGAATTATATATTAAAATTTAACATAATTATATCCAAAATTAGAAAAATTTCTAGAAGAAATTCGAAAAAAAGAGAAAAAAGAGATTATTCGAATAAAAAGAATTTAGACAAACCTTTAAAATTCATAGCCACACTTGGTGCATATATTTTTCTTTGCGTAGATTGGTTTTGGGATATAAGAGACTATCTTAGTTTTATCTTCAACCTCTTTAATCGCAGTAGAGCCACAGTTAGGACACACTCTTCTAATTCCACCCCCTAATCCAATTGTGGGAGTTATTGTTGGTTCAGGTGTGGGTGTTGAAGGTGTTGGCATAGTAGGTTGTTGACTACTAGGATAAGGACTTGTTGAAGCAAGTGTAGAAGGCATTACAGGTTTTGGCTCTTTTAATTCTTCAATTCTTTTATTTTTTGCTGAAATTTCTTGGGTTAATTCATTTACTTTTGCTTGTAATGGACCAATTTGTTGTTTTAATTGAACATTTTCAGCCGAAAAGGAACGTGCTTGAGTTTGTGCTTCTGCTAATTGTGTTTGAAGTTGTTGAATATGTGAGTTGAGTTGATTTACTTGATTTTTATGGGCTTCCATCGATTGCTGGAGAGTAGCAAGTTGTTGGTTTAGTTGGTTAATTTCAGAATCTTTTTGAGTTGCAATATTTTGCAATTCATTAATTTGATTATTTTTATTTTGCAGTTCTGTCTCTAACTGGTTAATTTGCCTATTCAAATCTTGTACTTGAGTCTGAATTTGACTTATATCTACTGAAGATATTTGGGGTGATGGCAATGGTGCTTGTGACGCTGGAGGGAGAGAAGGTGTTTGTGTTGGCGGAGGAGTTGGTGGACTTATCGGAGGCGGGATTTGAGTAGGGGCTGGTGGTGGAGGTGTGTATGGAGGTGCCCTTAAAGGTTTTTGTTCCTCTTCTTTATCTTTTTCAGGGTCGTGTTCATCTGACATTTTTAATCATTTAAATTATTTTAAAATAATTCTCTAACAAAAAAATAGATAGACTTTTAAATTTATATATTTATAGGTCGCTTTAAAAAAATTTTTCGTTATGGAGTAAAAAAACTTGAAAAAATATTTTGATTAAAAACAATTCCAATAATCTGATAAGTTAATCTTGATTTGTTTAATAAGTCTTTCCTGGGTATATTCAAGTATTTTTTCATCAGATTTTCTTTCATCTTCGGAAATTAAATCAGTTTCACTGTTTAGAACTTTTAATACATTATATATTGCTTGAGCCTGTTTATCTAATTCATATCCTCCTTCTAAAGTAATTAAGATTTTTCCATTGGCATAATCATCAGCTAGTGATTTAATCAGTTTTGTAAGATTTGCTGGCCCTTGGATTGTCCAGCCCATTCTTGTCAGGAGGTCGGTATGATGAGTATCAAAACCAGCAGAGATTAGGATAAATTCCGGTTTAAATTCATTTGTTATTGGAATTGCTATTTCTTTATACAATAATTGAACTATATCATCACCAGAGGAAGGAGCCATAGGAAAATTGATAATATGGCCCTCTCCCTTTCCTGAGCCAATTTCATTAGTAAATCCGGTCCCAGGATATAGAGTTCGTCCATCTTGATGAGAGCTGAAAAAAAGCAATTGCCCATTTTCCGAGCCATCATAAAATATGTCTTGTGTTCCGTTTCCATGGTGGCAATCCCAATCAAAGATTGCAATTTTTTTTATTTGTTTTTCTCTAAAGAGATATTCTGCGGCGATTGCAATATTATTAAAAATACAAAAACCAGCGCATTTATATCTATTGGAATGATGTCCAGGTGGTCTAACAAGACCAAAAGCGCTACTAATTTCTCCCTTTAATATTTTATCAATACCAGTTAAATTTCCCCCAACTGAATATAAAGAAGATTCAAAAGTATCTCCAGAAACAACGGTATCCATATCAATATTTTTCAAACTCTCTGTTTTTGCTGCTAAATCACTTAGTTCCTTAATTTGCTCAATTAACCTCTCCGAATGAACATATTTTATTTGATCAATGGTTGCCTTGCGGGGTTTAATAACCGGAAATTCTTTAGAGTTCCAAATACCCTTTTCCTCTAAAAAATTTTTCGCTACAATAAGTCTTTTTGGCGTCTCTACATGGACTCCTACTTCATGTTTTAAATAGATCTCGTCATAAATTAATCCAACTGGCATTTTTAAAACCTTTCAATCATTAGATGGTTTTCATTTAATTGAATATAAATAATTTCTAAAGGTTAAAAAGATTTGGGGATAATTCTGGATTAATTCTTTTTAGGTACTGACTTAAAGAAAAGTATTAAAACACAAACTAATTTAATAATTACAAAGATGAGTGATATTCAAGTGTTTAAATTTAAGTTTGTTATAATTGGTGAAAACGCTGTAGGAAAGACATCTTTAGCGAGATCTTTTGTATCTAAACAATTTGCTATGGACTATAAACCGACAATTGGTAGTAATATCTTTATGCATAATGTTTCTTTATCAGATAATATTAATGTTTCAGTTGCTTTGTTTGATATTGCTGGTCAAGAGAAGTGGGCAATGATGAGGCATATTTATTATGAAGGAGCTCAAGCAGCTTTTTTGGTTGGGGATGTAACAAGAGATCGTTCTTTCGATGAGTTAGCAAATTTTTGGTATCCAGATTTTATAAAATTTTGTGAGAAAAAGCCAACAATCTTACTTGCAAATAAGAGTGATTTAGAATCAAAAACGGATAAGAAAAAAATTGAAGAAGCAGCAAAAAAAATAGGAGCAATAGATATTGTTTTTACTTCTGCAAAAACGGGAGAAAATTGTGATGAGGCGCTAAAAAAACTTGTATTATATTGTATGAATCAAATTTAAATCATCTATTATCCACAAACTTTATATATTTATTTCTTGGTTTATATAGAGTTCCTTCTTTTACTGCTTGATTAATAGTTTCTTCAATAAATTCTCTATCTAGATCTTCTTCGATTTCAAGTATTTCTATAACATTTTCTATTTCGACTGCTTTTCCATCATTTTCATTAATCATATTCTTTATTCTATCTAAGATTTTAGTTATTTTATTAATCTTTGAGCGAGTTTGTCCGGTAAAAATTCTATCGATATCAAATTTACCAGTGCTTTCATCATATCCTACATCTCGTAAGTATCTGTTAAATATTTTTATTATTTCTTCTACATCTTCTACTAAAACTTTGTCTCTTAGAGCCATTTTTGTATATGATTCACTTAATCTAATTAAAGCTTCTAAATTTCTTGCTAATATTGATACTATTGCTTGTTCTGCATCGTATTTACCTCTTAAATCTAAATAATACTCCTTTATTTTATCTTTTGCTTCTTGTGTTAAAACTGGAAAACAATTATTGCGTGCATAATGAATATATTTTTTAAGAAGGTCATGATTTATGGGAATTAATGGTTCGTCAACATTTTGAGAGATTTGTGTAAAATCACCAGTAGCTTGTTCTAAAATGAATTCTGCCAATTGAGCGTCTTTAGCTTTATCAGGCTCATCTATAACAATAAAAATAAGATCAAACCTTGAAAGTAATGTTGGTGGTTGTCTAATGTTCTCAGTAGGTGTCTTATATTTATTATATCTGCCCAGATAAGGATTTCCAGCAGCAATTATACCAGTTTGAGCTCTTAATGTAGCTATAATTCCTGCTTTGGCTATACTAACGGTCTGTTGAGCCATCGCCTCGTGTATTGCAGCAATATCTTGTGATTCCATTTTATCAAACTCATCTATAGCAGCAATTCCTCCATCAGCTAATACAATTGCCCCAGCTTCAAGAGACATAGTCCCCGTATCTGGATCTTTTACAACAGCTGCTGTATTATGAACTACTATACCGTTTACTATAAAGTTATGAGTTTGAGGGATAGTTAAATCATAAACAAAAGGTTCTTTAGTAGATATTTCTTCTACTTTTATTATTTCATCCCAGAAAATATCTGAATTACAGAGAGTTTTTAGAAAATTATATTTTTTAACATAGGTTTCATGTTGTTTTTTAATAGTATTGATATAGTTCAACCAATACTTTTTTGTTTGTTTTTTTAATGAATTTCCTGCTTTATTAATAAGATAATAAAAAACACCAATAGGAATACTAGGTTTTCTTCCTTTTCTCATAAAATATTCGTAGAGTTGTTCCTTTGATAATTTTGAATATTTTTGTACTATATCAATAGTTAGATTCTCTAATAATTCTCGATATAATTGATTTCGGATTTCATAATTTAAAATCACACGATGTTTGCACCAATCTAATTTGATTTTTTTGAGAATACTTAAAATTCTTTCACGAGACATAGTTTTCCTTAAATTTGAAGGGGATAAGGCTCCCTTACGACCAAAAAGATCTCTACTATGATAACCATAGAAATCTAATATCTTTTTTATTAATAAAGAAACTTCAGGAATATTATCAATATTTCTATGAAAGCTTTTTTCTTGATGACAATATTTTTCCAATAAAAATTTTTTTTTAGGATGATTAAAACCAATATATTTTTTGAACAAAACAAATTCTGAATAAGCACTGAATATCAATTCATATTTTATGTTTTTACCTATAATTTTACGTCCATCTGATAAAATTGTTATTTTTGGCTCTCTTTTACGGATAAATCCGATTATACCAAATGTTAAAAGTGCATCTTGTACAAATTGAATTAAATTCTTACTGGTTGATGAAAATCCTATATGAGAACTTTTACTTATTGAAATCCAACCATCAGAATCAAATAACCCTCTAAGTAGACAAGATAAATATATCTTCGGATAGAAAAAAATATCTGGATTTAAAGTGATTTTGTTTGATTTTGGAGAAGGTGAAAGACCAAATTTCGAGAGTATGTGAAATATTAAAGACGAGTGAATTCGATATTCAGCAGCTCTTTTCTCTGATTGTTTAGATATGTTGGATTTGAGACCTAATTGTTTGAAAAAGTCCATAAATTCATTTAATAAAGTTTCTTCTCGATTTGAAAAACCAATAGTAACTCCTCTATATCCATCATAGCTATTGTTTAAAGAAACACGACCATCTCCAATAATTAAACCAAGGATATAAAACCATTTTTCATCAAGATTCTTGGGAAGGATAATTGTTTGTCCCCTTTTAATTTGTAAAACCAGAATCTGTGGGAGATAACTTTTAATATCTTCATTTAAGATTGTACAAAGCTTATTAAATTTATTAAGTGGAATACCACCTTGGTATGATGTATTTTTCCACCGATAAATAGTATTTTCATGAATTTTAAGTTTAGCTGCTAAATCAGAATTAGAAATTTTAAACTTATATTTAATTTTAGCAATTAATTCTCTTGCAGACTGAGAGATATTAAAGATATAAATGTTTTTTGGATAATCTTTAATAAGATTATATATTGAAGGGGGTTGTTTTGTAGAAAGAATGGGTAATATTCCAAGTGTGGCAACTCTATCTGACTTTTTTAAAGAATTAGATGGTCTCCAAACCAATCCTAATTTTTGATCAATAGATAATACTGATGTCTGCCCTGTTAACTTTAATTCTCTTCCTGTTCTTGTTGTAATTTTTACTAATTCTGGAGGACTCTTAATTCTCCAAACTTTCGAGATTGGCTGTTTTTCAAGACTTAAATCCTTAGAGTGATATGCTTCGAGACAATTTTTACTTTCTTTATAATTGATATTTTCATTATATTTTAAGATAGGAGCTTTTTTAAATTCCTCTTCTACTATTTGAGAAATTGGTTGAATATTATCAGAAAGAAAAACTTTACTATCTCCGGAAACGCATAAACCTACAGCTGTAGAGCCTTTACCAGATGTATATAATGCTCGGGGAGAAACATTAACAGCGGCCTTGAGGATCTCACTTTTCCCTGTTCCAGGATCTCCTACAAATAGTACATGAATATCTCCTCTTCTATAAGTTCCATCAATTTTTTTTAATCTGTTACCCCCAAACAAGCATAAAGCGGTTGCTAGCTTTAAATCCTCTCTTCCGTATATTGATGGTGCAATTGACCGAGCAATTTTTCTTTGAATATATGGTTCTGCAGCGAGTTCTTTAATTTGTTTCAGTTCTTCTGGAGTTGGATAAAAATCTTTATCCTCTTTATCTGAAGATTTAATAGAATTCACATCAATAAAAATTCTAAATATAAGTGATCCTTTTCCTTTAACATTTTTTTGCGGTAATGATTTGAAAACTCCCATTATTTTTACACGATCACCGGGACGTACCTTATCAACTAAATCTTTAATAAGAATCCCATCAATAGATCTAGGTATTCTTCCAGCTGGCAACTCTTCAGGTGTTTCTTGTATTGTTATTTTCTGCCAATCAATAAAATCAGATTTTTTAGAAATGAAAATAAAATCTTTTTGAGTATTTGCCTTACATTTTGGATTCACACAATGATTTGGCCAAATAAGTGTGTTGGATAGTTGAATTTGTGGGAATTCAGCATCGCATCTTAAACATTTATAAATTGCATTTTCTAATTTTGGACGAACAGTAGAAGCACGAAGTAAAATTCCACGAGTAAAAATTAATTTATCAATATGTTTTGATCTTAATCCTCTAAGTAAAACAAGATTAGAATCATTATCTGTTGAAATTTGAATAAAATATTCTATTTCATCCTTTAATTTGCCTCCAGGAGCGTGAAATTTTAATAAATTTTTAAAAGCCTCAATAATATCCGGGATTACATCTTCAGGATTATTTTTTAACATCTCTGCTAATGCGGGATCAAATGCATTTAGATCTTCAAATAAAAATTCAAGAGTATTATCTCCTTCTGCGTAAATATTTGAAATTTTATCTCTATATTTAAATTCAGTAGGTTTTTCTTGGAATAACCTGAAAAAATCTTCAAATCTTTTGATTTTATTAATTGGAATACTTGGCTGAGGCTGTTTATTGTTTATTGTCATTATATTAATCCATTATTGTTTTTTTATTTTAAATAAAATTTGTCGATAATTTTTAAGTACGGAATAATAGGTTATAAAAAATCTTATTATGAGATTAATTCTGTATTATTTATTATCAATGGATTGATATATCGAAAATAAAAAATAATTAGGGCACGTAAATTTAGAGATTTATAAAATACAAGAAGTAAAATTATTACTTGAAATTATTTTATTGAAGTTCTTGTAGCACATTACAAATTATTGAGTCTTGAGACATCTCACATCTAATTTT
>JAHLWH010000124.1 GCA_019058015.1 Promethearchaeota archaeon | reverse complement strand
GATGATGTATTATTTTAAGAAGTTTCCTTCTTTCAACATTTTCCGCAATTTCAAATAACCCATAAGAAGAATTATAGCAACAATGCCCAATACAATATATAAAACGATTAAACATATGGGTATAAATATTGACAAGATAAATATGGCAATTTCATTAGAAGTGCCGCTAAGAAGATATGGAATACCAATACAAAAATAGATAATAGCAGAGATTGGTATAAATGAACACATAAAGATGAAATAGTGTAAGAATTTTTTTTTATTAGCTTTTATTTCTGCTTCAGTAAATGTTTTTTCTTTATTTTCAATTTTAATTTCGTTCATAAAAATTACCTTTTAAAAAAAATTGCACTTTTTAATCTATAATAATTAAAAGCGAATTGATATCTAAATCCTATTCTATTTTATTTAAATCTTTATAATAGAGAGATAACGTATTCTCGATAGGATAACCTAAAATTAAACCTGTCTCCCATAATTTTGCACCTAACTCTGTATCCCACTTATCTATATACTCAAATAATTTTTTATCTTTTTTTGCATCGATTTCTTGTACGATATCGTCAAAAGCCGAATAATCTTTTTTAAGTGCTTCAAGGTCAAATAAATCATTTAAACTTCCCTTCTGACCGAGAATAACTTGATAACCTTTTTCTCTTTTTTGATATTCGGAAAATAGTCCTTTTAATTTCGCAACTTTACAATATTGTTTTGCTTCTTCAAGTGTATTTTGACATAAAACTCCAAAGGGTTTTTTGCGATCTATGGTTCTCTGAAATATTTGTTTTTTTACATCTTCTTCAGTGGGCATTTCTGCGATGTACCATCCTCCACTAAGGTGTTGATTAAAATCATTTATCATTGGAGATTTGAAATATGTTTTTTTGGGGATAAAATCATATTGATATAATTTTTTACCTTGATTGTAAATCATTTTGATGTTGAAAAACTTCCCCTCTTTTATAAAAACGCCGTGTTTTTTTTGCTTCTTCATTACATTAATTTTTTTAAGTTAATATTTATTAAAATAAAATCATTAGATTAAAAATATTATATTTTTTTCTTAGATAATCATCTACCCATAATACAGATAAGAAGAATTAAATTAATTTTGCCTTTATGTTTTTTTAACTCTTTCAATGAAGTCCTCGCGAACGGGGTAGAAAATATCAAGCATTATAAAGGGTTCATTACCAATGCAGGTATCGCTATGTGGAGTATTTGGTGGAATACAATAAAAATCTCCCTTTTGAACAACTCTCTCCTCGTTGCCAATACGCAATTTCGCTTTACCAGAATAGACCATACCTATTTGCTCATGTGGATGGGAATGTAGAGGTACAGTACTACCTACTTTTGTTGTATTGAGCACCATCATCATTTTTTCACCATGAAGTCCCGTAAGAATAATGGTCTCAAGTTGTGATATTTGATTCAATTTAGGACCATCTTTTGGGTCTATAAAGTAAGAAATTTTCGTGTGCTTCATTTATTATCTCCTTTATTTTAAATTAAACATTTAATCTGATAACATACTTTTAGAAATAGAACATTTAAATATGATCTTCGTTAAATGATTATGAGAGATCGTAATCATCAATATCATTTTTTCCATTATAGTCCCCACAACTATATAATTCGCTTCTATTAATTTAAAGAAATCTGAGGGTTCCTTTCCCTCATTTATCGGCACAACTGAATAATCCAAGCCTATTTTTCCTCTTAAATCTTGACTTGTTTGTGCTCCTATAAATTTTTTTCTAACTGATGATTCTGTCCCCTTCCATAACCAAATTGCTCTCTTATGGTGATTATTAATGATTATATACACTTCATAAGTTTTAGGATATTCTTTATATTTTATCAATTTTTATTTCTTCTGTTTCACCAGTATCTAATACTTTTAATAACTGAATCACATTTATTCCACCCCAGTTTTATTAAGGAAATTTTAATTTTTCCATTAATGTAAATTATCCCCCTTTTATTTTTAAAAATTTTTCTAATTTTTATAAGATCTATAAAAAAAAGAGTTATACTAAATAAAAAACAAATTAAAAGCACTCCAACAGCAGAAAAGAGAATGGTTAGCATTTGAATAAAATTATAAATACCTCTTTTAGAGGGATGATACCTTGAGACATTAAGAAAATTATTGGCACTATATTTCGTAGAATTACAATTATCGTTTTTTTTAACCTACATATTATTATTGTTGATTGATTTTATTGATTCTAAAATCTTGAAATTAGATAAATTATCTTTAATTTAAAGGAAAAAATTGGAATATCAAAAGAAGATAAATAAATAGGAAAAAAAATTAATTACAAAATTTAGATCGCTTTTTTATGAGAATTACTAAAATTACGGAAACTATGCCGATTAAGGCATATATATCATAACCAAGTATTAATCCTCTGGATCCTTCACTTTCTCCTCCATTATCTCCTCCGTTATCTTCTCCATTATCTTCTCCATCATTAATATCTACCAAGTTCACTAAAAGAGTTTTTATTTCCTCAATGTTTCCTACTGCAT
>JAHLWH010000123.1 GCA_019058015.1 Promethearchaeota archaeon | reverse complement strand
TTTGCATTTTAAGAGCAGAAAATCTTTCGATTTGGGAAAGGGGATAATCTATAAGTCCTAAAGATTTATCGTCACTAAGATCTACAGGTATTGTTAGATTTAAAATAGCTTTCCATGAACTTCCATCTTGTGCAGCCTTAATGCTATAATTCCCATAAGTGTAGATATATTTTACTACCAATAAATCAATAATAAGAGTAAATAAGGATTCATCTTGTGCTTCTAATCTTATTTTTACTAAATCATTAGAACCAGATGTTAAGCCACTGATGTTTTGTAAGTGCTTAGTCATTTTTGTATCGGTATCAGTTTGATTGATGCCATTAATACTTAATTTCATCCAATTTGTATTAGAGAAATTATAGATAGAGATATCTATTTGCTCAATTGGATTATTAAAAATAAATCCTTTATAATCCACAACTAGATATTGTAATTCCTTTCCAATATTTTGAGACTGATTAAATGATAATTCTATTTGTGTTTTGTTATTATTTGAATTTATAACCCAATAAAGATTATCATCACTTTCAATGGTTCCAATTGAAGTGCTATTTAACGAATTGCCTATTTTTAATGATTCTGAAGATTCTGAAGAGTTTTGGGAAGTAATTGTATAGTTTCCATCTTGTTTTCCTTGTAGATTAATTAAATTATCAGAAGATTCACCATATTCGATTTGCAACTCGTTTGCGTGTGAAAGTGTTTGTATTTCCCAATATTTATTCCAGTCGATATCTTGACCCGAAAACCAACTATCTGGAAATTTTTCACTTATTCTATTAATAATCTGAAATTCTCCAGTATCCACTTTAATTGGACCTGTATAGTTTCCATTATACTCATAATGTCTATAAAATTTATATGGAAACCCTAACAATGATGTATTCCAGAATATTGCACCATCTGAACCATCTATGGCTAAAATTTTTGTATATTCATATAATAAAGCTCTGTACACATTTTCCATGTTAGTATCTGATGGAAGAGAATCGTCATCTGAAAGGTTTCTTATAATATCAGTTATTTCAGAGGGTATTCCAGAGGGTATAATCCACGCGGCATAATCACTAATGTTGTCATTATTTACATCTCCTATATTTAAAAGGTCCATTAATCCTTCATAATATTGAGGAGAGGGAATATTAAAGGACCAAATTATATTTCCTGTTTTGGCGTCAATTACAAATAATTCATTTATAATTTGAGCTTCCGGTTCTGGCTCTTCTGTATAACCACCATCATCAGATATAATCCAACTTGGATCAAAAATACCAATTTTCTTAACTAAGAAATCTTCTAAACCATCATTATTTATATCTTCAATTTCTAGTAATTCAGTTTCAGAAGCCTCACTTCTAGTTCTTACCCATATTGTCTTGTCATTTTTACAATCAATGCATAAATAACGACCATTGGCACTAATCGCAAATAAATCATCTACACCATCCGAATTTACATCTCCGATATTTAATAGATAATGACCTTCTTCTTTTTCTGGAAAATAAGTGCTATAGCTATAATAATCAACCGTATCCTCATCTTCATAAACAATTGTTGGATTTTGTGATTCTGTATCATCAATAGCATATCGATTAATCACTGACGTCTTAGATTCCCAACCACTTTCTGTAAGTGAATATAAATAAATTTGTATATTTGACTCTAAGTCAATTATTTCTGGATAGGAACCAAAATAAAACTTATTACAGGACCAATTTAAACTAGTAGTAATATTAATTTTATCATCTCCGGGCTCTGGATTAATATTAAATATCTTACCATAAATATAATATTGGTTTAGTTCTTTATAATCAAGGTCACAAGCAATTGATATATATTCAGTTATACTATCATTGTTAATGTCTGGAATTTCATATATTTTTATTCCAGATTTCATAAATATTCTTTTAGCCGAAGTATAAGGAGAAACGGATGAACCAGATATATATATTGGCATTGTAATATTAGCCATATCAAAACACATAACATTATCTAGTTCAAGACCAGAAAACCCTGATATTAATCTTAAATATCCATCATCAGCAGCAATTAAGATATCATTATAATTATCATTATCTACATCGCTAATTATTTTAATATCATCAATGGAATTAGGTACTTCTTCATCAGAAACCCCGAACATCGCATAAACTGGTATAATCGATTTTTCAACATTATATGTCCATAGTTTTGTCCCATCTTTTGAATCAAATGCCCCTAATTTCCCTTCCTCTGAACCTGCGATAATAGTTTCAAATCCGTTACCGTTTATATCTTCCAATACTTCTAGTTTCCAAATATCATTAGTAAAATCATTTTTATTTATCCATAATTCATTTCCATCTTTTCCACTTACAATAAATAATCTAAACCATGAAGAAATTGCAATTTCAGGTATGGAATCATCGTTAATATCGTTTATAATTTTGATGTCCCAAGTATTAGTAATAAAATCATGCATTGCATAGGTTGTGGGATCAATTCCTTCTATTGTAGGTTTAAATTTCCATATTTCTGAGCCATTGTTGGAAGCTATTGCAATTACATTCGGATATTCTTGATCATAAGTAATAAGAACAAGATCATCTGCTAAATCACCTGAAATATCCTTGATAGTTGCAAAATTAATAACACTTCCAAAAGTCCTATAACTCATATTGATTAATCCATTTAATGTAATTGTAGCGATGCCTCCATCTGTTCCAACGACTATTAATTTTTCCCCTCCATTAGTAAAATTTACTAATCTTGGTTGCATTGTAGCACCAGTACCGGGTAATCCTTTACCTAATTTCCATAATATTGAATCTACACCAGAGTTTTCCGCCTGAGATTTAATATTATTATTTAAACCTGGACTAGCATAATTCAATGGAATCATAACTAAAAACGGCATCATTAAGATAAGAATTAAGAAACTCAGTGCTAAGATTTTCCTTGTTAATCTTTTTTTAAAAATAATTTTCATATTTAAATCACTTTTGATTTCTGGTTAAATTACATTTTAAAGTAAATAAAGGTTTTAAAGTAACCTTAGAATAATATTATACACTTCCATTATTTAATATTTGACTTTTTTTTAAAAATGTTAATTAATAATCTGATCTAATATGAAAAAAGAAAAAGATATTATTGAACTTCTAAAAAATAAAAAAAATTTAGGTTATCTTAATGATGATTTTTTAGATGAATTAAATGATCAAATTCTTAATTTGGCTAAAAATCCAAGTACCAACAATTTACAAATAATTATATCATTAATAAAAAAAATACCACAAGAATTAACTGAAAAAGTTATATTAAATCTTGTTTATGCTATTGGAGAAATCGGGAAAAGTAATGAAATCCCATCAGATATAATCAAATTTTTAAATAATTTTTATTATAAATCCGATCAATGGGTAAGAAAGGAAATAATTGAATCATTAGGTAAAATTGGAAAGAGCCAAGATTTAGATGAAAACTCGATTCAACTATTTTACAATTCTTTAAAAGATGATTATGTTGAGTTGAGACTAAAAGCTTTAGAGATTCTAGCAACAGATAAGAAATATCAATCAATTAAATATGCTTACATACTAATATCTTTCTTAGATAATCAAAATCTTGCCATAAAAAAGAATGCATCAAAAATATTGAAGATGCTTATAAAAGAAGAGAATACTTTAGTTGAAATTTTAACAAATTCTAAATTAAAATTAAATAAATTTCACATAAGGAATTTGGTAGTTCTTTTTTCAGATTCTGTTTTTAAATTGTATAAGTTAAAAGAGGCATTAGATAATTCCAATTTATCGGAGGAAATTAAAGGTATATTTTTTTCGGAGATTGAAACAATAATTAAAATAATAAGTAAATAAGAAATATTTTCTACTTTTGTTTTTTTGTGATATCTATAGTGAAGGTTGTAATTCCTCCTTCAATTTGCGTTCCAATTAATGGATATCCTGAGTTATGGATTATATGAAGCATTGGTTTATTTTGTAAAAGTATTGATCCGGAAAATGAATTATATCGCAATTCGCGTGCAATAGTTGCTAAATAATGTAATAAAAATTTTGAAATGCCCAATCCTCGCCATTCTTTACGTACAGTAAAAGCTAATTCACAATTTGAAGGCATGTGCGTCTTGAAAAACCCACCTATTCCCACGATTTTTGCATTTCCATTATTTTCATATATTGCAACTATGATCATATCCGTTGAATAGTCAATATTGACATATGGTTGAATTTTCTTGTGTCGAAAATCTATAATAGGCGAAAAGAATCTATAATATCGATCTTGTTTATCTAAGGAATAATAAAGATCTTGTAACATTCTTTCATCAGTTGGCTTAATAGGCCGAACTTTCAATGAAACATTATTTGATAAGATTAATCTAGTCTCATACTTTTCAGGATATAGACTAATTCTCCCATCAACAGAAATGGGTAATTTTTGATCTGAATACACATAATGCCATTTTTTAGCATGTTCTAATAAGTCTTCCCGAAAATCCGGATGCGCTATATTAATCATCTGAAGAACTCTTTCTCTTATACTTTTTCCATATAAATATGCTATTCCCCATTCTGTTATGACGTAATGAACATCTCCACGTGTAATAACAACTCCTGTCCCTGGTGCTAAATAAGGAACTATTCTTGAAACATCTTTTCCATCTGGTAAAACAGCTGTTGAGGGCAAGACTATAATTGGTTTTCCTTCTTTACATCTACTCGCCCCTCTAATGAAATCTACTTGCCCTCCTATGCCACTATAAAAATGATGTCCAAGAGAATCGGCATTAACCTGTCCTGTTAAATCTACAGTGAGTGCTGCATTTATTGCAACTTGCTTCCTATTTTGGGCAATAATGAATAGATCATTAACATAATCAGATGGGTAAAATTCAACACTTGGGTTATCATCAACAAAGTCATAAAGTCTGCGAGAACCCATCACAAAAGAAACAATAATTTTATCTTTATGAATTGTTTTCTTTTTACAAGTAACAATACCTTTTTCAACTAAATCAACTACACCATCTGAGAAAACCTCACTATGTACTCCAAGATCTTTTTTATCATCTAAATATCTCGTAAATGCATTAGGAATCTGACCAATACCCATTTGTAGAGTTGACTCGTTTTCAACTAAGGAAGCTACAAATTTACCAATCTTATTTGCAACCTCATTTGGAGGTTTATAATTAAATTCAATTATATCATGATCAGATAAAATAAATGCATCAATATCATCCATATGAATAAATGAATTACCCAATGTTCTTGGCATATTGGGATTGATTTCGGCTACGACAAAATTAGCTTCTTCCGTAATTGGTTTTACAATATCGACATTAATCCCATAACTACAGAATCCATATTTGTCTGGAGTGCTAATTTGGATAAGGGAAGTATCCAAATGCATGCGTCCTTGCTTAAAAAGACGAGGAATTTCAGATAAAAGCATTGGAGTATAATCTGCTAATCCTGCTTGGATTGCTTTTCTAAGGCTTGCTCCAATAAAAAAAGCGTTATGTCTAAAGAGATCTTCTATTCCACTAGCGGTTTCATAATAATTAAGATCACTAAGGCTTAAAAAATGTAATATCTCAACATCTGGAAGTGTTGGTCCAAGTTCTATTAATTTTTTAATAAGATCAATAGGCTCAGAACAACCAGAGTCAATGAAAATTCTATCTCCAGGTTTAATAAATTTTGTGATTGCTTTCTCGATAGAAACTTGTTTTTTGGAATAGTTTTTTAGCCATTCAGGATTTTTATTAATAAATTTTTTAGACACATGATTACTAAAGAAGATTCCTTCTAATATTTTATTTAATTTTTAAAAAGAGAGATATGATTTGATACATAATCTTTTATCCATCTCTATTTATTTTTTTATACACTGTCCATTTTTAATTTCAAAATTCTCACATTTAGAACAAAAGCCATAACCGTCTATTTTCTCCTTTAATCCATAATTCCAACAGAGAGGACATAAATGATAATCAAAATATTTACCTTTTTTTGATGTTTTTATTCTAAATACATTAAAACCACATTTTTGACAGTTGGCATTCTTTAGAATGGAAATAGTCCCTCTCTGAGGTAAAGCAAAAGTAGTTTTACAATCTTCTGACTTACAAGCCAGAAATCTTGTTTTCTTTTTTGTTCTTATGACAACCATCGGTGCTTTTTTGCATACCGAACATAGAGATTTTGTTTCTTGCCGTATATTTGCTTGAATTGAAATTTGTGAATCTTCGAACTTCTTTAAAAAAATAGGCTTTCTTTTCCTGAACTTATCGAATAAATTTAAAAATTCTAGCTTTATTTTTTCTGATACGAATTTCCAATCGATTTTGCCCTCCTTTATTTGTTCTAAATAATTTTCTACATAAGCAGTAAAACTTGGCTGCAAAAATTCTAACCAGATATCTTTTAAGTTGTCAATTAAAACATATCCTAATTCAGTTAATCGAACAGATTTTTTTTCTCTTTCAATATATTTTCTATCTATCAATAGTTGAATCATACCTGGTCTCGTGCTTTTTGTCCCGATTTTTTGTGTCTCCATTAATTTTATTAATGAATTATCAGTATATCTCGGAGGGGGTTTTGTCTCCCGATCGTCAAGTTCGATTGATTTTATATCTAAATTATTATGTTTGTCAGGTAGTTTTAAAGGTGGATTATACTTCTGCATTAAAAATGGAGCAATTTCATATGGTCCTTTTTCTATTAGTACAGCATTTTTTAAGACAAAATCTTCATTTCCTACGGAAAAGATACACTTAGTTTTAATTGCTTTTCCTGGGCTAGAAAAAAGTGATAAATAATATCTTGCCAGTAGGTCGTATACTTTAGAATGAAGTTGGGAAGGAAAGATTTTATCTGTTAAATCTACACTTTTTATCGTAGTGATTGGAGGGTGGTCTTGTGCATCTTTTTTACCTTGATTGGGAATAGTTTTATTTTTATTTATTAAGAATCGAGAGAAATCTCCATAATCTGTATGTGTAAGAAACTGAGTAATATTTTCTTTATGGTTAAAACTTTCCTTATATTTATCCGTATCCGTTCTTGGATAGGTAATTAACTGATTAAGATAAAGGTCTTCCATAATCTTCAATGCATGCATAGCTGTAACATTTGAGTGTTTAATAATAAGTTGCAAGGCTTTAGAAGTATTTAGAGGTGTGGGAGGATATTTCAAAACGGTTCTAGAATTTTTATTTTTTATGAATCCAATTCTCTCATTCTGAATTTTGTTAAAAACATTTTCTGCAGTTTTCTTATCCTGAATGGGATTTTTTAGATTCGGGCAAACATATTTGAAACCATTATTCTCTACAATCGCATTAATTACCCAAAACGGCTTTGGAATAAAGTTTCTAATTTGAGTCTCTCTTAAAAATATTAGATATAAGAGACATGTTTGAACTCTTCCAATAGAAACAAATTGCACATTAGCTTTCTTTGTCAAAGACTTCAATGTTAAAGAAACTTCTCTTGTGGCTGAAAAACCGATAATTGCATCGATAATTGCCCGTGCCTCACCTGCATAAGCCCAACTCCATTTAGGTTGTATCTGATTGTTATAAGCTCTGATAATATCCTGTTTTTGAAGCGAACTAAGCCATAATTGACTTATCTTAGTAATATTTTTAGAATTTTTTACAACTGAATATGCGTCAACTAAGCCTATATTACAACCCTCGACATCCGCATCGGTACCTATGATACAAGAATTAATATTCAATTTTTTAGAAATAAATGCTAATAAACGGATGTAGTTATTTGCATATGTAGAGGGGAATTTAAAAATTGAGTCGGAATTTGTTAAAATATCACGGGGATCAGTCTTAGTCCAACTCTTATACTTGTCGGTATTACGGTATTCTTTAATATGACCGCGTAGAGGAACTACATAAATATTTTTATCTTTAATGTAATAATAGAATAATTTATTAAATGATAATTTATCCGGTATCCCTATTGCATTTGCAATAGCTTCTGCTGCCTTTCTTTTTTCACAAATTATTAATTCATTCAAAATCTTTACTATGAAAGTGAGACAATTTGTTTTTTATAAAAAATCTAAATAATTGTTTAATTTAAATAAATATCTTATTTAGTATTTTACTGAATTTTTAATATATTTTACGAGAGGTTGTATATAAATAAAAAATTTTACGTTAAATCATCATAATCAATTATTATGAAGATATAATTGCAATATTTAAGAAATATCATCAAACACGCAAGATTTAAAATCTTAAGTATATTAGTGTAAATCATGGAGATTATTAGTGCTATTCTTATTTTTATTATTTTTATTATCATTCTCGTTTCATATAGTAAAGAGAAGTTGGATTTTGTAAGTATTTCATTATTGGGAATGATCTTATGTATAGTTATTGTAAGTTTAAGCACACCAATTACATTTGAGGAATTTATGAATTACATTGAATTTAAAGCGCTTATTGTTATTTTAAGTATGCAAATAATTACTCAAATTTTACAAGAGTCGAATGTATTAGAATATGTAGCAATTAGGATGTTTCGACTGTCAAGGGGAAATCAGCGGTTATTTTTATATATAATTTGTTTGACCGGCGCTATATTAGCTGCAGTGATCTCTGATGTTGTTGTTGCATTAATCTTAGTTCCAATAATAATAAGGATATGTAATTTTTTAAAAATAAAGGCTGGCACTTATTTACTTGCTTTAACAATTGTTATTAATATTGGAAGTATTTTCACACCATTTTCTTCCGGAGAAAATATTATTATAGCCCAGCATTTCCAACTTGATACAATATATTTTGTTATCAACTACTGGCCTATCGCATTAATATTACTTTTTCTAACAATTCTTTTTATTGATATTCTAATATTAAGAAAAGAACCAAAAATGGAATTCGAGCAAAGTCAATTAATAATGGAAATTTTAGATCCATCCATGGTAATAACTGATAAAAAATTATTCATATTTAATGGAATAGCTTTTCTATTAATAATAATATCCTTTGTCATAATTCCTGAGATATATATTGTAGCGTTAATTGCAGCTATGATCATGGTTCTTGTAAATAATAAACGCGGAGAACGTCCTTTAAAAGAAATTTTAAAAGAAATTAATTGGGAAATTATATTCTTTCTTATTGCATTATTTGTAGTGATTGGATGTTTGCAAATTGTTGGAATTTTTGATTTGTTTCAATTGGGCGCATTACAAAATTTTAATATATACATCATAAGTCTAATAATTTTATTGAGTGTAAGTTTTTTATCAGGAATATTAGCAAACACTCCAACAATGTTATTATTTTTACCAATTATCGATAGTTTGATTGGAGATTATAATTTTTCACCAATTCCCCTAATATTTGCTTTGTTAGTTGGGGTAAATTTGGGTGGTAATATTTTACCTCAAGGTGCTATGTGTGACGTTTTTACTTTAAAAATGGCTCAAGAAAATAAAGTAGAAAATTTTACTTATAAAAGATTATTAAAAAATGGAGCAATTTTTGCAGGGATTCACATTTTAATATCTTCTGTCTTTTTAATTTTTCTAAGTTTATTTTATGGATGATATTTTTTTATAAGTTTAACATAACTTTTTATTATTTAAAACTAAAAATTATTTAAAATAATTTTTTCAAGATTGACATTTATGAATAAAATAGGATTTTGCTCAGGAATTCTAAGTATTATTATTAGTTTTCTTCAGTCTATTCCTTTAGGAATTTACTTCGACTCTGGAATTTCTTCTTATGCGTCAATTTCACTAAGTTTATTCAGTAATAATAATATTGATTTTTTTATCTGGGGAACCATCGACCAATCAAAATTAGTGGTTCAATCATGGTTAGAAGCTAATTTAATCAGTTTCTTTATGTTAAATCTTTTTATGATAATTACTGGAATCATAACTATAGTGGGAAGTACAATGGAAAGGATGTCAGGTAAGGCAATAATGTCCCTTAATTCATTATTAATACTTATTGTGATAATTTATATCTCAATTTTTATACCGCTAAATAGTATTGAGTTAATTCGTATTGCAATAGATTTTATGGGTTTATTTACCTCTCTCGGAAATGGTTATTATGTATTAATAATTAATTTAATACTCGCTTTAATTGCCATACGCAGTCATCCCCTTGAAACAGAATAAATATAAAGTAAATCAAAAGTAGAATATGTTGGAGAAAATTTAAAATGAAATTAAGAAAAACTGGATTTGCAGCTGGATTCCTTTCAATAATATTAGCGTTTATTGCAGGTGTTCCATTTAGTTTTTCAAATGAGACAGCTAATTCCATCTTAAATTTTTCAATTTTGATCATTAATAATGTAGAATACTTTTCTTGGGGCTATATTTCTAATGATATTGGATATACATCACTTGGATTTAGTTCGATTGAAAATTTCATAGCAATATCTATTTGGCTGCTATTTTTTCTAACTGGATTGTTTGGAATAATGGCATCGTCCCCTAAATCAAATCCTAAACATTCAAAAAAACTATATAAGTTTAATATATTATTTATATTGCTAACCTTATTTATTTATACTTTAGATTATATTTTTGTTATATTTAATAGCTTATCTACTGCATTTTTTGGATTTGGATATTATTTACTATATATAATCCTTGTTTTAAATATAATTTCGATAAAAATTTTAAAAAAGTCCTAAAATAACCTTTTCTAAATTAATTCTATTTTCTTGAGAATTTAAAAAAAAAGATACACATTATTATAGAGATCTATAATCTGTGAAGGCTGCACGTGCTAACCCAACATAATTATCCGAAATCTTGTAATAATTCATATTATTTACAGATTTTCTAATTAAAAAATTTGAATCAATTTTTTTTTTTAAGGAAGTCATCATTGTACTTAATGTTACCACACCAATATAGCCAAATCTTTTTGCAAACCTAACTAATTCATTTTCTGAATGCCAATGGCCGTCTAACATGATTTCTATGAGTTTATTTTTTCTAGCATCTTTAATTCTTTGAATACGATTTAATAACATTGTGTAATTAGGTTTATAATATATATCCTCAATTTTAGATAAATCATCAATATTATCCATTTCTTTTTCAAAACCATTAATTTTGAATTAAAATTAAATATTAATAATTTCTAAAAAAATTAAAAATAAGATAATATTCAGATATTACATTTAATTTTATATAATTGAAGTGTTGAAAAAATGTCTGAGAATGTTAATAATATAAAATCTATTATTAGATTAAAAGATTATATTGAAAGAGAAGAAAATTTCAAACATTTATTTGAAATTCAACTTGCTCCACCAGGTTTAAAAAATTTCAAACCTAGATTTAATTTTGATAAAGGTGGGACTTTTTTAGTTGGTGATTTAGTTCTAAATATTGAAGAAGAACAATATTTAGAAAGCCATCCATTTCCCGAATGGGTTGTGCAATTAATTTCAAAAGAGAAAGCATTAGGGATAGCTTATTTAATTGTGCCTAACCTAGCCAACCGAATTATCTCTAGATTAAACATAATGAATTATGAAAAGAGAATTTTGAAAATTAATGAGATAATTAATAATTTAACAGTGGATGATTTAATTGCATTTGAATATCAAATTGGTGTTAGTATAAAAGTAAATGCTAATGTCCCTCACACTTTTATATCTAAAATAAATCCTAAAAGAAATGAAAAACCACCTTACCTTCAAGTATATGAGCCCAATCTCAGAATATTTAATGAAGTGCTAAAATTTAAAACACCCTATTATAAATTACCATTTAAGATAAAAATTTAATTTTTAAGATAATTAAAAAAAAAGTTTTAGAAATATCTTATTCTCCCCAGCTTTCAGAGAATCCTAATATTTTTTTACATTTAGAACAACTATACATTTTAAATTTATGGTATACTCCCATCAATGCTTTTTCTTCTATATCAAGATCTTTTATGGAAATATCTTCTTCACAATACGGGCAAATTGGCATTTTACTATCACATATTCTATTTTATTGTAAACTTAAAGTACCTTTTGTGACTATTAAATCTAGAACTTTTCTAGTACTAAAAATTTATGTTATTTTAAGCACATATATAATAAATAACTTGTACTGATAAGAATGAAAAGAAACTTATCACCTGTAATCACCTGCAATACTTAGAAAAGGAATTATGAAAAGAGAATTTCAAGAATTAACGAGACAATTAAAAATTTAATAGTTGATGATTTAATTGCACTTGAATATCAAATTGGGATAAGTATAAAAGTACATGCTAATATACCTCATACTTTTATATCTAAAATAGATCATAAAAGAAATGAATAACCCCCTTATCTTCAAGTATATAAGCCCAATCTCAGAATATTTAATGAGATACTAAAATTTAAAACGCCCTATTATAAATTACCATTTAAGATAAAAATTTAATTAATTAATATACTACAATAAATTTTCTGGAATATCATCATTATAATATTGATCTCGCGTAACCCAACTTTCTGAAAATTCAGGGATCATTCCTAATATTGATCCTCCAATCCAAACCGAAAACATACGTTCTTTAGGAGCAATTATTTTAACAATTTGCATTTTCTTTTTCTTTTTAGCCAAAGATAATTCTAATTCCTTATAGAGTCTAGACTTAAAATTTGGAAACATTGATGAACCCCCGGAAAGAAAAATATTGCCTAGTAATTTTGGTCTAATATTTACATCACACTCTTCTATGCATTCTAAAATTGCTTTATGTAATGGAGAAATTTCTAAATTATAAAGTGAGGGATTAAAGATTAATTCAGGAATTAAAAATCTAAGCTTATCTATTTCTAAGATTTCACCATCTGGTAATGAGAATTGTTTTCTATATTCTTCATAACGTTTCATATCTTCCTTAAAATCCAATGAAATAAAACATGCTTTTTCTTTGATAACTCGGATAATTTGTTTCTTAACAGATGAATCTGCAGTAAATCCAGCTTGTTTTAATTGATATTCCATAAACTCAGTAATCAAATTACCCCCAAGGTCTAATATCTTAATAGCATGCGATAGCTGAAAACCTTCATAAACTGGAACAATTCTAGTGCCACTATCTCCAATTTCAATAATCAAACCTGTTTGAAACCCGCCCGAATAAAGCGTTAGAAGTGAATCTAAAACTGGATAAAAACTAGCACAATTAAATTTTTCTAAAAATATCTCAAATAGTCTTCTTTTATCTTGTTTTGGACTTAAAGGATGGACAGCATATAATACATTAGTTACAATTGGATCAACACGTAGATTATAAAATATATACTCAAGAATTTTTTTATAATAATTCCAATCCTGAATTCTACCATTCTGTATCGGATGGAAGAGCTTATACAACCCCATTGCATCTTGGATTTCATTACCTATACATAATTCACTAATCTGATTGCTTAATGTAAGATCTACATTTTGGTATTTCGGTAACCCCACTAATGTAAAAAAAACATTATTCGGATGATCTTCACCGGCAAAACCAATTTTTGTTGAAAATTGTCCTATGTCCAAGATTATTGTTACATTTCCCATTATTTCTATTTCTTCCCTCAATAATTTAAACTAATTGAAATACATATTAAATTTTATCTTTTTTTAAACTAATAATATCCTTAACGGTACATATGTAGTTTCTGGGATATATCCCTCACCATACTTTGAATTTATTTCATTTCCCCTTAATATAGCGGTGTCCTCTGCCCAATCTAAAACGCGCGATAATACTTCTTTTTGTGAGACATAAACTTGATTAAATATTTCTTTTTTCTTTTCCCAATATTCTTCAATATCTACGATAATAAAGACTGAACTTTCAATATATTGAAACTTGCAAGAAGGACTCTCATAATAATAAACACCGTATGGTATCCAAGATCGTTCATGTCCTCCATATGCTTTGCCAGTACAACAATGATATATTGCCTCCCGAGAAATGAATGACAAATTTCGGTGCACTCGATGAAAATCAGTGTGATGAGGTATTAGGATTAAATGAGGTTTATAATCTCTAATCAAATTTGTAATATGTGATATTTTCGAACGATTTATTTCTAAAGAAGTATATTCTAACTCTATAAATTCACATCTTAAAATTTCTGATAATTTTTTTAATTCATTTTCTCTTTGAGTTGAAATAGTATCTTCTTGTTCTTTCTTAGCATATCCTCCTAATCCAGCAGTAGCAACAACAACACAAATTTCCGAGCCCATTTCCAAGTATTTTAGGAGTGTTCCACCGCAACTTACTATTTCATCATCCGGATGTCCTGCAAAAACCATAATTCTCTTAGGAACAACTATTGGAACATCATCTTCACATATAATAAAACGCTTTTCTGGCATATGATATAACTTTCTTGCTGTAATATTAAAAATTTATTAAAAAAAAACACTCTCAGATTAATAAATTAATAATTAAAAACTTGAAGAAAATTTTTAAAATCCAACAACTACTTCAATTTAAGTTAAAGTATCTTAATTATTAATCAAACTAAATATAAAATTAAATAATAAGTATTTAATCTCCGCGCATAATCTTTTTTAAACGATTTAATTCATCTAACATTTCATCTCTTAGAGTACTTAAACTTCCTCCTGCTTGGGATGCAACAGCTGGACTAGGTGCAGCTGGAGTTGTTCCAAGAGATGGTGCTACAGGAGGTCCGGCACGTTTTGCAAATGAAGGAGCTGAAACTACTGCACCAGACTTAGCAGGTGGTCCTGCTTGTCCTGGAGCTGGTGGCAATTTTGGTGGGGGAGGTAAACTTTTTGAAGGTGGTCCTGATTTAGCAGGTGGCCCAGCTTTTGTAGGTGGTCCTGGTCTTTTAGGCGGTCCTGATAATGGTGCAGATGGTGTTGCTGCAGCTACTGGAGCGGCAGTAGTTTTTGCGCCACCTCCACCCAATAAAGCGAATAAAGTAGATGCGGCTTGTGTTTTTGCAGTACCACCAGCTTCTACTTCCGGAGTTAGCTTTACTGAAGAAGAACTAATTGTTTTTCCTTTTTCAACTTTTACTCCTTTAATATCATTCTCTGCTTTTTTCAAGGATTTACCAAAGTCATTTATTTGATCAACTGTATCTTGTAAAACTTCAGATAAATCACCTAAGCTTTTACGTAGATACTTGATAACCCGTGTAATTGTTTTCTCATCAGAAGGCAAAAATAATCACTCAAATTATAAAATAATAATCATTTAATTTAATATTATATATGAAATTAAATTTTTTAAATTTATATGGTATTTATATTTTTTCGGCTTAAAAAATTAATTAAATGTATAAAATATCACAATATTATAAGAGTCTCATTTTAAAAACTTATAAGGTTTTATTTAAACTAATTATGTGATTTTTAATTTTGATTTAATTAAATTATTTAAATTACGAGAAAATGACACTATAGGGAAATTAAAAAAAGAAAAATAATGGAATTACGCCGATTGAAGCTGAAAGAGTATTGAAGCATGGGGTATGAAAAATTTATCCTTAGATTTAATAACAACTGTGTGGAAATACTCGGCTAAACCCAAAAACCCTCTTATAACAGATTCATCTTCTTCAAATGTAAATCTTACACTCGCTATCGCTAATTTTCCAGAAAAACTTACATCTTCATAAACTCGTTCATCTATGAGTGGTATTTTCAATTCATTGACTATTTCATAAACGCGTTTTATAAACAGTTCTTTTTTAGGCATTCTTTTCAATCCTCTCTTATTGGAAATTATACTTTTTTAAATTTGGATCGCTATTTTTTAATCCTAATTTTATAATTAATTTAAATTGATTATAATATAAATTATTTTATATTTATTATATTTATACGTTTTCCATTTTTAAGTTATATCAATTTCAAAAAAAATAAAGAAATTAATTTGAATTAAATTTAGATTTCTCAAGATCATAAAAATCAATAATTTATATCAAGATTTTTACATAACATCTACTAAAGTGGATTTCAAACAGATGTTGGAAAATCTTTTCTTTTTAAACCATTTGCGACTTTTATTAGGAAATCACTTATAATCGTTGCTTGACCCATAAAACTATGAGAATTAAGATATTTTCTTTCTGGTTTCTCTAAAAATAGAACATTTTCATTGGGCAATTTTAAGATTTCTTTTATTTTTAAGGCTTCCTCAAAATCAATTTGTATGTCTTTTTTACAATGCACAAGATATACTCTATCTTTATTGGGAAGGGAGTTTTTTTTATCAAAAAAATATCTTGGGGACATTTCTTTATTAATTTCTTCCAGTGGTACCGTTAAATTTTTTGTAATTTTTCTTTTAATAATTTTAAGAAAGATACCAGTCACTGAGTATATTTTTCGTTTATATTTATTAAAAAGATCTAATAAATCATAAGATGATGCTAATCCTACAATTTTTTTTAGTCTTTTATCTTGATATCCTTGGGATAAAGCCGCAATTGCACCTATTGAATGGCCCATCATAATTAATCGATCTTTATCAACCCTATCCATATTCTCTAAAAAATCAATTGCATTTTTAACATCAGACATGATTCCTACAAAATCATTCGAATTAAAAGCCTTATTTTTTGATTCTCCGTGTCCTCTTGCGTCATAACATAAAACTGTACATCCATTTAAGGCTAAAGGAATAATAAAGTGAAAATTTTTCTCTTTTTGACCAGAATATCCATGATGAAATAAAATTCCAATCTGTTTTTCTTTTGGATCACTTCTTTTATCTCTAATAACTAAACCTTTGAGATATTTACCCTGGATTTTTGAAGGAATTTCAACTTTTTGAATATTTACTAAAGAAGTAGAAATCCATTTGTGATATGGCCAACATAAATATTTGGAATATATTATTAGTAATGATAGAGTATTGATAATTAATACTGCCAAGAATAAAAACCCAAAAATGAAATTGATTAAAAATAAAAGGTAATTTGCATATATAGAGACAGTTAGAATAAAAGATAATAATATTATTCGAAATTCAATCATTATATGAAATTTTATTATAGGTATCTCTTAAAAGTATTGATTTAAATTTTAAAAAATAAAAATTTAATTTATATAACTAAAGGATTGTTAGAAAATATGAAAAAGTATTCAAAAATATTAATTACTGGCCCTCCCCGATGTGGAAAAACTACTTTAATTTCTAAGATTTCTTCTGAACTTAAAAATAAGAACAAAAATATTTTTGGATTCATTACTATAGAAGTTAAAAAAGATCAAAAAAGGATAGGATTTAGAGCAATTGATATCAATACAAACAATGAATGTTGGTTATCTCGAAAAATCAATAGAAAAACTCAATACATGGTGGGCAATTATAATGTGTTTATTGATGAATTTGATGATTTTCTTGAGAAATGTTTTAAGAATTTTTCAATTGAGAGTTCAAATAATATTTAAGTACTTTTCATACCCAATATTATCTATCCTATCTTACAAGTAGAATTAATCTAATTTTTCAATTAATTTGAGTTTGAATTTACAAAAAGGGCAATAAAAAATATAATACGCACTTGAACTTAACATCTCCATTTGAGAATTACAACATTCAAGAATAAATTCCCCTTTTGAAGCCTTCATATCAAATTTGTAATAAAATTTAATTGTTTTATTGCATTTATAATCAATAAATATAAGTCTCTTATGAGAATCTTCTCCTTTTCTAGTAAATTTATGATTATTTAAACAAATAAGATCAAATTTTAGTTCTAGCCTATGTTTTTGCAATAGTAGTGTTTGTTCTTTTTTCAATTTAGAAAATTTTTTTATTTTTATCTTATTTTTTTTTATTTTTTTTAATTTTTTTTCAAGTTTTTTACATGCCATTGGAGTATTTAAAATTTTAGATATTAATGTCACTGGAAAGCCTATTGATATTGAAATTTGTTCTATTGTTAACCCTTGGCTTTTTAACCGAATTATATTATCTACTATTTCACTTGTCATTTTAGACTTCTATTAATTTTTTAGAATAGAATTTGTAATAAGGGGATTAATATATAAGAAAATTGAGTTGTTTCAATTGTGATTTCTAATATTATGGATCATTCTCCTAATTTGATTTTTTGAAAATAAAATTAAAAATTTAAGAGTTTTAGGTGTATTTCTATAAATAATATAATTAACCAATTTTTTTAAAATTTCAGTAATTTTTTAAATATTTAGAATTAACAAAATCGATTATTAAAAAAGATGAGTAAAAGGCTTAAAATTTTAATAACTGGTCCTCCTAGATGTGGTAAAACAACTTTTGTTTCTCAGATCTCTATTCAACTTAAAAAAATGAATATTAAAATTTTTGGTTTTATAACTACTGAGGTTAAAAAAGGTCAAAAACGGATAGGATTTAGAGCAATTGATATAAATTTAAAAAATGAATGTTGGTTATCTCGTAAATTAAATAAAAAAACTAAATTTATGGTGGGTAATTATAATGTATTTGTTGATGAGTTTGAACAGTTTCTCGAAAAATGTTTTGAAAGCTTTTCAATTAACAATTCTAATAATCTAATAATAATAGATGAGATAGGAAAAATGGAATTATATTCTAAAAAGTTTATCTCCTTGATTTCTGAAATCTTTAAATCCAATAATTCAATATTGGCAACAATAGGTCAAAAGTTAAGGCATCCAATTAAAGAAATGCTACTTCAAATGAAGGATATCAAATTATATAATTTGAATCGTAATAATTTTGATGAGATTAAATCAGATCTTATTCAAATGCTTTTAGAATAATAAAGAAATCGAGAAAAAAGCAAGTTTTAAAATAAAAAGAATTTTAAAGCATGGAGACAGTATTATTAGTTTCATCGAGATTGATTATACCTTTTACAGCTAGTTGTTTAATCGTCCGAACAGCCATAATCGGAGGTACATCAAGTTTCTTTTTCAAATCATCAAGCTTACAACTACCCTTTTGCATAATGGTTGTGATAATCTCAACTTCAGGGATCTCTTCATCTGAATATTCCATTAGAAATGATACAAAGAAATTATCACTTTTTAGTTGGCTTAATTTATTATCTAGCTCTTCCAATTTTTCTTTGGAAAAAGTAGTTTTTAGTTCAATCTCCCTACGTTCATTATCAAGTTTTATTTGATCCAACTTAGTTTTTTCAGATTCTTTTGTAGTAATTTTTTCATTTAAAGAATCTAGTTTTGAGATAAGATTTTCTAATTCAAACTGTGGTTTTTTCAACTCATCGGTAGCTGTTTCAAGGTTTTTATTTAACTCTGTAATTTTTGTGGTTAATTCATCTCTTTTTGACTTTAGGTCCATGACTTTTTTATCTAATTCTTCAGATTTGATCTTTAATTCAGTTGTTTCAGAATTTTGTTCATGTATTGTATCTTCTAATTTTTTAATTTCTTTTTGTTCAGATTGCATATTTTTCCAAGTCAAACTTAAATGCTGGATAATTTCTTCATTATTTTTCTGTAGAGATTGCTTATATGTATCTAATGCACCTTCAAATTGTTCTATTAAAGCCAAAATTTCTTTTGAGCTCATTAAAAACCAACCTCCTCTTTTAAGATAACTGTTCCAGCAGTCTCATCATATTTAATTGGTCCATTTAGCTCAACCATTTTTCTAAGAATTTTTTTAATTTGTTCTTCTTTCATATCTACAGCTGCGCTTATTTTTTTTATTTCTAGAGATGTACCTTTTTGTAGAGTTTTAATAACTTGCATTTGTGAAGAGTGGATATAATCTTTCTTTATTAATAATTTCATGGCTTCCACTCTATTTCCAAAGGACTCAACAATTTTACTTTTTTTTTCAAAATCATTACCAAGTTGAAGTTGAATTTCTATTAATTTAGCTTCAAAGACTTCTTTTAATTTGGCTAATTCCCGAATTTTAGATTCCAAATCTTTAAGACGCTCATTTCGATTTTCAAATTCTTTTTTTGTTGTATTTATTTTCTCTAAAGTTTCTGTTAGGTCATTTTGTGTAGATTGAATTGTATCCAGCAATTTTTGACGTTCTTTAGTTAATTCATCAATTTCTTCTTCTAAATTTGAAATATTGCGATTATCTTGAGAAATTTTGTTTTTTAATGAATTGATATTATCCGTATTGAATTCTATTGTTTTTAAATTAGCATTTTTTTCTTCTTCAAATTTTTCAATTAATCCTAAGATCTTTTTAGTATATTCTATTAATTTAGGCATTGAATCTCTATTTAATCCGTTAATTCCTTCAATTATTGATGAAATTTTCTTTAAAGAAGTTTTTACTTCAGTTATATAACTCATAATATAACTCATATAATCTACTTGCAATATTTAATTTTTTCTAAAAGATTTAAACTACTTTAAAACTATATGAAAAAAATAATAAAAAAAAATTGAAAGAAAATTTTATATTTTTCTACTTAATTACTAAAAAATTATTAATCCTGCTCCTGCATTGAATAACATGAGTAACCCCACAAAAATTGATGATGTTAAAGACATAACTACTAATAAAGTATTAATGGAAGGCCCTGCTGTATCCTTAAATGGGTCTCCAACAGTATCTCCAGTAATTGAAGCTTTATGAACGTCTGTTCCTTTACCACCTAAATTACCATCTTCAATCCACTTTTTAGCATTATCCCAAGCGCCTCCAGCATTTGACATCATAATTGCAAAGACAAATCCACTTAGAATAGCCCCCGCTAAGAAAGCTCCAAGTGCCGCAACACCAAATAAAATCCCAACCATTAATGGTGTTGCAATTGAAATAATACTTGGAAAAATAAGTTCTTTCAATGAACCTTTTGTTGCAATATCAATACATTTATTAAAATCTGCGGCTTCTTCCCCTTTTAAAATCTTTGGATTAGATTCAAATTGCCTTCTAATTTCATCAACCATTTTAGCAGCATTCCTCTGAACGGCAAGAATCAATAGAGCAGAGAATAATGCTGGAATAACAACCCCAATAAAAGCACCTATTAAAACATTTATTTTAAGTAAGTCCATTGCTTGGATAGTTCCTGCTTGTATATTATTTGCTTCTGTTGTAAATGAAAACATTAATGCAAGCACTGTTAAATTTGCGGCTCCAATGGCAAATCCTTTAGTAATTGCTTTAGCTGTATTTCCGGCAGAATCCAAACGATCTGCTGTACGTATTACCTCATCTCCTAAATCTCCTTGTTCTGCTATAGCACGTGCATTATCTACAATAGGACCATAAGCATCGTTAGATACAATTGTTCCTACAATAGCAAGCATTCCGACTGCAGCCATTGCTACTCCAAAAACTCCACCTAATAAATAAGCAACAGCCATTGCAATAATTATTCCTAAAGCAGCAGGTACTACACTCATGAGCCCGTAGGAGAAACCACTAAGAATGACAACAGCATGACCTTCTTTAGCAGCTTCTGCCATTGATCTTGTTGGTTTTTTATCATCTCTTGTGAAGTAATCACTCGTAAAACCAATTATTATTCCAGAAAAGAGTCCTATCACAGCTGCACCCCAATTTCTCCACAACATAATTGCTTCACTATTGGTTAATTCTATTGTCATAATTAAAGTAAATAAGGCAGCCAATCCAGCAAAAATCAATGTTGACAAATAGGTACCAGTGTTTAAAGCTTTACCAGGTTCATCGGAACCTTTCATTTTTATTATATATATTCCTATGAGAGAAGAAATTAAACCTGCACCACATAAAACCACGGGAAATACAACATAGATAAATCGAGCTTCTGTTGTTAAAGTAACATCGACAATTATAGCTAAAGATGCAGCTAACATCATTGCAGCAATAATTGAAGCAACATAGGAGTCAAAAAGGTCACTACCCATTCCTGCAATATCTCCAACGTTGTCTCCCACATTATCAGCGATTGTAGCTGGATTTCGGGGGTCATCTTCCGGAAGATCATATTCAGCTTTGCCCACTAAATCAGCGCCTACATCAGCCGTTTTTGTATAGATTCCTCCTCCACATTTCATAAATAATGCAACGCTACTTGCACCAAAACTAAATCCTAAAACAATGCTAGGATCAGGAATAATCATATACCAAATAGATAAACCGATTAAAGCAACACCTACTACTGCAAGCCCCATAACTGCTCCACCAAAGAAAGCAATATTAAATCCTTCTTTAGTTCCTTTAGTACATCCTTGAGCTGCCCTAGTATTTGCTTTCACACCTACATACATTCCTAGCCAGCCTGCGAACATTGAACCGACAGCCCCAGTTAAATAAGCAATCATTTGTTCCCAATTTATTGCACCAGAAACAGCTCTTGTATAGGTATCACTGGTTTCGAATGGAGAAGGTAAAAATAATAAGGCAATTGCAAGACAAGCTACAAAAATACCTAAAACTTTATATTGAACTTTTAGATAAGTTGTTGCTCCGGCCTCGATATATCCCGCAACTTCTATCATTTTTTCATTGCCAGGATCCTCTTTTAATACCAAATATCTAAAATATAGTGCCATTGCTATAGAAATAATCCCTGCAATTAAAGCAACAAATATAGTTAATGGTACTGCCATGTTTTTTCACGTTTCGATAATTTTTTAATTTTTTAATTAAATTTTATTTAAATTAATTCAGTTTAATAACAAATTAACTTTAAATCTTATCATTTAATACAATTTAATTCGATTTCAGAGCTCATTATTCAAAATATTGTAGTATCGTCGGATTATTATTTCCTATAAATCGAAATGGATATTCTACTATTCGTAAATTAGAAAAGAGTATTATGGTAATATTATGTTTTTTCTAAAATCGAAAAATGTATTATGTTATTCCAAAAATCGAAAGATCTAATAGTGGAATATCTAAATATTACATTTTTCTATTTACCGAAAATTATATTACATCTTTCGATTGATAGAAATAGATCATCTTAGCGTATTACATTTTAATTGAATTTTAGTGTAATATGCAGATATATATAAAAGTTCATGAAACAGTTCTTTCACGAATATTTATATATATCCAGATATTACAACATATAAGAAAAATTATTTTTTATAATTAATTATGGTTACTATCAGCATAAAAAGTTTTGAATTATTATTTTTAATAGATTCAATTTTAAATTTAAAAATTGAAAAGATATATGGTTATAAAACATCTGAAACAATTTTAAATAAATTGATTAAACAATTGAATGATTTAGAATTAGGAGAAATTTATTTGCAAAAATTTTATGAATACTATAATAAATTTAGTGATTTTACAAATAAAGAAAAAAAAATTGGGTAGTACTACTCAATTAGAGATTTTTTTTTAATAATTCGATAAATTGTGGAATTAATATTTTTTTCCCGTCCCTTGTGGCTTTTTGAGTGAAATATTTATGTAAAAACCACATGTCATCCTGTGTTATTTTT
The DNA here is from genome assembly GCA_019058015.1 of Promethearchaeota archaeon. Taxonomy (GTDB): domain Archaea; phylum Asgardarchaeota; class Lokiarchaeia; order Sigyniarchaeales; family SOKP01; genus 6H3-1. The sequence continues at coordinate 3,958 of JAHLWH010000123.1, read as the reverse complement.
ATATTTTTAAAATCAATTTTTGGAGATAATTTTTTAATTGTCTGACTTTCCAAAAATTGTCTGACATTTTTAGGATTCCAATTTTTTAATTGATTTTCATTTTTTAATCGAATTGTTTTTCTAAATTTATTATTGTCTGACATATTTATAATTTGTCTGACATTTTATATAAATATTTCGATTATTAATAGGTTGATAGATTATTAATAAGTTAATATTTAATATTGTCTGACAAAAATATTTTTTGTCTGACATTTTCAAAAAGATTTTTCTATTTTGAAATTTAAAATTCTGCATTGGAAATAAAGGTCTCTCTCTGTCCCAAAATAAAAAACTCTTTTATGAGTTTTGCTTCATGATGTAGATGGCGTATTCGCATCATGCATGATGTCGTTGGCATACCCCCCCATTAATTTATAGAACATAATTTAAAAATTTAATTATTAAAAATAAGAGATAGAGAGTTTCGTTTCCATTGCAATTTGCAATTTGCAATTTTTTTAAAAAAAAAGAAGTAATTTTTTTTTATTAGTAAAATAATATTTTAAATAGAGAATAATAAAATGGATTTAATATCTTTTGGATGGGGAATTATTATTACATTATTAATAATTAGTGTAGCATTACTGATTTATGAAATTCTTAAATATTCAAAAGTTTGGGAAGAATATTATGAATTGTTTGGACAGGATTTATTTGAAGAAGATTCTATGAAAATTTTTCAAATACAGGATGAAAATTTTTCTCCTGAATAATGAAAATTTTTTTCCTAATAACGAAAATTAATTTAAATCGCTTTAAGAACTTCTAATTTTATTCAATTTTCTTGGTTTTGTACCATTTATAATGATTTATAACCTTTTTGGGGACTGTAAATCTCATAAATTCATAGTCATCTAATTTTTGAACAGATTTAATTGAAAACCAATTTTTTATTGCGAGTAAATCTCTTTCTCCATGCATATAAAAAGATAAAATATGTTCCGATTCATTTGGAATACTAAGATGTACCATTGCGGGGCGTTGGCTAATTGCTATTAATCCGCATTTTCTTTTTGCGCCCTGTAATAAATATGTCCCAAATTCTGGCGCAATATCATACATCATTCCATGTTTTTTAATAACCCGCGCAATTTCGTCAACTACAAGAAAGCAATTCCTGCGTTTAAATAGATTTTCGGATAAAAATTCAAGAATACTCAAAAAATTCTTAATTTCGTAATTTTTACCATCTTTATTATATTTAATTTTATTAATTCGATAACATCCTTTCGAATTTTTATTTTTTAGTTTATTAAGAGGTAATGTTGGTAAATCATATTCGTCCTTTACATCAAGGACGACTACTAATCTATGTTTTCCTAAATTTCTTATAATCTTATCGGCTAAAAATGTCTTTCCTGTTTGTGTCATTCCGAATATAGTCATTCTCTGACCAGGTTTAAGTGTGTTCAGAGTGAATTTTTCTTTTCCGTTTTTTTTTTTATTATTAGTATTAATTGTTGTTTTCTTTGTTGTTTTCGTCATTTTCATCATTTTTTAAATCTAATTTCAAAATTCGAGGAAATACAATTTCAATTATTGCTATTATAAAATTGTTGGTTGCGTCTCCAAAACTTAAATATTTTATCAACCATTGGATTATTTTTGAATCCCAATTTTCGAGGATTAATTGTACAATTGAACTTTTTAAATTCTCTTTTTCCTCTTCAGAAAGTTGTTCAATATCAAATTTTTTAAAGATTTTATCTGTTAGTAAAAAAGGAGGTTTCATTAAAAAATTAATTAAGGATGAGGTGACCTTTGTTTCAGTTAGTGAAATTTGCTCTGTTTCTATTTCAGATGTTTTATCTAAAGAATATTTTTCATCTGCTTTTTTTATAATTTCTCCAAGTTTTTGTTCTTTTATCGCCCTATCAAGGGCGGTAAATATAAGTTCAGTATTCTTTTCTTGAGGGGCGCTCTCAACTTCAGGCGTTGATTCAGATAAGGAAATTGTTCCTTCGTTATTATCTTCCAATTTAAAAACCTTTTCATTGTTCAATAGAAAAATTTTAGCTTACGCAATGAAAATAATCATCCATTTATTTAAATATGCCTATCTGAATTAATTAAGTAATTTTTAATCTATTAAAAAAAAATAAAAGTGAAAAAAGATTTCTGCAATAACTAAAGTCGGAAAAGAAGTTAAGAAAGAAGCAAAAAAGATTACATCCAAAAAGCCATCAGTAAATCCTTTAATCTCCGCTTCCTTAATAGGAGTGGGGGCTGTTGGAGGGAAATTATCGGATATTGGAATTAAAAAAGGACTTGCATTAATTCCCGGAGTAGATTTAAGCGATTCAATTATTGCCCTAAATGTCGCAAAATCTGGAATTGGTTTGGCAGTAGCATTAAAAGCGAAAAGCCCATATTTTAAATATCCAGCACTTGGAGTATTGGCGCAGGGATTGACGGGTTTAGCAGAACCATTAATTAATTTCATTTTTGAAAAATTAAATCTTGGGATTTTATCGGTTAGTGCTAAAGATGCAAGTCTTGAACCACCTACAACTAATTATGTTCCCTGGTAAAAATAAAAAAATAAAAAAAAAAGTGAAAAAAAAATATGTCATCAGATGAAGCAATACAAGAAATATTTAAACCTGGTCTTGCATATACTCCAGAAGGTAAAATTAACGAAACTATGCCTGTTGCAGGTATAAGTAAAATCTTGATAAAACACCATGTAGGAACACCTGGCGGTGGTTCCTATGTCGCAAATACTGCAATTGAAGATATTTTAATCCGAGTAGCAGGAAATGATGCTATTCATTTTGGAGGGGGAACAGGAATTGCAGGACAGATAAGCATGGCAATGGGGGCTTTGCGTGAGTTTTATAAACAAAAGCACCATGTAGATATGGATGATGAAATTTTTATCGTAGATTTGCCAGATGCACTTCCGAAAAATGTGAAAGTTCAATTAATTTCAAAAATGGCTTCATTAGCAAGTATGGGTTGTACAGTTTCTTATGATGGAACCTTTGATGTTATCTATGAACATGAGGATAAAATCAAAGGAAGAGTTATTGTTCCTTATATAACATGGGGACTATGGAATTTCGCAGATGATACAGGTGATTTGATTAAGTTTATAACTACAATACCTTTTAGATTGCATTTACTTATCCTAATTACTTTTGATAATAATGTGCTTTCTGCAACTACATACGATTCATTAAAAATAAGTTTTCCGGGTAAACCTGTTTTCGAAGGGGCAATGGCGGAACTTAAATCGCAACATGAATCAAAATCTAAAGTAGCATTGACTGCAGGGTATTTCATGAAAAGTTGGGGTAAAAAAGGTCTTAAAATCCCAACTGAAAGTATGAAATTTAATTTTTATACAGAAACCGCAGGAACTAAAAAACAAGTCTATTATATCGTTATCTGTTATTAAATCAAATTATTCTTAACGCACATTAGAATAATTAAAAAATTATTTTATGGATCCACATAATAAAAAATAAAAATAGAATGTTTTATGAACGAGAAAGAGATATTACTTCAAATATTAGATTTACTTAAAAAGAGATTCGCAAAATTTGAATTTAAGAAAGAACTTCCTGGTATTGATTCAAAAAAACAGTTAATTTATTATTATAATTCAAAAACTAATGTATGGACTCCATTTGAACATGATGAATTGACGATTAGAAAAGCATTAGGGTATTATTTCGCAACTGCGCCAGAAGTTTTAGATTTATCTGGATGGTCTCCTTTAAGAATTAATGAAAAAGGCGAATTAATTGCTGAAAATTTAGATAATATTTTGGCTAAAAACACAGAACTTGATGTCACCTTAGATTTAATTAAAACAGCAATTGATGCAATTAAATTACAAACAGATAAACTAACATTCGATGTAGGAAATATATTAAAGGTTCATGAAAGTACTCCATAATTAAATAATTGA
>JAHLWH010000122.1 GCA_019058015.1 Promethearchaeota archaeon | reverse complement strand
ACTTTCGAAGTCAGCACCCTTTCGAGTTGGGTATCTACTACTATAAATTTAATATAGTAGACCCTATCCAATCCAATATAGATTGGCATTCGCTTCCTCTTAGTTCCTTTGCCCGCTAAACCTTCCCCCTTCCTCGCGGTCGGGATACCATTCCATGTATATCCATGTATGGGGTTTATCGGGTTTACCGTGTTCCACATGATCGACTTTCATCAACCCCCTTAGGTACTTGCTTTCCCCCGACTGTACATCGGTTAGATAGATATTAAGGTTAGAGTAATATCTACAGACAGTGTTGCCATTTTGGCAAGGCGTATCACTACTTTTCGCCTCTTTGCTTTTACGAGGTTTATCGCAAGTTCACTTCCGTTTACCATAGGGGTCTTGCCTAGCTTGCAGCCAGAATGTAGTTTCCGCTGTCAATACATTGTCCCTGAAGCTTTGCACCTTGTCGTTGCCAACAACGCACATTCAGGTAGGCACATTTATCCAACTTAAAAGGCGATTTCTTGATTCTAATCAAGGTCTCGCATTCAATCATATAACATCACGTCGCACCCAACCAAAAGACAAAAATCCAGAGTAGCAGGAATCCCTTTTTATTTTTATTTTAATTCCTATAAACCGAAACGATTTAGGGATTGAAAAAAATAAACTTTAATATTGTTTTTCACCACAAAATTCATAAAACTCCCGACAACAATCTGAACAATATTGTGAACAATATTCTAACAATAATATATACTACAGCACAAACCAAAGTTATTTCAATTATCTTAATTAGTTGTTTTTTCTTTATTTTAATTATTTTTAATCAATCTCTTTTTAATTTTATTTTTTGTTTTGAATTTCCTCTAATTTATCTATTTTATATTTCATTTCCATTAAGAAACTATTGATTTCGCTTAGTTCCTTATTAGAAAGATATTTTATTGCATTTTCGAACTCTGGATATATTTTTCCAGATAATTTCCTTATATTTGGAATTATGTTGTAAGTTCTAAAACTTAGATTAATTTGTTTATTATATTTTAAATTATTTGCATTCATTTAAAAATCGAGATTTTTAAGTTTTACTCATATTTTATCCCACAAATAATAATATTGTCGAAATATTTAATTTTTTGGGTTAATAAATTGAAGTGAATAATTCATTTTCTACATTCTTGCAATAGCCCTCAACTTCTGAAAGTGGAATTGTGGCGAGTGGATGTCCAAAATGTTTCATTTCAAACATATTAATCAAATCTTGATTATTCGGGTCTATCGGGTCGATAATTACATACTCTTTGCATTGCAAAACACAAGCCCTAACCATTATTGAATTATCTATCATTTTCTCTCTTTTTTTCTATAAAACCGTTTCCATTACATTTAGAGCATATTTGAGTAATATATAGATCATTAGGTTTAACCCTTTTCAATTGTATAACTCCAATGCCATTACATTTAGAACAATCCTTCCCCTTACTTTTTGCATCTAAATAATCTGTTTTATCCTTAAACTCTTTGGTCTTTATTTTCCAATCAAGAATTTTTTTATCTATCATTTTTCTCTCTCTTTTTGAAATAATGTTTGAGTTCTTTCATTATCGCTTTTCTTAATTTCTCGATTTTCCTTTCAGATTTGGTTTTCATTTCTTAATAATGTTCTTTTAAATATTTAATTATATCCCAAATTGAATAGCCCGTTAAGAATATAAGACCGATTGCAAATCCAATTGTTTCTGCATCCAATTCGCCATAGTTATTGAAATTAATAGTTACTTTCCCATAATTAACCTTATTTGTTCTAGCTTTATAAAGAAACCAATTTAACAAACCTAAAGAGCCAATTCCTATTCCGTGTCCTAAGATTTTGAAGATAATATCAATTGATTATTTCAATAAAGAGGTCGCACTGAAGGAGTTGTCCCCTGCTAAAAAAGAACTTTGGGATTGGTGGTATGATTATTATATTATTAAGAAAGATGTCCATGATATAGACAAAATAGGGATTACAATTTTTCTAAGTATAATGATTGATGAACATATTGCCGTAATTGATGATTGGTTTAGGAATCCGGATGATTATAATTTCGAGACAATAGACATTAAGTTTCAGCCTTGGTTTACCTCTGATTTCTTGGTTTTACCACATTGGTTCCCAAACGTTCGGGAGTTCGCAGATATATAATAATTATAAAACATACAGCGTGTAAGATTTTAAATATTTAAACGTTTTTTTATCTATTAGAAGAAATTTTTAAAAAAAGTGGTTTGAATTAAAGAGTTCAAGGAGAAAAATTAATAGAAAAAAAATAAAAAAAAATACGGGTGAGAGAAAAGATAATTAAAGAAATCAATAGAATTTCTGATGATTATGAAAGAAAAATACTCTACGATATTACAGAGGATTACAATTATAAGAGAAGTTTTTTAAGTTTTTTTTTGGATTGGCAAGGAAGGGTAATGACTTTATATATATCGAACATAGATATTACCAATCCATCTGTATTTTCTAATTTTACTCATCTTTCGAAATTCTCCCTTTCAGGAACACATATTCATGATTTGAAGTGGGTAGATTCACTCAAGAAGCTCCAACAATTAAGTATGAATAGCGATAACATAAAAAGAATAGAAGGCCTTGAAAATCTTAAAAGATTAACTGACCTTGATCTAGCCGGTAATCATATAAAAGAAGTTGAGGGTTTGGAAGATCTCCACAATTTAGTAATCTTAAGATTGCATAAAAACCAGATCTCAGAAATTAAAGGGCTAAATAACTTAGTTAATTTAGATTACCTTAGATTATCTGATAACCAAATAACCGAGATTAAAGGATTAGATACCCTCAAAAATCTAAGAGATTTATATTTAGAAAATAACCAAATAACCGAGATCAAGGGACTTAACAACCTCGAAAACATTCACACAATTAACTTGTCAAATAATAATATTACCGAAATCAAAGGGCTGGGAAATCTCACAACCCTATTTGAGCTTGACCTTTCCAGAAATAAAATAACCGAGTTCAAAGGGATTGACGAATTGATTAATCTTTATAAAGTTAGAGTCAATGATAACCCCATAATCAGGATTCATCCGATAAAGGATGTGCCGCGGCTTAATTCCATCGATGTATTCGACTCTAGGAAATTTTCGCCAAGAGATATTATAAAAATAGACCGTCAGTTAGAAGGAGAGGGTTTAGAGATGTGTTATGTAGAGGGAGGTTCTTATCTAGCGATCTGTCAGAAGCCTGAGCCTGAAGACAATAAAGAGTTATAATAGAAGAGAAAAAAAAAGGTTTATATTTAGAGAGCAATCATCGATTTCAATTGAGATCTTTTAATCTTCTCAAAATATCCTTTCTCTAGTTTCGAAAACATTTCTATCTCGCTACCTAAAAATTCACGAAGAGCTATTCTTATAGCTTCACTTCGAGAAGGATAATAACCTAGCTCTATTAAACATTGAATGGCATCTAAATATCTGTGTGGAAGGTTAATTGTTATAATCCTCATTCATATACCTCTGTAATTAAATGACTATTGTTATGAAATTGATATAAATATTATTAAAATCCTTATTTAATATAAATATTTATGTCGATATGCCTTAATTGGTTAATAGAGGATGAGAAATTAATAATAAAATTCTTAATTTTAAAGAATAAATCATGTCTGACAAATAACACATAAACATTTCTGCATTAACATTTTAATATATTAAAAAATTTTTAAAAAAATTGATGAAAATAAAAATTAACTTGGAATATTAAAAGATTTGATTTTAAGCAACAAATCAAATGTAGATTTAAATAGCTCGGAGTGCCCTATATCTTTAAAGTCCTGCATAAATGTTAATTCCAAATTCTCATCTTGTTTGATATAATTAATACTTCTTAATTTTTGCTCTTTATCTAAAAAGCAATCGATATAATATATAATTGTATTTGATAAATTTAGAGAAGGTTTAAGATTAAATGTAAATAAAAGATCTGGGTCGTCTTTGGCACTTCCTTCTAAAAGAAAAATGAAAGGAAGGGAGGTTGAGCTAATAAAACTTTCCATTTCATTAAAGTAATTATTTATATTAAATTCAATTTTACTTTTTTCTTTATCATTCTCTATTCCTATTGATTTCTTAATAAATAGAAACTTTTCTCTCCCAGCAAAGGCTATTTCTTTTTCATTTGCTGTTAAATAATCATCAAAAAATTTGTCATCTTTTTTCAGAATTAATTTATCTGTTAGTGGTTTGCTTGCATAATAAATAATTATATCAGAACTGACAAATAAGTTCGTCTGGAGTTTTGTGAAATATATCTTTCTGAATGGATCATACCCAAGTGTTACATTCGGGCTTTTCCCAAAATTCAAAGTTGGTGTAATTATAATTGCTGTTGGAGCATTTAGAGTAAAAAAAAGATAATTCTTAAAATCTTCTAACTCGATATAATTTTTAAAATTTTTAAAAGCATCTTTTATATATTCAATCTTTTTTTCTAAATTTACTGACATATAGATCTTCCTTTATAATTTCATAAATATTTTAATTGTAATATGATATTTAAATCTTAATTTTATAAAATCCTAATTTAGAAGAACTACTCCGAATCATCTAATTCTTCCAAAAATTTAAGTAAATCTTCTCTCTTTCCTACAAATTTTTTTAAATTTTGATAAACTTCATCTTTCTGCTCAAAGATGTGGTGCTCAACCGCGCAAGATAAAGAAGTTACTAATTCCTCATCTTTTATTTTTAAAATCATTGAAAAGAAATCCCTTAAAAGAGAGTCGATCTGTTCTAATCTCGTTGCGACTTTTTTACCCTCTTTAGTAAGTCTGATCCCTTTTCTTGGTGTCCATGATATAAATCCACCTTCTTTTAACTGGCGCAGCATATTTGTTACAGATGATGGTTGGACTTTTAAAAATTCTTTAATCTCTTTGTTTGAAACCCACCCTGCCTTCTTAGTTTTTGAAATCAAATAGATGGCGTCGAGATACTTTTGCTGTGACTCTGGGATTTTCTTTAACTCGTTATCAACTGTTTCCAATTTATTAACCTCCTCCAGTTATAAAAATATATCCCCAATTAACAATGCCTCCCAATAAAAGCGCAAATCCGACTTCTATAAAAGTAACCTTTAATGTAAATTTCCAACCAGTTTCATTCTTTAATACAATAATTGTTGCAGCACACGGGATATATAACATTGTTATCAAGGCAAACACAAACATTTGAATCGGTGTCATAAATTCACTTAATGCAATACCTAAAATATCAACTGCCAGAATCTCAAGTAATACTAAAGTCAATTCTTTTCTTAATATTCCATAAATTAAAAAAATGCCAGTTATTACCGGTAATCCTAACCATAGTACTGTAATTGGCTGCAGAAGCACATTAATTGGTTCTAATAAATTAAACATTAACATAATTTCCATTAACATTCCAATAATAATAATAAGTGGCATCGCTTTATAAACAAATTCCTTACTCCTAAACCAAGTTTGTTTTAAAATTACACTTGTATTTGGTTTTCTAAACTCATGCATTTCCATAATTAGTTCTGTTTGAGGTTCATGTGAAAATTTTGTTGCAAGTTTTCCAAATAAAATAATAACTGCAAAATCAATACCATATAAGATTAAAACATATATAAATCCTAGATGCTTTGCTACTAATCCCATTATTACTGCCATAACTGCTGCACAAGGAACTAATGTCGTTAAAAAAGCAGTAATCTTTTTCTCTCTCTCTGTTTCCATGATTTTACAAGCAGTGCAACCCGGTACATTACAGCCAAAGCCGAGAATTAATGGAATAATTGCTTTACCATGAACTCCAACTTGATGCATAAATTTATCCATCATAAAAGCAGCTCTAGGTAAATAACCAGAATCTTGAAGAATTTCTATTACTATAAAAAATGGAATAACATAAACTAAAACTCCACCAACTCCACCAAACAAGCCCGCCATCGCTCCATTCCAAAAAATATTAGTCCCAATATTGTCACCAAATATATTAAAGACTATAGGCGTGAAAAATTCATATATCTCATCTAGCCATCCCCCAACAATATCACCCACTATAAATACAACCCAATATGCCCCAAATAGGATAATAAATAATAGAACATAACCAAAAATAGAGTGGGTTGTTAAATGATCTAATTTATCTGCCCAAGTTGCTTTTTTTTGCTTTTCTCCATAAACAACCGACTGGTTAATAATTTCATGGATTCGATTATATATTTCTGCTGAAATAATTGTATTAATATCCTCTCCATGTAATTCTTCTAACTCTTCTCTAATTTCTGCTGCAATATCTACAATTTCTGGTTTGAGTTTCTTTATCTTTCCAATTAATTCATCATCCTTTTCTAAAATCTTAATCGCAAGGAATCTGCTGGGATATTTGATATCTTTTAACTCGTCAGTATAATTATTAATTTCCTCAATTAACTTCTGAATTCCATTTTCTACTTCCTTACCAAACTTGAAGAAATCTTCATTAGGTATTTGAAATTTATTTTCAAACATTTCAATGGTTTTTTCTAATAACTCATGCACTCCACGCCCATGAACTGCAATGACAGGTATAACTGGGATTTTAAATATCTTTTCCAATTTATCAAGATTTATCTTTATTTTTCTTTTCCTAACTAAATCTAATTGATTAACTGCCAAGATCATTGGAAGCTTTAAACCAATTAACTGAACCGTAAAAAATAAATTCCTCTCTAAATTCGTTCCATCTATTACATTAATTATTAAATCTACTTTTTCACCTATTAAAAATTCTCTTGAAATGATCTCCTCAATTGAATACGTAGATAAGGAATAAATGCCTGGGAGATCAACAATATTAAAATCATAATTTAAAAATGTTACCCTACCCTCACATTTCGCTACGGTTTTTCCTGGCCAATTCCCAATACACTGGTTCATTCCAGTAAGTTGATTAAAAATTACCGATTTTCCTATATTTGCATTTCCAGCTAATGCAATATTTAATGTTTTTCTTTCTGTTAGATCTTTATATGTCATTTTTCTCTAAAATTAACTTATATTCAAATTATCAATATAATGGAGATCAATTTGAAAATAACTAATTTAATATTATAAATATGATACGGAAAAATCGAGTAATTTTTTAATATCATACTCATTAATTTATGTAACCAGTTCTCCTAAAATTTTTCTAGCTAATCCTCTTCCAATAACTAAATCAGATCCTTTCACTTTAACTTGAACGGGACCAAATAACGGCGCTGATCTTAATTTTTTCACTTTTGTACCCGGGACTATTCCGAGATTTGCCAATCTAGTCTTTGCACGCCAACCAGCATGAACCCTGCGAACAATAAATTCTTTATTATTTTGTAAAAGATCTAATGTAATCATCTTATTCAACGTATCCCCGTTTAATATCTAATTTTTATAGTATTTAAAATTTTTAGTTATATCTAATAATAAAACATAACTCTTTATTTAAAATTAATATCTTTTGTTAAAATTCCAAGATTGATATGTTTTATCGAAAATTTAAGTTTAAATACTATTGAAGAACATCAATAATTCGAGTTTTTCTTTAATGAATTTTATCCAATCATTATGTATTATCTTAACTTAATCTTAATTATAAATGACTTCAAACATATGAAAAATATAAAATTTTTTGAAAGACACTATTTATTTTACATTCTTATTAAAAATATAAAAAAAAGAAATAAAAAGTTAAAAAAATCTATTCTTCTCTTAATTCTCTTCTGAGAATTTTACCTACTACCGATTTTGGCAATTCTTCAACAACTTCTATGATTCTTGGATATTTAAAGGCTGAGATATTTTTCTTAGCCCATTCCATTAAATCTTCTTTTGTAACCTTGCCTACATATTCTTCTTTTAAAGATATAAATGCCTTGATATTTTCTCCCACATCAGGATCTGGAACGCCAACAACTCCAACTTCGTTCACGGCGGGATTCATATAAAGGATATCTTCTACTTCTCTTGGGAAAACAGCATGCCCTTTATATTTTATCATGTCCCGTTTTCGATCCTTAATGCGTAGGTGTCCTTCTCCGTCTATACAACCTATATCGCTAGTGAAATACCACACCCTATCCTTCGAATCTTTTCGAAGTGCATTTTTACTTGTCTCTTCTCGGTTATAATAACCCAGCATAACTTGTGGACCATTGCTACAAATTTCACCAATATATTTCTCTGATTCTTCAATTCCGCACTTCTCTGTACAATATGGCTCAGTATGAGGACATTGAGGCAATATTTTAGTGCCGGTTTCAACATCAACAATCTTTATTATTGTATCACTTACAGGAAAACCGATTGTATTCGTACGATATAACGGAGGAAAAGGGGTAACAGTTAATATGGGGCTTGTTTCACTCATACCGAATCCTTCAATTATTAAGGAACCTGTTAATTCTTCGAATTTATGTTTAACTTCAGCCGGTAATGGTGCTGCCCCACTCAAACATGCAATAAATGAGGTGAGCTTATTTTTATAGTTTCCAGAGTTCGGGTCTATATTTATTGCGTTCCAAAGAGTCGGGACTCCCGGGATAAATGTGGCTTTTTCTTTTTTGATAATATCTAATATCTTTGACATCTTTTCCTTTGGTGGCGTTATGAAAAGAATTAATTGGTATCCCATAAAAATTCCTAAGTTCATTGCAACTGATAAAGCAAAAAGATGTGCCAGTGGTAAAACGACAACCATCCCGCCTTTACCTGCTGTATCTTCTAATTCAGGTAATTGCTTTATCGCCCATATATGTCCTTGCCTTTCATTTACTACAAGATTGTAATGAGATAACATCACTCCTTTAGGTAAACCAGTAGTTCCACCAGTATAAATTAAAACACCAACATCTTCCTTTGGATTTATTTTTGCTGCGGGTACATTTATTGGAATACCATTTTGTAAAATGTCCTGAAATTTATGACATTTAATATCTCCAATTTGTTCAGGCCAATTTTTCATCCTTGGAACCTTACCCAACATAGTTCCTAGTTTAGCCTTTAATTTTGGCAAATATTCAGCTATTCCAGTGATAATTATGTGTTCTAAATTTTCCATTTTGCTTAAGTCTTTACCATGTAGATGCTCTTCAAATAGTACATCAAGGATTATCAATATTTTTCCTTTAGAATCATTTGCTTGATGTAAAATCTCTGTAAAACGGTTTAATGGAATTATGGGATTTGCAATAGCACCAAGACGAGCAATTGCGTAAAAACATATCACAAATTGGGGCATATTTGGCAAATCGATAAGCACCACATCACCTTACTTAACACTTAATTTAGATAAACCAGTTGCGAATTTATCAACTGCCTCATCAAGTTCTTTGTATGTCATTCGGAAACCTTCAAAATATATAGCATTTGAATCGGGATATTTAGTAGAAGTTCTTCGTAGGAGTTCTCCTAATGAAATCTCGTCATAATCTATGTGTCTTGGCACTTCTTTTGGCCAATTTTCCATCCAATATTCTTTAATTTCATCACTCATTGTTCATCAAATTTGTTCATAATTAAAATTAATATTAATAATTTTACACAACTATAGTTAAAAATTTAATGATTTAATCAATTGTTAACCGAGTTAATAAAATGGAAAATTAAATTACACAATTTTTTTACGATATTGAGAATACTGACAGAGAATTTTCATGCACTTCGCAGGAAGATCCCATAAATCAAATATTGGCATATCTAAAGCAATAAATTCTCTTATCCAAGGGTCGGAATAACCTTGAGGTCCCACATAAAATATAGGAATAGAATATTTACGAGATAATTTCCGAATTGGTTTTAAATAAACTCCTGACATGGAAGTTCCCAATTCCGAAAAAAAATCCGTGTTAAATCCCGCTTTTTCCATAACTTCAATAAATTCATCAACACCAAATGCACCGTAAATCATAATCCCATCGATTTCTCCAGATTTCATCAGTAATTTTGGAACTTTGATGTATAAATTATATTGATTTAAATTAAATGTTAAATCAACAGGATTATTTGGATAGGAGATATCACTTAAAACCTTGCTTATTTCAGATTGTAATTTTTTCGAAAATTCAGGAACTTGTAAGCCATATTTTTCTGTAGATTTTGCCATCATTGCACTAGCACCCCCAGAATCTGAGATAATCCCAATTTTATTCCCTTTCGGAAAGATACCATGAGATAACACTCTTAAATAGTGCAAGAAATTTGTCACCGAAGTTGTTGATATAATTCCAGTTTCATTGAAAACAGTCTTATAAATAGTATCGTTACCGGCAATTGATCCCGTATGACTGCCAATCGCTCTAAACGCTGCTTCAGTCCCACCCGCATAAATTGCAACAATCGGCTTTTTGGGAGTTATTTCTTTTGCTATACTTATAAACTCTTTACCACGCTTTATTTCTTCAATATATAACCCTATCACATCTGTATGAGGGTCGCTTTTGAAATATTCTAAACAATCCACTATATCAATATTATTTGAATTCCCTAAAGAAATTGATTTACCTATTTTAGTCCCAATATCTTCAGCATACCAGAACAAATGAGATGCTACAGTACCGGATTGACTGGCTATTGAAATAATTCCTCTTTCTGGTAATTTATAAACCCAAAATGTATTAAGTTTGTTTTTATCATTTTCTGGTTGATACCAACCATTATAGACTCCTAAACAATTAGGACCAATGAACCTCATATTATATTTTCTAGCTATTTCATCTATTTGTTGAGAAAACCTCTTCCCCTCGGGACCAATTTCTCGAAAACCTCCGGATGTTATTATTAATCGCTTTATGCCTTTTTGACCACATTCTTCCATTACTTTAGGAATATACCTCGTAGGTATTACAATTATTGCCAAATCTGGAATCTCTGGTAAGTCTAATACTGATTTATATGCTTTAAATCCTAAAACTTTCTCTTCTCTCAGATGAATCGGATAAATATTTCCCTTAAATCCTTCAGCAATAATATTCCATAATTGAAATGAGCCCATCGTCTTAAGTAAATTATTATTCGCACCAAAAAAACATAAACTTTTCGGATTTAAAATTGAATGCAAAAAATGTTCTTTGGATGTATCTTCAATATTATTTACAGTCATTTTTGAAAACGGAGTCATTATTATTTTATTATACAACTAAAATAATTAATATCAAATAAAATTTGCAAATTTCTCAGAAATTTCTATAATCTCTGGGTTTTGTTAAGATCTCTTTTTTCCAATTTGATGACAAACCAGGTAAACTGAAGATAAAGATGCAATTTAAGAATATTTATTTGTTTTATTGAATTAACTATATTATTGATTTAATATATATTAGAGATTTGAGGATAATTACATGAACAAGAAACTTTCTAATAATGAGATAAAAACACTGCCTTTTATGGACAGTAATCTGGATCTAGAAAAAAGAGTAGAAGATCTTTTAAGAAGATTGACACTGAAAGAAAAATTCACTCTCTGCTCAGGGAAAAGAAGTTTTTATACCAAGCCAATAAAGAGACTTGGAATAAAATCTTTCAAAATGACAGATGGACCTCATGGTATTGGACCTCACAGTTCAAATAATGCAGAATGCACCTATTTCCCTACAGCCATTTGTAGGACTGCGACCTGGAACCCTGAGTTATCTGAGCAATTCGGAGTGGCTTTAGCTCAAGAAGTAAGAGATATTGAATATCATATGATTCTCGGACCTGGCGTAAATATTCATAGAACTCCACTCTGTGGAAGAAATTTTGAATATCAAACTGAAGATCCCTATCTTAATAAAAAAATGGCAGTTCCCGTTGTACGAGGTGTTCAGAGTCAGAAAATTGCGGCGTGTGTGAAGCATTATATATGCAATAATCAAGAGATAAATAGATTCACAGTCAGTTCTGAAGTAAGTGAAAGAGCTCTTCAAGAGATCTATCTTCCTGCTTTTGAGGCGACGGTTCGCGAAGCTGATGCATGGTCCTTTATGGGCTGTTATAACAAGGTTAATGGTATTTACGGGTGTGAACATAAAAATTTAATAAAAGAAAGGTTAATGGAAGAATGGGGTTTTAAAGGTTTCGTTGTTTCAGATTGGATCGCAACAGCTAAAACGACAAGCACTGAAAGCTGCATAAACGCCGGATTAACTCTCGAGATGCCGATGCCAATAAAATATAAAAAAAAAAAATTAAATCAAGCTTTATTAGAAGGAAAATATACCGAAGAAACACTTAATGAGAACATAAAAAGATTACTAAGGATAATGTTTCTTACCGGTCTTTTTGATAATGAGAATGCAATCCCACCTGGCAGTAGAAATACTCCCAAACATCAAGCTCTCTCTCGCAAGATAGCTGAAGAAGGAATAGTCCTTCTAAAAAATGAAGATAATCTACTTCCTTTAAATATTGATACATTTAAAAAAATTAAAGTAATCGGACCAAATGCAGATAAAGAAATGGGAGAGGGTGGTGGCAGCTCACAGGTTCGACCTCCTTATGAAATTACACCTCTTAAAGGACTGAAAAATAAATGCAGAAATAAGGTTCAGATTGTAAATTCACCATCAGAAGCGGATTTAGTTATTATATTTGCCGGACTTAATCATGAGAAAGGGATGGATAGCGAAGATTCTGATAGGGATTCATTTGATCTTCCTTCAGAACAAATTGAATTGATTAAAAAAACTGTGCAAGAAAATCCTAAAACAATAGTCATTCTTATTAGTGGCAGCCCTATTAATATGGTTGGTTGGATAGAAAATATACCTGCAGTTATTGAGGCCTGGTATGCTGGACAGGAAGCAGGAAACGCTATTGCAGATATTCTTTTTGGAGATGTAAACCCATCAGGAAAATTACCAATAACATTTCCTAAGAAATTATCAGATTCGCCGGCGCATGTGTCAACAAGAACTTATCCCGGTAATGAAAAAGTTTATTATGATGAAGGTATTTTTGTTGGATATCGCCATTTTGATACGAAGAATATTGAACCTCTCTTTCCTTTTGGTCATGGTTTATCCTATACGACTTTCTCATATGATAATCTTAAAATCGACAGGAAAACAATATCCGGAGATGATAAATTTACCGTGTCAGTTGATATCACAAACTCCGGTGATCGCGCTGGAGCAGAGGTTGTCCAATTATATGTTCAAGATGTTGAGTGCAGTGTAGAAAGACCATTAAAAGAATTAAAAGGTTTTAAGAAAGTTCAGTTGGATTCTGGTGAAAAAAAGACCATCGTATTTGAACTAGAAAAGAAAGATCTCTCTTTTTTTGATGAAAAAACTTCCTGTTGGAAAGCAGAGAATGGATCTTTTAATATTCTCGTTGGAAGCTCATCGAAAGATATCCATCAAAAAGGAGAAATTGAATATATAGAGTAAATAAATCTAAAATTTAGGTGAAAATAAATATAGATAAAGATTTGTCTAAAGGAGATATTGCAAAACTACCTTTTATGGATAACAACCTGGATCTGGAAAAAAGAGTAGAAGATCTCTTAAGACGATTAACTTTAGAAGAAAAATTCAAAATATGTTCTGGAACAAGACTTTTTTTTACTAAAAAAATAAAAAGATTAAATCTCCTAAAATTCAAAATGACTGATGGTCCACATGGCGTGGGAGCTTTAGGGACTTTTTTTATAAAAAAAACTACTTACTTCCCTACTGCTATTTGTAGGACTGCCACTTGGAACCCAGAGTTATCTGAGCAATTCGGAGTAGCCATAGCGCAAGAAGTAAGAGATGTTGGATCTAATATGCTCCTTGCTCCAGGTATAAATATTGATAGAACTCCGCTCAATGGAAGAACTTTTGAATATCAAACAGAAGATCCTCATTTAAACATAAAAATGGCCGTTCCTGTTGTTAAAGGAATTCAAAGTCAGAGAATTGCGGCGTGTGTGAAGCATTATGTATGTAATAATCAAGAACTAAATAGATTTAAAGTCAGTGCTGAAGTAAGTGAAAGAGCTCTTCAAGAGATATATCTCCCCGCATTTGAGGCTGTTGTTCGAGAAGCGGATGTATGGTCTATTATGGCTTGCTATAACAAGGTTAATGGTATATTTGGCTGTGAAAACAAAAACATATTAAAAGAAAGACTAATGGAAGAATGGGGTTTTAGGGGTTTTGTAGTAAGTGACTGGTTTGCAACTAGACATATTTTAAAAACTGAAAGTTGTATAAACGCTGGAATGACACTCGAAATGCCACACCCCATCAAATATAAGGTAAAAAGATTAAGAGAGGCGCTTACAGCGGGATATTTTACGGAAGATTCACTTAATGAGAATGTGAAACGATTATTAAGGGTAATGTTTCTTACCGGTCTTTTAGATGATGAGAAAACAATCCCACCGGGCAGTAGAAATACCCCTGAACATCAGATTGTAGCCCGAAAAATAGCTGAAGAAGGAATAGTGCTTCTAAAGAACAAAAAAAATCTATTGCCCTTAGATATCGAAAAGATCAAAAAGTTGGCTGTTCTAGGACCTAATGCAGATAAAAAAATGGCTTTTGGAGGTGGTAGTTCAATGATTCGAGCTTTTTATGAAATCACACCGCTTAAGGGATTGAAGGAAAAATGTAGTGAAAAAGTGGAAATTATAGATATACCGTCAGAGGCAGATGTAGCCATTGTTTTTGCAGGGCTCAATCACAAAAAATATGGAGATAGAGAAAATAAGGATAAAATAAAACTTGATCTTCCTCCCGAACAAATTGAACTGATTAATGAGATTGCTCAAGAAAATCCCAAAACAATAGTCATTCTTATTAACGGTAGTCCTATCGCTATGGATGATTGGATAGAAAATGTACCTGCCATTGTTGAGGCTTGGTATGCAGGACAAGAAGCAGGAAATGTTATCGCAGACATCATATTTGGAGATATTAATCCATCAGGAAAACTTCCAATAACGTTCCCTAAGAAACTTTCAGATTCCCCAGCACATGTTTCAAAAAGAACTTATCCTGGCAATGAAAAAGTTTATTATGATGAGGGAATCTTTGTTGGATACCGACATTTTGATACAAAAAAGATTGATCCCCGCTTTCCTTTTGGCCATGGTCTATCCTATACAACTTTTACCTATGATAATCTTAAGATCGATAAAAAAATGGTATCAGAAGACGATAAATTTACGGTGTCAGTCGATATTACTAACTCAGGTGATCATGCTGGGGCAGAGGTTGTTCAATTATATGTTCAAGATGTTGAATGCAGTGTAGATAGACCGTTAAAAGAACTAAAAGGATTTAAGAAAATTCTGTTGGAAGCTGGGGAAAAAAAGTCCATCATATTTGAACTAGAAAAGAGAGTTCTTTCTTTTTTTGACGAGATAAACAACTCTTGGAAAGCAGAGAAAGGAATATTTAAAATTCTTATTGGAAGCTCATCCAGAGATATTCGCCTTCAAACCGAAATTGAATACCTAGGATAAAATAAACTCTAAATTGAATTTTCTATTAATAATTTTTAATTTTTTTTAAAAAAATTTTTAAAAGAATTTATTATTCAATGCCTAAAAGTTTCGTAGCATTGTTATATAACCATTTCTTTTTTACCTCTTCCTTTAAAGGCAATTCCATAACACCATCCGCTAACTGTTTAATTGATAAGTAATTGTCTTATACTTAACTTCATTCATACTTTTCATTGATTAATTTCTATTTAAAATAAAAGACTTATTATTAAAAAAAATTAATTAAATCATAAATTTTCAAATCTCCTTAATTGTTCAAAAAATTTAATTAACTAGGCTAATTTTTAAGAAATAACATCATCTAAGGAAAAAGTTGTTTTATTTGATAAATCCCACATCCTTTAAAATATTTGATGCACACCTCCATAGCTACGGAACATTTATGAAACCTAGCAAGGATATAATTGAATATATGGATCGATTTCAAGTGGAAAAAGCATTAATCACAACAACTAATAGGAGAGCTAGACCAACAGCTCACTTAAAATTAGCTGATAGTGAATCAAAGGAATTAAATGAAGAACAAAAACTCGAGAAGATGCTTGAATTTCGCAAAAATCTTGCAATGGGAGGCCAATTAGATCATCAAGATATTATTGACATTGCTAAGAAATCTCCAGAGAGATTTTATAAAGTATTTTGGTTCAATCCAAAAATTCGACCTGAAGAAGAAGAAACTGATTATAAAATTTTAGAAGACCATTTTAAAAAAGGGTTTTGTGGCGTAAAAATACATTCCGGTATTCACTCAATAAAGATCCCTAAAGATGTAATTAAATTAGTTTCTTTTATGCAAGAATATGACAGAGATTTCATCTTTTATATTCACTCCACTCCCAAAACACCCTTTTTTAGCGGAATATCCACTAGGGATATGGCAAAACTTGCAAAACAATTTCCAAATTTAAGAATTATCGTTGGACATGCCGGATTCTGCATGGAATATGCTATAGATGTAGGTATAAGCTTAAAACAATATAAAAATATCTTTTTTGAAACTTCATGTTCAGTAAGTTTTGCAATATTAAGTTTAATTCGAACAGTTGGTCATAAACGACTTCTATTTGGCTCTGACGCACCCATAACCTCCCCAATTCAAATCGAAATCGATAAAATATTAACCCTCCCAATCTCTAAAGAGGAAACACAAGATATTTTGAATAATAATACGGAAAACCTTTTAGAGAAAATAAAATAGAGTGAAACCAATTTTTGATTAAAATTCGGTAATAATAAAAAAAAAGAATTTTTAAAAAATAATTAAATTTTATATTTTCTATTCTTTTGCTTCTTTTCGCAATCGCTTTTTATCGACCTTACCAATAACAGTAAGCGGTAATTCCTTGGAAATTTCAATAACTTTTGGGACCTCATAGGGACTTAATTTTTCTTTTGCAAATGCAGTTATTTCCTCTTTTAATTTTTCTTCATTCCCATCATACGAATAATTTGGGTTGAGTTGAATAAATGCTTTGACTATTTCTGAACCGGGTCGCTCCAGATTTGGCATTCCAATTAACGCTAGAACATTAATTGCCGGATGTTTAACCAATACGCTCTCAACTTTGCTAGAAAATACTTTGTAACCACCCACAATGATCATATCTTTCGTACGATCAACAATCCTAATATAACCGTCCGAATCCATTAATCCAACATCTCCCGTATGCATATATCCATCTTTATCAATTGCTTTTTTAGTCTCTTCTGGTTTGTTGTAATATTCTTTCATTACTAAAACACCTTTAACACAAATCTCGCCGGGTTCTCCCAAAGGAACTTCCTCTCCAGTTGCTGGATCTACTATTTTTAAGTCTACATTCAAAAACGGTAGTCCAACAGTCCCCAGTTTCTTTTTACCTTTAGAGGGGTTCATAGTTGAAACTGGTGAAGTTTCAGTCATACCATAAAGCTCAAGCAGCTTTCCTTTTCCAATAACCTTTTCTAGTTCTTCCGCACTAACGGCAGGAAAGGGAGCAGCGGCAGATACACAAGTCCCTAAAGCTGAATGATCTAACTCTTTGAAACCTGGATCTTTAATTAACATCTGATATAAAGAAGGCACATTTACTAAGTTAGTTGGTTTATATTTTTCTATTTCTTTTACGATATGCCCTGTGTCTCTGGGATTCGGAATTAGTACTTGAGAAAAACCATAATATATAGCACCTTCAGCAACTGTAAGACCGGCGGCATGAAACATTGGAAAACCACTTAATAATACTCCTTTTCCACTCTCCCAATCTAGCCATCTTACAATGCTCATAATATTCGAACAGCAATTTCTATGAGTTAATACAGCTCCTTTTGGAGGACCTGTGGTTCCGCCCGTATATTGAATCCACCCGATATCATCAGGAGTTAATTTAATATCTATTGGATCTGTAGAATAATTCTTTAGAACATCCTTATGCATTCCAATAACAACCTTTTCAGGTAAAGGAATTACCTTACCTTTAGGTATCTTACCAAGCAATTTCCCTAATACTTGCTTAATTTTTGGTAAAAACCCAGCCACACTTGTTGTTATAATCAGTTTCAGTTGCGAGATTTGTGAAGCAATTTTAACTATATGTCCAGCGAATATGGCGTCTAGTGTAACAAATGCTACCTTTTTTCCACCAGATCCCAAATCATTTAACTGATATTGTATTTGCGCCGCTGAAAGGAGGGGGGATACTCCAGAAACGATACATCCCGCTTTCAATGTTCCAAGTAAACTTATCATATATTCTGGCGTATTTGGCAAATTTATACCAACAACGTCACCTTTTTCAAAGCCTTTCTCAATTAACATATTCGCAAATTGATTACTGTATTTATCTAACTCTCTGTAAGTTATATCTACTCCCAAAAACCCTAAAGCAATTTTATCTGGATAATCATCAAATACAGGTTTAATCATATCAACATAAGTCGTCTCAAATTCTTTGGGGTCTATATCTTCCATACCAGGATCCCAATTTTTCTTCCAAAATCTCGATTTATAAGTTTCTGACATCTTTAACACTTTTGTATAATATTTTTTATTAAATTTTTTGGATAATATTATTGAACAAAATTATTTTATAAATCTTTATATTTGTGATATTTGGACTAATTTTTCACGGTATATTTCATTAAAAATATAAAAATCTCAATGTCTTTAGCATAAATGTTCCGAAAATAGTTTTTCTGATATATTATTAAAGAAAAAACCCTTCCCCTTCCGTCAATTTTAAAATTAAAAAAAAAAAGATTTTAATATATCAAATTTTAGTTATATAAAAATAATTATAGCTATGGTAAAAAGAGAAAAAAAGGAATTCTCAAAAAATAATTTAATTTTTTACTTTTTATCCTCTTGCTTCTTTACGCAATCGTTTCTTATCAACTTTTCCAACGAGAGTAAGCGGTAATTCTTCAGCAAATTCAATAATTTTGGGGACTTCATAAGGTGCGCATTTCTCTTTTGCAAATTTAATTATATCTTCCTTCAATGCCTCCTCATTACCATCATATGAATAATCAGGGTCAATTTGTATGTAAGCTTTTACCAGTTCTGAGCCTGGTCTGTCAGGATTTGGAATGCCAATAGTAGCTATCATTTCAATTGCAGGATGGGCGGTCAACACATCTTCCAATTTTGTCGAAAATACTTTGAAACCACCTACAATAATCATGTCTTTTGTGCGATCTACAATCCTTAAGTATCCTTCTTTATCAAAAATCCCCACATCGCCACTATGCATATATCCATCGCCATCTATAGCCATTTTAGTTTCTTCTGGTTTGTTTAAATAACCCGTCATAACCATAGCTCCTTTTACACAGATTTCCCCCGGCTCCCCAATTCCAACTTCTTTACCCGTAACTGGATCTACTAATTTTATATCACAATTTGGCAGTGGAAGGCCAATAGAACCTAACTTCCTTGTTCCTCTATAAGGGTTCATAACTGAAAGCGGAGAAGTCTCAGTCATGCCGTAAACTTCTAGTAATTTACCTTCACCAACAATACTTTCTAATTCTTTTTTAGATTCAAGTGGAAAAGGAGATGCTGAAGAAATACAGACATCTAATTCAGAATGATCCAATTTCTTAAATTTTGGATGTTTTATCAACATCTGGAACAAAGATGGAACATTAACCAAGGCTGTTGGTTTGTATTTTTCAATTTTTTTTACAATAAGATTTGTATCACGTGGATCAGGAACTAAAATTTGTGACCAGCCTAGAAATACACAATTCTCGCAGAAGAATAGCCCTGCTATATGAAATAAGGGAAATCCTGAAAGAGCAGTGCCACCACCTCTATTCTCCTCCCAGTTGAGCCATCTCATAACAATAGTTAAATCAGCAACCGCACTACGATGAGTTAACATTGCCCCTTTCGGAGGTCCGGTAGTTCCACCAGTATATATTATGTATGCCAAATCATCTGGAGTTAATTCTACATCAGGTAACTCTGTAGAGTAATTTTTCAAAATGTCCATAAAATTAACTACTTTTTTTCCTTCAAGTGGAATTACTTTTCCAGTAGGAATTTTTTTTAATAATTTTCCTAGGACCTGTTTAAATTTCGGTAAAAAGTCAGCTATATTTGTAGTTATAATTAATTCTAGTTGCGGTAATTTTGGGGCAATTTCTTTAAGCCGATGCTCGAAGATCGCATCGAGCGTAACTATCCCAACTTTTTTTCCTCCTATGCCTAAATCGCTTAATTGATATTGCATTTGTTCGGATGAAAGTAAAGGTGATACTCCAGAGAAAACACAACCTACTTTTAATGTACCAAGCCAAGCAATCATAAATTGTGGTGTATTTGGTAAATTATGACCAACGATATCTCCTTTTTGAAAGCCAGAATCGATTAAAAAATTTGCAAATTGATTAGAATATTTATCCAATTCTCCAAATGTTATTTCTATGCCTAAAAATTCAAAAGCCATTTTATTTAGAAAATTTTCAAAGGTTGGTCTAATTGCGTCAATATAGGTTGTTTCCCACAATTCTGGGTCAAAATCAGTAATTCCATCATCCCATGATTTTTTCCAAAATTTTTTTTCGCTCATTTTTTATTTTAAACATCTTTTTTTTTGTAAAATTAAATAAAAATAATATTATAATTTGTTAATTAACTTTTTAAGTTTAATTTTTTAAAAATATTTTTAAGAATTTTGAAAATATAAATAATAAATGTTCATTAATATTTTGTAAAAATTATTATTATTTTCTTGTATTAATATTAAATAGGTGTGTGAAATCGGCGGTAAGCTCTTTTTTATAGTTGGAAATTCTGGTTCTGGTAAAGATTCTTTAATAAGAGAGGTGTTGAATAATTACCCAAAAGAATTAACACCACTTATTGTTCCTAAGAGATTTATTACTCGCCTTCCATCTCCCGATACAGAAGATTTTATTTCAATAACAGAGGATGAATTTAAAGAAATGTTAAATAGAGTGGAGTTTGTTTTTCATTGGAGAACATATCATAAGTTTTATGGGGTGCAAAAGGATATAATGGAGAAGATTGAAGCGGGACATTCAGTTCTTGTGAATGTTAGCCGGAGGATTTTGGAGGAGGCTAAAAAAAATTATGAATTTTTAAGGATTATTTTTGTGTATGTTCCTTTTGAGATTACTGCTCAGAGAATTAAGGAACGTGAGAGGGAGGATTCTAAAGAGCTTCAAGAAAGGCTTGAAAGAGCCCGGAAAAATCAATATTTAGATATAGCCGATTTTACTGTTGATAATTCAGGCGAATTACAAACAGCAGGAAAAAAACTCTTGGATTATATTGTTAAAGAGGTTAAAAGTAATCGTTGAAAAGGAAAATATAATAAATAAAAAACAGATGTTAGAAGATATTTCAACCTGTACGGAGTGTGAAGCGTGTATAGATGTTTGTTGCACTTATTATTCTACTGAAAATCGCTTGTATTCTCCATTAGTAAGGCTCCAAATTATCAATGAATTACTTAATGAAAAGGAAATAACCCAAGATGAAATCCAAAGCATTTACTACTGTACAGAATGTGGTAGGTGTGAAGTGGTTTGTCCGGAGGAAATAAAAATCTCTACTATTATTGCCGATTCAAAAATCGAGCTGGTAAATAAGGGTTTAGGACCTTTAGCTAAGCATAATGTCATAATTAATGGAATCCTTGAGAAGGGAAATTCTGTTAATGGAGATCCAGAGAAGCGACTTGATTGGATACCGGAGGAATTTAGAGATTCAGAAAAATTTGAGGACCATCCTTCTGATACACTTTTATATGTTGGTTGTCTTCCCTCTTTTTTGGTTAAAGAGAGTGCCAGTGCTTCCTATAAGTTGTTGAAAAAAGCCGGTGTAGATTTTATGATATTAAAAGATGAGTTCTGTTGTGGAATTTATCCTTTTAATTGTGGGAAAATTGATATTGCAAAAAGAATTTTCGAGGAAAATATTAACAAATTTAAAAAATTGGGAATAAAAAGAATTATTGTACCATGTGCTGGTTGTTATCGTTGTTTTTCAACCTATTATCCCAGATTGTTTGGCGAAACGGATTTTAAAGTATTTCATATAGCTCAGATAATTCGGGATCTCATAAAAGAAGGTAAAATAAAATTAAAAAAGGTTGGCCACACTTTTACCTTTCATGATTCTTGTCGATTGGGGAGAAAGGCTGGGCTATACGGAGAGCCAAGAGAGATTTTAAGCGAATGCGGAATTATTATTGATGAACTTTCCCAAAATCGAGAAAATGCCTATTGTTGTGGGGCAGGATCGGGTGTTCGATCAATTGATAAAGAATTATCTCGAAAAATTGGTACAGAAATCATTAAGGAATCAAAAAGTGAAAATATCATATCTTCTTGTCCTTTCTGTATTTTTAATCTTCGCTATATAGCGCATAAAATGAATTTAGATAAAAAAATTCAGCATATATCAAATCTTGTTATAAATAATATTATTGATTGAAAAAAATTTATAGAGAGAATACATAGAATTGCATTGTGTAAATATTTAAATTTGAAATTAAAGTTATTGGGTTAATTTGAAAAAAATTTTATAATAATTCAGAAGTTTTAGAAAGTTTTTTCACATTTATTTAAATTTTTTATTTGGATGTAATTTTTCGGTAATGTTTTTTATTCTACGATTGTCTGGATTCTCTCTATACCTTCAATGATATCCTCTTGTGAAATACAGTAAGAAAATCTTACATAATCCTGATTTTCTTCCAGTAGCCGATTTCCAAAATATTCTCTGGCTAAAACCGCAACATCTGCTTTTTCCAACAAGTAATCTTGAAATTCTAAAGATCCTTTTAATTTTAATTTTTTACACGCTTCAGTTACATTTGCAAACACGTAAAATGCTCCTTTTGGCTTCCTAACTGAAATTCCATCTATAGCGTTAAGTTTATTACAAATTAGATTTCTACGTTTTTCAAATTCCTTAACCATCTCCCACGATGGTGTTTTATCCTCTAAAATTGCAGTTAATCCTGCCCGTTGAGTGAATGATGCAGGGCATGATACAATATTTGTTGACCATTTAGCAAATTCTTCAGCTACTTTTGGATTTGTTATACTATAACCAAGCCTCCATCCAGTCATCGCAAAAAATTTCGAAAAACCATCAAGAATTATTGTTCTTTCTTGCATTTTAGGAATACGAGCAATGGATTTATAATTCAAATTATCATAAATTATGTTAGAATATATTTCATCTGAAAGAATCCATATATCATTTTCGAGTGCTAATTCAGAAATAACGTCAAGAGATCTCTCCGTTAATATAGAACCTGTAGGATTTTGAGGACTATTAATTATTATCATCTTGGTTTTATCAGATATCAATCTCTCTAATTCATTAGTATTAAAATTAAAATCTTCTTCTTCTTTTAGTTGAACGGGAACTGGTTTGCACCCAAAAACGTTAATTATGCTTTCATAAATTGGATATCCGGGATTAGGATAGATTATCTCATCTCCAGGGTTAGTACAGGTGAGAATTGCATAACAAGCTACTATTTTGGCTGCGGGTAAAATTATAATATTTTCTGGTCCAACCGGAATCTTTTTGTTTTTAGTAACATAATTTGCAATGGCTTTTCTAAGATCTGGAAATCCCGATGAGAGTGTGTAATGCGTATAATTCTCTTTTATCGCGTTTATTCCCGCTTGTTTTATATGCTCAGGTGTATCAAAATCAGGTTCTCCAATTGCAAAAGAAATAATATTTTTGTGTCTCTCTTCTGGAAACTCAGAAATTTTTTTAAGAACTTGAAAAGCAGTATCAGTACCCAAATATTTCATTCTTTCTGCATATTGCATTAGATTTACACAAATTTTTTTTGATTAAACTATCTAAAAATTGATTGAATATAATTATATATTTTAACATTGAATAAAAATGAGAAACTAATTCACAACTTTCAATTTTTTTTAATTTTTCCATCTGGTAAATTAATTGAAACTTCTTGCTGTGGATTGAATTCCTCTGGGATTTCGGCATCTAACTCCTTCAATCTCTTATATATTGGGGGTTCAATTAATGAAATTTTGCCGATTGAAGGTGGTTCCGGAAGGATTAAATGTGGATTAACTCGCAAATTCGATTTTTTATCTGATAATAAGTTTAACATTTTAATTCTTTTATCTCGGATTTCTTTTATTACCGGATTAGTATGTTCTAATAGTTTCAATTGAGAATCTTCTACTTCTAGATTGATAGGAGGTGTAACAATACTTCCAATCCTACAAATTGGACATGCGATATTATCTAATCCATGTCGACATAACATAATAATTAAAAATATATCTTTTTAAGTGAATTAAAATTTTAAGCGACGCAGATAAATTAGATGCAATAGGAGCAATTGGAATTTATCGTACAATTGCGTATCAGGTAAGTCATGGAACAGGATTAAATGGAGTTTTAAAACACTTACAAGAGAAGATCCTTAAATTAAATGATCGACTTTACTAAAAAAAATCAAAAGAATTAGCCCTTGATAAAAAGAAAATTGTAGGTTTATTCAATGTAAAATTGAAAGAAGAAACAATCTAAATACGATTAAATTCATGTAATTTTTAAAATTTAATTAAGGAAATCTACAATAAATTAATTATATTTCAAACGTCTCATATGAAACTAATTTATCTAATAGTTTTCGTGTAGCTGGGAGACGATATGCGCGTTCTGGCTCATCAATTGGGTAGTCAAACGGTTGACTTTCATATTCTACTGGAGAGTAGAGTATTCCTTTTTTTAATTTTCGAAAGATTTATTAATAGTAAGGTTGAGCGTTATATGGCTTTTAGAATTTCTTATCAAAAAAATAAGTGTATATTATGGAAAAACAAGAATACCAATTTAAAAATATTTATATTCTAATTTTCTCGCTGCTTTATTTAATACAAGGAATAACCCAAAGTATGTTTATGGTTATTATACCAATTTATTTACTTGAAATACTAGGTTCGGTAGAAGCTTCTACTATTGCCTTCTTAGGATCAATAATTATGATCCCCTTCATAATTAAAATAATTTTTGGTGCTTTAAGTGATAAGTATGGTATTAAAAAACTAGGAAGAAGAAAACCGTGGATTCTTGGAGCATTGATTTTTAGTGGATTAGTTGTGATGTTTTTACCTATTCTAGTTAATGCGAATCCTAGCGCAGTTATTGCAATTATTATTTTAGTGGGTTTCTTTTCTATGTTCGGATTGGCTATGTCAGATACTGTGATAGATGGGTTTATTCTCGACATTACTCCTAAAAATCAATTAGGTCGTATTCAAGGGGCAACATGGGGATTTAGATCTGCAGGAATAGTGCTTGGTGGTCCGGCAATTTTACTTTTTATGTATATAATGCCATTAGATTTAATATTTATTATGTTAGGAATCTTAACTATAGTCTTTGCGACATTTATTCTTTATATTAAAGATATTGAAGAACCAAGAAAAGTAAATTACTTAAGTAATCTTAAATTAATAATCGGTAAAGGTGAAAACTGGAAACTATTCAGTTTTTCTTTTTTTACTGCGATTATTGATGGAGTCATTTTTTCAGTTATTTCTCTTTACATTTTGATCCGTGCAGGTATAATTGCGGCTGAAGGTGCTACTATTGAAATGTTGGAAGCAGAAATTAATTTATATGAACCAATAGCTTTTATATCAGCAATAGCAGGAGGAGGCATACTATTAGGTGCCATTCTCGGAGGTTACTTTGCAGATTTAAAATCAAGAAGATTTGCTTATTATTTGTCACTAGTTCTTATAACAGGTTCTTTACTTTTATTACTAATTCCTGTTTCTGTAGTAATATTATTAATTTTTGTAATCATAGTAGGATCTGCGAGTGGTTGGAGTCACTCGAGTTTTGGTGCTATTGCTAGTGGATATTCAAGAGAATATCATGAGGTTCGCAGTTCTTATTTTGCTCTAAGTGCTTCATTTGTTAATTTTGGGACGATGTTAGGATTAATTCTCACTGGAATAATATTTGAATTAATGTCAGAAATTACTTCAGATACATATCTTATTTATTCTGTTGTTTTTATATTTATGGCAATTCTTTCAAATGTAGGTATAATAACGTTTTTGACTCTCGATCCAAAAACATATGAGCATAAAACTAAGAAACAATAGTAAAATTTAATTATAATATAAAACATATATTTTTTTTTAATCATTTTTATTATTGGAAACGCACCTATTAAAAAAAGGGAATAAATTTGTCAAAAAAATTTGCAAATTGGATTAAAGAAAATCGGCAAAGATTAATAGATATTAGTAATAAAATTTGGGAATTTGCAGAAGTAGGATTTCAAGAATTCAAATCTACAAATCTTTTAATTAAAACATTAAAAGAGGAGGGTTTTTCGGTTGAAAAAAATGTAGCAGGAATGCCTACAGCATTTTATGCTAGCTATGGTAATAAGAAGCCTGTGATTGCCATTTTAGGCGAATATGACGCCTTGCCAGGTTTAAGTCAAATAGCTGAACCAATAAAAAAACCATTAAAAGAAGGGGCGCCAGGACATGGGTGTGGGCATAATTTACTAGGAACAGGTTCTTTGGGAGCTGTTTTAGCAGTAAAAAATGCAATTATTGCTGGAGATACTGATGGAACTATTAGATATTATGGCTGTCCCGCGGAGGAAAAATTTAACAGTAAGGGTTATATGATAAAAGCTGGATCATTTAAAGACGTAGATATTACTCTAACATGGCATCCTGCTTTTATGAATGCATTAGCTGATGTGTCACTTTTAGCAATAAATTATGTGAAATTTAGATTCCATGGTCGTACAGCTCATGCAGCTTTTGATCCACAAAATGGACGCAGTGCATTAGATGCTGTAGAACTTATGAATATTGGTGTTAATTATATGCGAGAACATATGATACCTGAAGCTAGAATTCATTATGTAATTACAAATGGTGGTAAAGCCCCAAATGTTGTACCAGATGAAGCAGAAGTGTATTACTTTATTAGAGCACCTGAGCGTCATTCGGTTGAGAAACTTTATAAACGCGTAATTAAAGTAGCTGAAGGTGCGACATTAATGACAGAAACCAAAATGGAAATAGATTTTTTAGGAGGAACATACAATCCTTTACGTAATGATGTAATCGGAGCTGTAATTCTTTCTAAAATGAAAAAGGTTGGTAGTCCTAAATTTGATGAGAAAGATCGAGAATTTGCAGAGAGACTCAAAAAAACTTTACCGCCTGGTACATTGGATGCTTTTACAAGTTTAATTCCTCCTAATTTCCAAAAAATGGCTCAGCAAATTTTTAGTCAACCCTTAAACACAATTATAATTCCTGGAATCGGCAAAGGAAAAATTATGCCTGGCTCTTCAGATGTTTCTGATGTATCAAGAGTCACGCCATTGGGTGAATTTGCTACAACTTGTCAAATTATGGGATCTCCACAGCACTCTTGGCAAAATGTATGCACGTCAGGTATGAGTATTGGTCATAAAGGTATGTTAACAGCAGCAAAAATATTAGCATTATCTGCTATAGAATTCATGAGCAATCTCGAATTAGTTGATCGAGCAAAATTGGAATTTGAGGAAGCTACTAAAGATAGTCCCTATAAATCTCCATTTCCTGAAGGATTCAAACCTCCTGTTGCTAAAAAACAAGAAGAAATTAATAGTTAAAGTTTAAAGATTCATTAAATGATTATTAATTTAATCATTTCTTTTTTTCCTTTTTATCAATATTAATACACATTCGAAATATCCCTCTATTCTTGTTTCAATTTTTTTTCAACCAGATCAATCAATTTCTTAGCCAGTAGCATTGCATCCTTTGCTTCTCTGGGATCATCGAAATATCTAGAAGGTATTCCCCTGGGAAGTCCGTTTGGATATCTTGTTGGAATATAATATTGGTCTAACTTCTTCACGGATGCGATTTCCTTGAATTCTGTATCGATTTCAATTGCCACATTTAGTAAATCATTAATGGAATGTGTAAAAAAAACTTCTATGGATTTCACTTTTAAATATAAAAATGCTTTAAGTGCTTTTATTGCGGCTTGTTGGAAATGAAATAAGGCAAGATAAAATCGCTCTCTTTTTCTTAAATCATCTGAATCGAGAAATTCATCCTGTGCTTGAGTAAACCATCTCAATGCTTCTTCTTTATTAGGTTTTTTCATATATAACTCTTCCTGAGTTAACGATGTTATTCAAAAAAGAACTATAAGGCAAATTTTTGTTAAATTCTTCAAGATTAAACACAATTATATCTGATGAAATTCCCCTTTCAACTTCACTGTATATTAAATTCAACCATTTCTTTCCGGTCATATTTGAAGGCATGATTACAAATAAATCGAGATCACTATCTATATCTATTTCATCTCTTACAAGGGATCCAAAAAGAATGATTTTTAATGCTCCAAGATTTTTTAATTGATCTATTAGAGACTCCAAAGATGAAAGTAATTTTCTTTTTCTTTCAGCTTTTTTTTTCAAGATTTCTTTAAGATTCAGCAAAATTTTTCAAATAATTGTATATTTACTAGATTTTTGAATATTTTATGATTACATATAAGTTCTCTCTCTTTTATAGTATAAGAGTGCTAAATAAAAAAAATTTGCTTTGTAAATAACAAAATAAAGAATTTAAAAAAAATAAAAAATAGAAATTTAAGAAATAAAATATTATTACTTTTCTTCTCTAAGTGCTCTTTTCAGCACTTTACCAATTGCTGTTAATGGGAGTTCATCACGAAAATCCCATTGTTTTGGAACTTCATACTTTGCCAGATTCTCCTGCGCAAATTTCTTAATGTTTTCTTTCACTTTATCAGTTGCTTCAATTCCTTCTTTTAATTGAATTACAGCTTTCACAATTTCGCTTCCCGGCCTGTCTTTATCAGGGAGTCCAATGATTGCCATTAATTGTATGTCTGGATGTTTGGTCATTACATCTTCAACATGCACACTATAAACCTTAAATCCGGATACACTCAGCATGTCTTTTGTGCGGTCAACTATTCTTAAATATCCTTCTTCATCAAAAATACCTACATCTCCTGTGTGTATCCATCCCTCAGTAAAAGTTACTGCTGTAGCATCAGGTTTATTATGATATCCTCGTACTACTTGTGGCCCTTTTATCAATATTTCACCAGGCTTACCGAGTTCAACCTGTTCTCCGGTTTCTACATCCACAAGTTTTATCTCTGTATCGGGTAATGGAAGACCAACACTTCCAATCTTCTTCTTGCCAAATGCAGGATTTACCGTAGCCAAAACTGCTGTTTCGGTCATACCATAAACCTCTACGAACTTATTTGCCGAATGAAAATCTTTTTCAAAATCTCTAACTGCTTCAGCTGGAAAGGGTGCAGCTCCAGAAACATATAAAGTAATGTTATCCAATATTTCATCTGGGATTTCCTTGGATTTTGGATTACGTTGAACCATTAAAAACAAAGTAGGCACATTTCCAAAAACAGTAATTTTTTTATCGATCATTTCATGAATTATATGATCTGTGTCACGTGGATTTGCTATAATAATAGATGAGGCTGAAATATACGTCAAGAATAACCCAACAAAGAATCCGGCGATGTGGAAATAAGGAAAAGCACAAAGAACAACATCAGTTCCTATTTCTCTCTTAAGCCATACATCAAATTGATGCATATTCGCTATCCAATTAAAATGAGTAATTTCAGTTCCTTTGGGAGTTCCAGTGGTTCCACCTGTATATTGAATTAATGCTAAATCTTTTTTAGGGTCAATTTCAACTTTTTTTATATCGATTGGAGTGGTCATTACTTCTTGAAAAGGAACTACTTTTTTTCCTGGCCATGGTTTTATTTTCCCCTTAGGAATTTTTTTTATTAACTTACCCATAAATACTTTAAAACTAGAGAACCCCATATATTCAGAAATATTTGTAGGAATGATAACTTCGAGTTTTGGTAAATTATCCAGAATTTGGGGCATTCTTTTTGCGTAAATAATATCCATAGTAACTAAAAATTTAGCACTACTATCATTTAACTGAAAAGCCATCTCATCAGCACTTAAGAGGGGAGAGCATCCAGCAACAGTACCACCTGCTAGATAAGTCCCATAAACAGCGATTAAGTATTGGGGCATATTTGCAAGATTTACAGAAACGACATCACCCTTTTTTAAACCATTTTTTTGCAAAAACGAGGCAAATATTTGACATAATTCAAATAGTTCTTTATAAGTCATCGTATAATCCATGAAATGAAATGCAATTCTATCTGGGAATCTATTCATCGCTTTACTCATAGCGGTTCCGACATCATCATTTGAATAGGTTAGGGTTTCAGGGACGTGTTTATCATATGATTTTAACCAAATTTTTTCTACACTCACTTTTAAATCATCATTTTTTATTTTTAATAATTAAAAAAGATAATACTATATATTAGATCAAATTAAATTTAAAACTTGATAATTTCAGACTCTCTTTTCTTAATTTTGATCTAAATTGAAAAACGATTAAAAAAAGAAATAAAAAAGAAAAGCTTTAGGTTTCATTTAAATTTAAGTGAATGTCAGTGATTGGATAAGAAATGCATGGGTGGATAAAATTATAGTTTTTATCGGCCTCTCTGGTTGTTACTTCAGGTGGTATAAAAATTTTACCGAATACGAGTTTCGTCCTGCAGAGAGCACATTCCCCAGAGCGACACCCACTTTTAATTTCGAGTTCTTTCAGTTCTGCACGTTCGAGGCTGTTTAATATGGGCTCTGTACATGATGCTTCAATTACTTTTTGTTCGATCTTTCCATATCGCCTAAAATCAATAGTAATTTGAATTTTTTTAGATGTATCAATCTCTACTGGCCATCCCATAATCTGAGTTATGTCATCTGGCACTCCGAAAGCCTCATGTGCGATACGATGTTGTGGGACACCCAATTCTTTTAATTCATCTAAAACAAAATGATACATTGGTCGATTCCCGACAATATAAAAGAATTTTTTCTCGATGGAGCCAATTACTTTTAAAATTTTATCTTTTGTAATAAATCCAGATTCTCCGGTCC
Source organism: Promethearchaeota archaeon (assembly GCA_019058015.1). Classification (GTDB taxonomy): domain Archaea; phylum Asgardarchaeota; class Lokiarchaeia; order Sigyniarchaeales; family SOKP01; genus 6H3-1. Next base: position 20,801 of record JAHLWH010000122.1, on the reverse strand, counting down.
ATTCAGAACCTGCTTCCGAGAGAATATTTACAACTTTGATATATGACCGTCGTTTTTGGATATCTTTTAATACATTTCGAAATAAAATATCTTCCTCAGTTAAGCATCCGAATAACATCCAGACATTAAGGGGAAGATCCCGCTCTGAGATATCTCGCAACATTGAGATAAATGGAGTACAACCGGAACCTCCTGCAATAAATACTAAGTTTTTTCCATGGAAAAGTCTATTATAGTAAAGATTTCCCATGGGTTCGGTGGCTTCAATAATGTCTCCAACTTTTGTGTTTTCAAAGAGGTATGGGCTTACAAATCCTCCTTCTTTTTTCTTGATGCCTAATTCATAGTACGCTAATTGATTCGGGGATGATACAAGCGAATAAGGGCGACTTGTTCTGACATTATTTATTTCTATTGTAAAGCCAATATATTGACCGGCACGGAATGGTGCCAATAATTGCTTAGGTTTTACGGAAACTAATCGAAACAATTTAGTATCTCTTGAGAGTTGTTCTATATCAGTAACTTTTAGCAACTGATTCTGGGGATGGAGTCGGTTGCATAGGTTTTCTAACCCATCATAATACCAAGGTGTTGGTTCAACTTGATCTCGCCATTTCTTTAATTTTTCGGCTTTTTGATATTTTTTAATATCTTCCATCATGATTTTACCACTTCCCCTCCTTTATATCTTTTAAATACATTCCTGCGGCGATTCGGCCACCAAGGATTGTGGTTGAGTATCCTCCGCCGAAATTAGTCCAAGCTCCCACTTGATATAATCCGGGAATGGCTCCCCGGCTTTTTAATCGAAGCATTGGTCCATTCATGACGTCTTGGGTGTATCCGTATATTGCGCCTTCCATATTTTTTGAGTATCTATAATATGTAAGTGGGGTTGCTGCTTCTGCTACTTCTATATAATCGCGTAAATCTGGGCAGAGATATTGTTCAACTATTGCAATCATTTTATCTGCAATATCATCTTTAATATTGTGGTATTGATCAGGAGAAACTCCTTGCCAAAGTTTGCCCATTTGTAGAGTAGTGAGAACAAGTTGTGTTGTTCCTGGGGGAGATATAGTTTCATCAATGTGATTATAACACGCTACAACCATATACATTGGAGCTTCAATTTTTGTGAAAGTTTCGAAAGCATGGGATGTATCGTAAGTTGTATTAATAAAAGTTTCATGAGCATTAAATCCCAATTTTTTATGTGATGCATTTAATCCTATATAGACTGAAAATGCAGAAACTCCAATTTCTGGAGCATAAATACTCTTTTTATAACTTTCTGGCAAAATTTCTTGTGGTAACATTTTCATTGCCGTACATATTGGATTGACATTTGATATGACTGCCTCACATCGATAAATATCGCCATTTAAAAGTTCGACACCAGCAACTCGTCCGTTTTCCACAAGGATACGATTCACCAAGGCATTTAATCTTACTTTCCCTCCTAATTCTTCAAAAGATTTTATCATTGCACTTGTAAATGCATGAGATCGTCCTATTGGAAAGGCTGCTCCCCATTTTAAGTAAAATATTAACATTGCAATATATGCATATGCATTCAATCTATTCGGTGGTAAACCAAGATATCCCCAGAGTTGAGCTATTACACACATTAATTTTTGGTCTTTGAAAAATTTATCAAAAAGTTCTTGAAGCGTGATTCCCGAGACGCGTGCAAGCCACGGATGTACTTTAAGGATTTCACCTGGTGAAAATTTACCGCCCTTAGATGCTATGTACTGAATCCCAGCTAACATTGCTTTGCACATTTCCATAAATTCTTCTATTCCCTTTTTTTCGGCAGGAAATTGTTCTATCAATTTATTAGTATATTCCTCAAAACCAAATGGAATAGTAACATCATATCCATCGTGAAACACACTCCGATAAAACTCTGGAACATAATTGAACTTAAGCTTATCGGGGAGTATCCCAATTTTTTCTAAGTATCTATAAAGACCTCCTTTATTAGTTTCATCCCCAATATCACTTAATTCATGCAGAGCTCCTTCAAACTCAAATCGCCCCCTAACGAAAGAAGTTGCAAACCCACCCGGTACGTTGTGTTTTTCGAGTAATAAAACTTCTTTCCCTAAAAGAGCAAGCTGACAAGCAGCTCCGAGTCCTCCTAGCCCAGCACCAACGACAATAACTTCATAAGTCGAAATATCTCGGTTTTCATCAAAAATTTTTTCTTGCATAAAAAGATATTTCTGTTTTGATTTTTATTTTTTGTCTTTTTGATGGGAATTTACAATTATGGATAAAAAAGGAAAAAAATAAAAAAAAATTATTTAAAAATCGATATTTTTCCCGTCATAAGCATATGTAAATAAATTTTTAAATATCTCTGGATTTACGCTTCTTGGGACCATTCCAATAGTTGCATCTTCATAACATAAAGTTATTAGCATATCTAAATTCTTATCAAAATCTTCGCGAGAAATTCCTAAATCTTGAATCTTATTTGGAATTCCGACCTCTTTTTGGAGCTCTTTGATTTTCTCGATTACAGTAAAGGCTGCCTTTTTATTATCTTCATCCCAGTTTGCCCATCCTAATTGTTTCGCTAATTTTGCATAAATTTCTATAGATTTATCTTTTTCATCAGGATTATTTAAACAGAATTGTGTAACATAACTAAGCACAACACCAACTGCCCTTCCATGAGGAATATGAAAGATTGCTCCCAAACTATGACCCATTCCATGTCCTATATGAACATTTCCATTACCAAAAGCTAATCCAGCCATAGTTGCTGCTTGATGCATGTAATCTCTAGCTTCCATATTCTTACCTTCTTTAATGGCAATTGGCAGATATTTAAAAACTAATTCAATAGCTTTAACCCCCAATGCATCACTGAACTCATTTCTCCACTCAGAGCCCATTCCTTCAATCGCATGGGCTAATGCATCAAAACCTGTATCAGCAGTTAAATTAGAAGGCATTCCTACGGGGAATATTGGATCTACTATAGCATATGTAGGAACTATTCCTTTATGAGCATATAGGAATTTTTTCCAGATATCATTTTCAAATTTTGATATAATTGCAGCGTATGTTGTTTCTGCTCCAGTTCCTGAAGTAGTTGGTATGGCTACTAATTTTGCTTTTTTGCCCATATTATGAAGGTCGGGTCTAAATGGATGGATATCATCAAGTGAAAGCTCTGGAAATTCATAGAAACACCAAACCATTTTTGCAGCATCCATAACCGAACCTCCTCCTAAAGCAAGAATTAAATCAGGAGTGTAAGAATTGCACATTTCTCTTGCTTCTGCTACATGAGTTTCTCGAGGATTAGGGAGTATTTCATTATATACATTATACTGTTTTCCGTATTTTTCCAGTTTATCTGTTAAAATTTTTAAATAACCCAACTCCTCCATTACTTTATCAGTGACAATAAAACATTTATCTCCCGGAATATTTTCTAAGAAATTTAGTGCATCCTCACCATATATAATATTAGGACTATAAAAGTACCACATTTTTTTTTCCTATGATGTTTTTTATTGTTCTATTAAATTAAAAAAAAAACTAAATGAAAATTCTCTTGCTTTTTATAAAAATTCTGTTTCGAACGTTAGAAGACTATTCACAATTTCTTTAGCTGCTTGAACATGTCTCATCAATTTTGCCATATCACCGCTCAGTTTTAACTTACCAGACATAACTCCTTGAATAGGGTCAAATTCTTTATTCATAACTCTCACAAAATTATCATAAGGACCAGATAGAATATATGGAGTGTCAACCTCTTCTCCTTCTTTTAATAGTCTAGTTCCTGTACATTCACCGTGGTAAAGGCCAATAAAGATCCTTACTTCATGATCTAATTTCCCACTAGGTTCAATTAAGAGAAGCATATCCCCTTCCCAAGTAAGCGCTGATGGCTTATAATTTGGATTCGCATTGATTGCTTTACCAAAAGCTTCAACCCATTCTTCCGATAAAATTTTAATCTTTGTCATTTTTTTTTATTACCAGTAATATATTTTTTGTCATAATTAATTTATTCTCGTTTTAATATTTTTTTTTAAAATATCAAATAGGTGAATTTTTTTTTTAAAATTAGAGGATTATTTCATTTATATTAAATGATTTTGATAATTAGAAATTAAGATTTTAGAAATTCAATTAAATTAATTTATTTCCCTTTAAATACAGGGTCTCTTTTTTCCTTAAGTGCATTCATCGATTCTCTAAAATCATATGAAGTAAAAGCTTTTCTAAGACCTCTATTTTCCCAATCTAAAGTTTTTTCTAGGATCTCAAGGATATAAGAATGCATGTTTTTTTTCATTGATTTATTAAAATTTACAATATTCTGGTCTTTATCTAAGAAGGGTGAGTAATATTTTTTAAAAAAAATTTCAAAAAAAAATTACAAACTTCCTAATCGATTTGAAATAGAACTGGTTATTTTGTGAAAAATAATCGCACTATTTTGAACACCACCACAACAACCTGGCTCTAATGCAATTGTGATAACACTTGCCTTAGATAATAAATTATAAAAATTTGAATCGTTAAAAATTATTTTAAAGTGTTTTTCATTAATAACAAATTCCTTATTATCACGAGAATAAGTAAAATAATCTAAATCAAAGTCTACAATATATGGATTCGAATATAGATGATTCCGAATCTCCAGACATCTTTTGTTGAAATCATCATTCAATACTGCTCTCCCATATGGATACCATAAACTTCTAATAGAATGTATATGATAAATTTTGTGCTGAATTCCTTGCATATCTTCATAAGTTTCTGGGATTTCAAGATCATTTATATTAGGAGATATAATTAATACATCATCTATTAATCCTAATTCCATTGAAGCCACAATAAATGAGACATTATCCCCTCTAAATGAATTTTCAATAATTTTCCTTAATTCAGATAAGTTTTGTAGGTGTGGGTCATCTGATTCACTTAAATCCTCATTATTATTATCAAGATTTTTTTGTCGTTCTTTAAATTTTTTTAGTTCTACTAATTCTTCTTTAGCCAGATCAGTCCAATCTATGTGGGCATCTATTGTTATAAGGAAAAAATTACCTTTATTTAATTTATTTTTCTCATAATACCAAGAGAGTAAAGCTTCATCGTGGTTAAAAGAATAATATAATCTCTGCCCATTTCTTAGATTTCGATAATTTAAGTTAAGACATCGGTTGGTCATAATATAAATTCTTCCCCATTATTATTTTATCATCTCACATTTCTATTTTTTAAAAAATGAACTAAGTTTTTTCTGCGTTTTTTGTCCTTTTTTTGGAGGATAAAATAGGCCAATTATAATCCAAGTTTTATATCGCCAGATTGTGCCAACAACAAGATATAGATCTCGTTCTTTAATCATCCAGTCGTTATATCTATTAATTAATGCAAATTCCAATTTTTGTGGAGTTTTGTATGTTTTTCTCCACTTTCTAAATGATTCTAATAATTCCCAGTCGATACATATCATTTTGTGACCTTTACAATTTTCTATATTGCATTTATATCGGTAAGAAAATGCATGTTCTATTTTATCTACTTTTCTTACTTGTTCTCCAAAAAGATTTAATTGGACTTCTTTAATAACATCGATTTCTACATTATCAACGGGTTTTTCTATTAAAAATTTTATTGATTTTTGATGTGGCTTGATTATCCCTAATGACATTCTTTTAATTTCAAATTGATTTTTTAAAAATTCCATAGATTCGGAAAGACTTTTTTCTAATATTTTAGTTCTTTCTTCCCAGACACCTTTTACTTTCGGATCTACTAGACTATCGTCGGTTATTTTTATTGATTTCTCTCGAATTTTATATGATTCTTTTCTTTTTATCATTTCACTTTTGTTTTTTCTTATCTCTGCTTTAAATCGAACAAATTTCTTTAATTTTTTACGAAGATAAACATTTAAATTAATGGGATAAACTCGAACCCATTCATTTGTATCTTCCATTATCCCCGCAGTACAAACTGTATTTCCGTATTTTTGACTTCTTTCTGGATAAGTTTTAGCTATTAAAAGAATTTCTCTTTTTTCCCAACTCATTAAAATCCCCTAAATACAATCTTTATAATAAGAAGTAATTAATGTTTATAAAAACTGACTGTGTATAAATTTAATAATTATTTTGGCATCCTACAAGTCTATTCTCTCGTCAAAGGAATATAATGGATCTTCTGACTTAAAATTTAAAATCTTTTCTACCAAAAAATCTCTATGGCAATAGTATTTTTGTTGTTTTTTTGGTTTAGAGAATTCTTCCATACACATTAAACAGCATGTTCCATTATTTTTGAGAAAATTCACAAATTCTTCGATATTAAAGTCGATATCGTCTAAATGCCATTCATACCAACCTTTAAAACAATCGTGTGAAATATATCCTTTAATGTAAGGGACTCTGCTTTCGTAAATTACTCCTAATTTTTGTTTATGAATGTATTCTATGTTAGTTTTGCTAAATTCTCTCTTTAAAATTTCTGAATTGAATACTGGTTTTCTAGTACTCTTACCAGATTCTCTTATATCGATAAGTAGGTCGATTTTATTATCTTTTAATATTTCAATAAATGTATCTAAATCTTTCCCTTGATACCCTATGGTGTATATGGTCTTATTTTCATATTTTTTCAACGCATCTCTAGCATCGTTTATATTCAATTTTTTCGATATAATATATTTTAAGAAATTATCTTGATCTCTCTTACTGAGTTTCGATAAAAGTACTGCATGAGAAGTTGATATCTTCTCTTCCTTTAAGGCGTTTTGAACACTTTGCGAAACATTGAGAATCAAAGCTAACCTATTACTAACCCAACTTGGACTCTTCCCTAATTTATCTGCAATCTCGCTTTGAGTATAACTGAATTTTTCAATTATTCTTTTAATTGCCTTACCCTCTTCAATGTCTGTCAAATTCTTTTGTAGTATATTCGTTTTAATAGCGAGAATCGATGCTTCAGATTCCTCAATATCCATTAGTTTAGCTTCAATTTCAGTCCATTCCAATTTTTTAACCGCTCTTAATCGATGACCTCCTGCTATGATTTCGTACATTCCATCTTCTGTACTTTTAACTATTATAGGATTTAATAAGCCATCTTTTTTGATGCTTTCCGCTAATTCCTCAATATATTTGTCGTCAACATCCTCTCTAGGATCGTACCAAGGATGCTTGATTTTATCTAATTTAATGTTCATTTCTATATCTCCTTGAATATAATAAATTTAACCATTTATCTTAAATATTAATATTGCCTTATAAATAAAAAACCCCAGTCTGCGATAATTAATAGAAATTTTTAAATGTCTGAGGAAAAACTTTTAATTCTATTTTTTTTCTATTTCATGTAAATCTTCAAGTATGAATTGAAAAAAGTCTCTTACATCGATATTATAATTTCAACTAAAATTTTAATTATTTTAATTGAATGTAATAATAAGAAATAAAAATTTTGAAAAATCGATTGAATTAATTTATTTCCCTTTAAATACTGGGTCTCTTTTTTCCTTAAGTGCGTTCATTGATTCTCTAAAATCGTATGAAGTAAAAGCTTTTCTAAGACCTCTATTTTCCAAATCTAAAGTTTTATCCATGATTTCAAGGAAATAAGCATGCATGGTTTTTTTCATTAATTTTATTGACAAACTTGGACCCTTAGGAGGAATCAACCGTAAAGCTTGTTCTCGAGCGTATGGAATTAGTTCGTCCTTAGGCAAGACTTTATTTACAAGTCCAAGTTCATAAGCTTCTTGAGCATATATTTTTTCGCCAAAATATACAATTTCTTTTGCTTTTTGAAACCCTACATAAAATGGCAAAATAAAAGAGGAACCAAATTCTGGTATAATGGCTCTCTTTCCAAAATAAAATCCTAGCCAAGCATCTTCAGCCATAAAAATTAGATCTGCACCTGATAAGGGCATTGTTATTCCCCCGCCTATAGCCAAACCATTAATGGCTACAATAACAGGCTTATAAAATTTCCAAAATTTCATGCAGATTTTTTTTTGAGCGATATCCATTAAATCAATTTCTTGCTTAATTTCATCTCTTATATTATTCAATATTGATGGCTTGAAATAACCCCCTGATGAAAAGGCTCTCCCTTCTGGATTTCCAGTAATTATTAAAACTTTAGCATTTTTATCTTTTTCCATATCTTCTAGAACCAGCCCAATTTCATAAAAGGTTAAATAAGTTACTGCATTTCTTCTTTCAGGTCTGTTGAATGTAATTGTGCAAATACCATTATCTTCCTTCTCATAAAGGATATCCTGAAAATCAAATTCACTCATTTTAGATATACCTAAATTTTATCCATAATTCCTTATTTCTAATTTATATTTCATATCTTATATTTTTCATTTTTTTAAGAACATCCATAATAGAATAAATGGCTAAATTTAGATTGTTTTTCTTCTAAAGATGATGTTATGTTAAAAACGTTTAATAGTCATTATGCTTTAGTTGAAAACTTTATAAATTTTTTAACTCTTATCTAATCACTGTTTATAATATAATAATAAAAAAGAGAAAAAGAAAAATTATGCCAAAACATAATGTTGCCATTGTTGCCACAGCCCAAACAAAATATGAAGCAGATAAAATCGATCAGACATATTCAGAACTTGTTTTTGAGGTTGTTAAGAAGCTTTATAATGATTTGGGAATAACAAATGACGATATAGGATGTGTAATTACTAGTTCCAATGATTTTAACGATGGAAGAACGATCGCTGATATGGCAATCCAAGATGCAGTGGGATCTATTGGAAAATCAGAATCAAGAGTTTCAGGAGATGGAGCCTTTGCATATATATATGGAGCTATGAGAATTTTATCAGAATACTATGATACAGTAATGGTTGTATCCCATTGCAAATGCTCTGAAGGAGATCAATATCTTATAAATAACTCCATTTTTGATCCTTTTTATCAAAGAGCTTTAGGATTAGATCAAATATCTACTGCTGGTTTAATGGCTAATATGTATGTGAATAAGTATGGAATTACAGAGGAGCAAGCAGCCAAGGTTGTTATAAAAAATCGAAAAAATGCACTTAATAACCCATATGCACATCTACAAGAAGCAGTTACGATTGAGGACATCCTTTTCTCTCCAATGATAGCATATCCTTTAAAGGAACTTGATTTACCACCACTCTCTGATGGTGCAGTTGCAATGCTCTTAACAAAAGAAGAGATTGCTAAAAAATTCACAGACTCACCTGTTTGGCTTATGGGATACGGTAGTTGTACTGATGCTTATTATTTAGGGCATAGAACAATGACGGATCTAATTGGACTAGAATTAGCTGCTAAAGAAGCTTATAAAATGGCTGGAATTACTGATCCAATCAGAGAAATTGATGTAGCAGAAGTTTATGATTTGTTTTCATATCATGAATTAATGAGTTACGAAGCATTAGGATTCTGTGGGAAAGGTGAAGGTGGAAAATTTATTGAAAATGGTGAAACAGAAATGACCGGAAATATACCCGTTAATCCTTCGGGAGGTGTTCTATCAAGTAATCCAACCATGGCAAATGGTTTAATTCGCGTGGCAGAAATTGCTCTACAATTAATGGGTAAAGCAGATAAAAGACAGATCCCCAACGCTAAAATTGGTTTAGCAAATGGAATGAATGGAATATGCTCCCAAGGAAACTGTGTGCTTATATTTGGAAATGATGGAGGTGTATAGAATATGGCAAAACATGATGTTGCAATAGTAGGTATAGGTCAAACGAAGCATAGAAGCAAAAGAAGAGATGTTAATATCCCCGAAATGATATATGAAGCTGTAAAAATGGCTCTTGATGATGCTCAACTCGCACCTGATGATATTGATGCAATAATAATTGGAAATATGGATCACTTCGAAGGAATTAATTTCTCTGAGATGTGGTGCGGAATAGATGCAGCACCAGGATATCTAAAACCAGTTGTTAAAGTCGCCACAGGAGGAACTACAGGCTCCTCGTTAGCGATATGCGGGTATCATAATGTGGCATCAGGAATATATAATAAAGTTTTAATCGTAGGTTGGGAAAAATTGCAAGAAGGTGGTGCCACAACTGGTATTATCACAGCTTTCGATCCAGTATGGGAAAGACCTTCTTTAGCAGGAGCTTTAGGACCACTCGCTCTTATGGCTAGTATGTATCAACATAAATATGGAATTACTCCTGGACAAGCTGCAAGGGTTACCGTAAAAAATCGTCGAAACGCTGCGAATAATCCATTTGCTCATTTAAAAATGCCTGATCTAACAGTTGAGGATGTTATGAAATCCCAAACTATTTCATATCCATTGAGGCTTCATGATTGTTGTCCGCAGAGCGAAGGTGCATGTGCAGTTATTTATGCTAATGAAGGAGAAACGAAAAATATAACCGATAATCCAGCATGGATTCAAGCTGTAGAAACTGCCCATTATTACACCTTTGGTACTGATGATGCAATGTTTGATCTTCCAACTGCAACAATTGCATCTAGAAAAGCTTATAAAAAGGTTGGAATTACAGATCCGGTAAAAGATTTAGATGTTGCAGAAATATATGAACCCACTTCTTGGAGTGAGCTTGCTTGGACTGAAGCATTAGGTTTTTGTAAATTTGGAGAAGGTGGAAAATTACTGGATGAGGGTATTACTCAAATGAGTGGAGAATTACCGGTAAATCCATCAGGAGGTGTATTGAGTACTAATCCTATTGGTGCTACTGCATTAATTCGTGTTGCAGAGGCGGCAATCCAAGTTATGGGGCGAGGAGATAAACGACAAATTCCTGATGTAGAAAAATCCTTAGCTATGGGATTCGGAGGCAGTCTATGGACAGAAATTCTAATATTAGGAAAGGAACCCTTGAGGTGATTATCATGAGTAGAGGTAAAGATAAAGAAAAAGTATTTCAAATTAAATGGAAAACAGACCTTCCTTACAGATATTCTATGGGGAAATTATCAGTACAATTTTTTAAAGAACTAAAGGAGAATAAAAAATTACACGGAAGTAAATGCCCAAAATGTGGGAAAGTATATTTCCCGCCTCGAGCAGTCTGTGCGGATTGTATGGTGGAAATGACACGACTTATTGAATTATATGACACTGGGACTCTTGTAGGATTCACTGTGGTTAACTATCCATTTGTAGATCCTCAAACAGGTGGATTAAGACCTTTTCCTTACGGATATGGACTGTTTAAATTAGATGGTGTCGATACTTATACCATGCATTTCATTGATGAGGTAGATCATACAAAATTAAGGGTTGGGATGCGAGTTAAAGCAGTTTTCAAAGAAGAGAGAGAAGGTAATTTAGGAGATATTCCATATTATAAAATAATTAGAGAAGAACCAAAACCAAAAAAGGTTGAAAAAATGGTTGAAGATATTGAAGAGAAAGTTTTTAGAGGCAGAATAAAGGTTCCTTATAAGCATGTGGCGGGAGCATATGTTGAAAGATTTATAACTGAAATTGGAAAAAATAATAAAATCATGGGGGTTAAGTGCCCAAAGTGTGGAAAGGTTTATGTTCCGCCCAAGATGATATGCTTTAATTGCTTTGAAAAAATGGATGAGTGGGTTGAAGTTAGTAATCAAGGCTCAGTTAAGGGTTTTACAGTTGTAACGCATTCTACCCCCGTTATGCCTTTAGAACCGCCCTTTGCTTATGCATTAATCACACTTGATGGTTCTAACACAGAAATAGTGCACATAATAAAAGAAAGCGATCCAAAAAAGTTGAAACCAGGGATGAGAGTTGAAGCTGTTTTTAAAGATAAACCAAGAAAGAGAATTACGGATATTGAATATTTCAGACCAATATAATTATTTTTTTATTTTTTATTTTTAATTAGTTCTGTTATCTAGTAAGAAGAAATATTCCAGATTATTGTCCTGATTTGAATAAAATTAAAAAATACGTTAAAAAAGCCGTCGAGCTTGACACCAACCTTAAAAGATGTAAAAAAAAAAATTTTTTTTACTGATATTCGGAAATTATTCTTCCTCCAGAATGTTTTTTTTCAAATTGATCTCAAAAACTTCAGATATATCGTTATTGATAGAATATATCTCGAGAAAGATGGCACCGTTTCAAAAGATTTCTTTTATAGAATCATTCGAAAAGTGTTTAATTGCGTTTTTTATAGTATAACTTTATTACTCGAGTATATATCAGGAAAAATCAAACCGGAAGATTTTTCAACCATCAAGGGTCCTAATTCTTCCTTATATATGTGAAAATATTGAATTGTTTAATAGTTTTATAGTTTAATAGTTTTTTTAACAACGTGAGCCTTCAAATCTTTTTCTTTATACTGGTAAATTTTAATTAAGTTTAAAAAGAATTGTCTTTCTATGGAAGCCATGAAAAAATCCAATCTCTTAAATAAAAAAAGTTGTTCGAAATAATATAACGTTATACGAATATTTTCGTTTATGATAAGCTATTTTCATAGAGAACTTTCTTATAAGCCTAAAATTTTCATAAATAAAAAAATATTAAAATAATTTCTAAGATACCTATGAAAATTTAGAGCCACATGATTTTTCTTTTCCCTTTTCAAGAAAAGATTTATCAATATTTCCTGAACAAATTTTTAAAAAGATTATTTGAATAATCTAAAGCATAAATTCAATTTCTTTAAGAGAACTTTTAATGAAATTTATCGCTATTTTTTCTAACGATTCAGTTAAGTCTTGATTGAACATCTCAAAAATTGTTTTCAAATTTTTATATTTTTTTTCAGGTAAATCAATTTCAAATTTAATTTTTAAAACCCCCATATTAAAATTATATTAAAATTTGTATCAACAAAAATTATTATCAATTCATATCTTTAATAAATTTGGAATTTAGTAAATATATTTCGTTCCATATTATTTAAATAACGTAGAAAGAATTTAATTCCATCAAAAATACAGAATTAGAAAAGTTTATAATTTGTAATACCGTGATCTAAAAGAATCTTATCAATAAGGAATTTCCACTTCAATCATTCGTAAATATAATCCAGAATAGAAAAAAATAAAGTAGAAATAAACCAAAATGAAGGAAATAGAATCATCAAAATTACTATAAATTTATTGATTGAACTCATGATTCTTATTAGAATGAATTTTCTTTTTTAGTAAGAAAATTGGTGAGATATTGAATTGAGGGATTTGTAACTGATGAATTTTTTGAAGCGTAATGGACATAAATATTAAATATTACCCTGTCTTATTCATTTTTGATTCCAATATTATGTAGTATGGAATTTATCTATTAATAAAGCGAAATCATCTTTAATATAACCGTAAAGATAAAAATATAATAAAAAAAATGTTGTGATTGTATGGAATCACTAAACAGTGAAAATAAAAATCAAGAAAACTTAAAAAAGAAGCAAGAGAAAGCAAAAGAAATTTTAAAAAGACTAAATGATCAATTTGAAAAGGAAAAAGATAGTATTGCAGTAGATAAAGATCCTAAGTTTCGACCTTTACTAAAAGTCAGATCAAGAATACCAGTAAGTATTTCCCCAGAAGTGAAGAAAGAACTAAGACAGAAAAAAAACACCAACGAAAAGGCAAAAGTGAATTTAATTGTTGATTTCAAAGAACCAACAGCTCGTCGAGCTAAAATCGTGATTTCGAAAGAGAAGGTTAAAATGAAAAAGGGTAAAAAGAAGGTCTTGGATGTACGCGATCCAGAAACTCCTACTTCACTTGCGTCTCCCTCTATGAAGATTGAAGAGCCTCTAAATAAGGATGTTCTTTTAAATAAAATGAAAAGAAATAGAAATATAAGATCACGAAGGAGGTCGAAGAGAAAGTGAAAAGTAAAGAAAATAATTCTCTTGGAAATCAGAATGATAGAGATCACCTTATTAATAGCCTTGCTAATGGTATCTTTGAAGGAAAAAAGACAAGCAATTTTTTAGGAATAAGTACTGCTAATTTGGAAAATGTTGCTTTTTACGACTTTTCAGAATATCTTTATGTATTAGAACCCGAGGTTTTGGAGCCCTCTGAAGCCGCTATTGATGATCTTTTTATTAGTGAAACAATCATTGATCCTAATGAAAGATTATTTTTACAAGATTTAAGAGCAAGATTAGATGAATTAATAAGAAAAAATTCTAGATGGTGGTTTCTTACACCTATTAATAACGACATACGAAAATACATTATTGAACGATTAATCTCCACTCTCCTACTTGAAATAGAAGCATATGAAAATCTTCTTTACTTATATGGTTTGGCACAAGAGATTGATATTATAACTGAACAAGAATTTATCAATTGGCTACCAATTGTTCCAAAAAATACAAATGCCTGTCTATACTTTTTTACGGTTTATCAAAATTTTGTCTTTTTTCTTTTTTGGATAATTATTAATATGCAAAGAAAAACTGATGATCAACTTAAAAATCGATGGGCTGTAATCGCTAGGTTAACAGTGAATCACTGGAAAGAACATTTGGAGCAGCTATTGGAAAGGCAAAGAGAAAAGGAAGCTGAAAAAGGAAAAAGAGAGAAAACAGTCATCCCACCTTTCACATTTGATCCATTTTTACCGTATAGTTGGAATTTAGGTCTTAGGATTGTATATCGCCAAGAATGGAGATCATTGGGAAATCAACGAGGTGAAATTGTTAAAACAATTCCACTTGGTCCAAAACAAGTGGAAAAGGTATCAACAAAAATAGTACGTCGCATAAAAGTTACCAAGACAGCAGAACATCTTAAAAGCATTGAAGAATCCTCTGAGGTAACTGATACAACAAAGGATTCAAGTGAGATTGTCAATGAAGCTTCAAACACGCAGGGATGGAATGCAGAAGCAGAAGCATCAGTAAATTTCTCTGTATTTTCAGCAAGTGCTTCTGCAGGAGCCCATGGTGAGGCAGAGGAAAGATCAAAAAAGGCAAGTACTCATCTCTCTGAATCAATGCAGAAAACTGCTAGCAAGATAAGGACTGAAATCAAAACTGTAGTTAGCACAGAATCTGAGTCTACTTTTGAAGTAGAAACGGCATCTGAAATAGTGAATCCCAATGAGGAAATCCCTATAACATATGTTTACAGCAAGTTACAGCGGCAGTATGAGATTTTTACTAGCGTTGCAGAAATACAAAACGTAATTTTGATTGCTGAACCCATTCCTTACTCATTTGAGGTAAATTTTGAATGGGTGAAAAGATACGATTGGATCATAGCAAAAGTTCTCTTAGATGATTCATTCCGGGATGCATTAACATCTATCAGTCAAGTTCCAAGGCCAATCGATTATTCAGAAGTTAAAAACACTTTGGAAGATAAGTTAGGAGATATTATAGGTTCAGAAGGGAAGGAAGGATTTCTTGAGAGATTCTCTGAAAAATTAACCACTCTATCCTTATCTGGTGTGGATATGATTCAAGAAGCACAAAGGAATTACCAAGAAGCTCTCCAAAAAAAATACGAAACTGAACGAGAAATTGAGCTTCTTGAGGTGAAACGTGAACGTCTTTATCAACATATCCGTGATAACATTCTTCATTATTGTAGAGCTATATGGTCCCAAGAAGACTCTCAACAAAGGATCTTGAGATATAAAAAATTAAAAATACAAGTACCTGTCGAATGGGATTTTCATGGAACCTTTGGTGGAGTTGAATATCCATTAAATGATGAAGGTGGCGAAGAAGAAGGTGAGACAAGTAGAGAGGAAGCTGGAGAAACTATAGATGAAGGAAAAACAATAGATAATTTACTAGAACAAGTACGAGAATATGAAACTGATGAATTAGAAGAGACATTATTTGATCTAGACGGAGAATTTATAGGAGATTGGGACACTTGCGTTGATATAACAGATCTAATAAATCCTGCCGGACCAATTGGATATTATGGTAATTATGCAATATACTACTTGAAACCAGAATTTATTCGTTCAGAGTTATTTACAATGCTACAAATCATGAAGACGCCCTATCTTTATTACCCTAATATGGGAGCAAAACCAATTCTTATGGATCCTGAACTAAAGCATTTTACACAAGACAATTTAAATTTACTTCCTGAAGATATTAATACCGATGATAGAATAGATATGATTGATTATGTACCCGAATTAAGAACTCAATACACTGCTGCTAGTGAGTCAGGTGACGAAGAATTAGATGAATTTCTCAATAATGATGATTTATTTAAAAAAATTTATCCAGAATATTTATTGAGAAAAGAACGCTCTCGGAGATTTTTATTAGACACTCAAAATCTAATCATTGACATTGAACCTGGTACTGGAACAGCACTAGAATCATTCAAATTAGCACATAGAAAGATAGATGTCTTAAAAGCATTAGAAGAAAAAGAGAAATTGAGACTTGAAAATGAGAGACTTAAAGCACTATTATCCCAAGAGAAATTAGATGACCTTAATTGGCAAGATTCAGAAAAAGTAATCGTCCAGATGAGTTCAGCTCTTGCTAGTAAAATATTAAGTAAAACACTAAAGGGACCCAAAGATAAACAAGAGAGAATAAAGGAGTCTTCCAATAAAGAGAATTTGACCGAGAAATAAATACTCTATGATTATAAAATAAATAAAGAAATAGAAATTCCAAGTAAGGAAATAGTGGAAAGATAAAGAATTTACACCAGGTTCTTTCAACCGATGCTAGAATTTTAAATTAATCAAATAACACAAATTATATTTAATTTTTTATAAAAAGAATGTCAAATGTATTATACTTATGAACGATAAAAATCCAAATAGATTAGAGTTAGAACTTATGTATAATGGAGAATATTATATATGGGCATTGGATGATTGTAAGGAAGATTTGGTTGAGTGTAATATATTTATAAACGAAGATAAACAAAAAAAAAATATGTGGAAGCTGCGAGAGTTTCCTTATCACAAATTTATTAAATTAAATTTTGATCAATTTCTATTCTTCAAAAAAAAAGCAGAAAAAACAGAAGAGGTCAAACAATCTGAAAAGGTCAAAAAAAAAATTCTCCGCTACTACCACATAGATAACGATGTTAAAAAATTATTAATAGAAACTTTTAATGAAGTTGCTTTGAAATTTGATAAGAAAAAGTTTAATGAAAGTCTTGATTCCAAAAAAAGAGGTCAGAAACTTGAACCCATTGTAAATGAAGTATTGATAAGTAAAGGATTAAGACCACCTACTGATTTTAAAAATACTTCTGGGAAAACTTCTAAAGATACAAAGTTTCCTGATACGGCATTTGTATACAAAAAGAAAATTTACTATGTAGAAATTAAATCCAATAGATGTAAAATAAAAGATAGTGATAAAGTTTTTGATGTTTCTATTTTAGTACCTAGACCTATTAAAATGAACGCTTACCATTTTATTTTCTCTCTCTATGTAAAAGCTGAGAATGGTCTTTGGGTATATAAAGAGTGGAAAGTTAGAGATTTGTATGATCTTATAGGTACATTAGTTATTTATAGAGGACCTGCTGGTCAATATTTTGATTTTGATCGCGCTTGTTTTGATTTTAATAGCAATCATAAAGGAATAAAGGACCTACATGAAGTTGTCGGCGCTGTTAAAGAACCTTGTGAACCTAAAGAATATAAAAAGGTTCAACAACCAATAACAAAATATTTGAAAGACTCAGCAATAAATAATAAAATAAGTGGTTTCAAGAAGACATCTATAATTGGAGATCGTGCAATAAATAATAAAATAAGTGGTTTCAAGAAGACATCTATAATTGGAGATCGTGCAATAAATAACAAATAAGTGGCTAGGAAAAAAGAAAAACGAAAATAAATAAAATTCATATATTAAATGTAGTAAAATTACATTTATGTAAAAACGACAAAAAAAGCAAGATGATTTAAAATGCCAATAGTTGGTGACCCTGCACCCCATTTTGATGGAGATGATTTTATTCATGATATGATCACATATGATACAAGAGATCATTTAGGAGATATCATATTACTTTCCTTTATTGAGTATGATGATTCCGATTGTGAAGATGTAATAAAATGTCTAGTAAATTTATGGAATACATACTCTGGTCATGGTGTTCAAATAGTTGCGGTTGTTCGTGAAAATTCTACTCCAACATCTGTCATTAAAACATGGTTAACAGGGGAGTTTGATGTTACTGTTACTTTCCCTGCTATCCACAACGAAGATATTTGGAGTTCGTATATGGGTGGTATACCTGTTAATGATAGAGTTGTACCCCATACTTTTATCATTGATAGGAATATGCATATTAGAGAAAGATTTCTTGGTTTTCCTGGACGTGATTTTTTGGAAGGTTTATTAAAGGATACTATATACATACGTGATCCTATAGATCTAGAAATGGTTATGGATGTCTCCGGCAGTATGAACTGGCCTTTAACTGGTGATTCGAAGTTCGAAATGATGAAACGAGCCTGTAGAATAATCGGAAACTTTTTAAACACAAACGGACAAATTGATGATAATATGGGATTGATTTCGTTTACGGATGATGTGAGTGAAGATCAAACATTACTACCAATTAAAGCTAATTGGGATATAACAAATGGACTAAAAGATAAGATTAACGCCCTTGTAACAGGTACATGTACTGCTATGGGCGCGGGTTTACAGACAGCATTTGATACCTTACCCCCTAGTACTCCTACTCGGAAATCATTTGTCATATTATGCACTGACGGAATACAAAATATAAATCCATTGGTGAAAAAAGTACCAGCAGGCCACTATGAAATCATAAATGGTGATGACTGGTGTGGAGATCCTTCTCAGATTGTGTCAGAACATCCAGGAGATAATATTGCAAACTATAATATTCCTGTTCATACCATTGGTGTTGGTATTACAGCAAATTATGAAACTCTTCTACAAGGGATAGCTAACCAGACAGGTGCTTTTTATCAGGGAACAAATGACCCGGAAACCGACCTTGATTTTTTATATTTAATCGATCTCTGCAATATTATGGCTGGAGGCTCTCCCTCAATTCTCTATCACAACACAAGTAATTTATCTGTAGAAGAGCATAAAAAAGCAGAGATCTTCTATCTTAACAGATCTATCCGAAAAATAACTGTAATTCTTTCTTGGAAAAAATCACAGAGGAGTAATTTTATGTTCTGGTTGTACTCTCCTGATGGGACTCTCTTAGATTTACATAATGAGATGAGACTATATGAAAACCATTGTATGGCAACTATTTATTTACCTAAACGACAAAATGGAGAAAGTTTAGAGTATCTAGGGGGGTGGCGTATGATTATTCGTGGTGAGATAATTGGAACTTCTGCTGATTATCATGCATTTGTTATAGGGGAGGATACAGTGATTAAACACGTAGTTGATTTCCCGAAAAAACTCTATGAAGTAGGAGACTTATTACCTATCAGAATTATTGTTTTAAATAAGAAAAAACCAGTATTTATTATGCCTAAGGAGATTGTGATAGAAACGAAATATTTTCGTGTACCACTCCCTGAACTTTTAGCTCAATATAAAGTTTCACCATTTGAATTATTGAAAAAATCAAAAATAAGTACAAAAAAAGTTCCTAAGAACCTTTTAATTCTGAAACTTAAAGCTATGACCTCTGATCCACATTTCCAAAAACACTTAATACCATATACAAAACATCTCTCTCTTCTAAGAGGAGATCTTGAATGCAAAATTGAGAAGGAGGAAATTTTCATTCCAATAGCTCTGGAACAACCTGGATTGCATTCTTTCAAAATAAAAGTTCGATATGAGAGTCCAGAAAACGGTCCTATATGTCGTACAGATATGATTTCGTTAATTGTGGGACCGGGTAAAGCCGATCCCGAACAAACTAAAATTAATTTTATAGAAACCTCAACAGACAAACTGAAAGGCAAGATTATTAATATCACTCCTCGCAATAAAAAAGGTCAATTGCTAGGTCCGGGATATAGCTATGAATTGAAGCTACAAGTAGGGAAAAAAGAATTCGATATTAAAATCAAGGATTTATTAGACGGAACATATCAAATTGAACTTCCGGTATCAGAGAAAGAAATGGTAGAAATAAAAGAGAAAGATCTTGATGTTGACATCACATTCCATAATAATCTAATCTGGAGGGGAAAATTATAGGACTAAATTCAATTTTTTTTATATTTACTTTATTTTTTAATTATTACTATTATAAATGAAATCATACAGTTAAGTAAAAATCCTCCCATATTTTAAATATAAGCGATAAATAATGCCAAAATAATATCTAAATTATTCAATATTAACATTATTCGTAATATTAATGGCAATTCATAGCATTAGGTCAATTCTAATTAACTTTTCCACTTCAAGGAATCAACTTTGGGAAGACTCAACGATATTTGAGATGGATACACCTCAGTTATAAAGATAAAGGTCTGGTTATATTTAAAAAATATATATTAAAAAAATCTATAGAGTGGTTAAAATCTATGAATTATATTCGAGTAAAAGTAAAGTTGATTATATTACTAAGTTTAGCTTTAATCATAATCCCAATTCTATTAGTAAGTAATCAGAGAGATATTGAAGTCTCCTTTGATGAAAAGAATACCATGGAGATTATTACTCTACAACCCCCCAGAGAATCTTCTGTTTATTACGAATACACAAACGGTTCTGCACATAACGTTTATGTAAGCGGAGATTATGCTTATGTGGGAGCTACGAGCTCAGGCTTGGCGGTCATTGATATTTCCGACCCGACAAACCCAGGACCGCCCATCTATCAAAATATAACCAATGATGCACGTAAAGT
>JAHLWH010000010.1 GCA_019058015.1 Promethearchaeota archaeon | reverse complement strand
GAGTAGGACCGTGCCCCCCATCACCTAAACCAAAGAAACAACCTATATGGGGACATATTTCATCTTCCACATGTTCATTTAATTTTCTATAATCCATAGTATAATTCCATATTTTCTTTCCATCCAGTTTAAGTAAATGTCTCCCTACTTGATATTTAGCCCATGCTTCTAATGGACCCGTACCCATATCAAAATTAGCAGTTAAAATTTTAGAACCATCTGGACCTTGCCACCAAAAATTAATAAATGGAAATGTAGTATCTCTATTCCATGTAAGTTTACTTGTCCAAAAATATTTTGCTCCAGATTTTACTAAAATTTGGGGAAGCCCATAATTATATCCAAAAGAATCCAAAAACCATTCTATTGAAGGCAATATTCCAAAATTATCCTTATAAAAACGCATGCCATAAAGTCGTTGGCTTACCATAGATTCTCCAGAAGGCATCATGCAATCAGGTTCAACGTAGGACCCGCCAACAAGTTCGATATTGCCCGCTTTTACTGTTTGTTGAATTTGTTTGAATAATTCAGGATCATCTTCTTTAACCCATTCTAAAAGCAAGGGTTCGCTCAATGCAAAACAAAATGATTCTGGGAACATTTTAGCATGTAATATCGCCTTTTTAAATGTAACTTGTGCTTTTTTCCTGGTTTGTTCAAATCTCCACATCCAAGCACAATCAATATGCGATTGCCCAACCATGTGAACTTGGATTGTTTTAGGATCTACTGTTTCTGAAATTTTATTTTTCCATCGCTTTAATCTCCGATTTATTTTTATTTCTTTCTTTCCTCCCAACCATCTCTCTCTACTCGTTTCAGTATCACGATCGGACTCTTTAAAAGTGGATGTATCTAATCTTCTGTTTCCTGAAAAATGTCCAATTTTTTCCTTCAATTTTTTAACATCTAATTCCTAAAAAATTAATATTTCCATAAGTGCGATAAAAAAATTATGTGATATTTTATTTATAACGGACTAAAAAAACCAATTTGTTCTATATGTAATATTTTTCTATCAAGTGCATCCAAAGCCACGATTCCTACTCCAACGAATTTGAAGCCAAAAAAAATTTTATAAATATTGTATTAATTATACATTCTATATTCTCATTTTTTCTTTTAATATTATCGAATATTTCTTTAATTGAATTTTTTTGTTTTTCTCCATAAGCTCCTCTGAATTTAATCTCAAAGACTACTAAGATATCATCTGGAGAATAGAATATTTTCTCTTTAAGATTCTTTCCAGCCTGAACTATTAATAAATCAAGTTCATTAGGAATTCCTTCAATAAAAACATCTCTATTACTCACATTAAATCGTTGTTTGAGCAATTCAGTTCTTATAAGTTCAGTTGTCAAAGCACCAATAAATTTCCTTGATTTTCCTTGAATTTTTCTTAATTCTAAGATCTTATTGAGCATAGTCCATTCTATCTTTTTTTTTTTTCCTCTATTTTATTCCTAATCCATTTTATTAATTATATTCTATAGAGATATAAGGAGTTAAAATTGTTCTAGACCATTATAATTTCGATAGATTATCCCAAAAGGGGAATAGACAATTAAAAATAACGAATTTCTTTAGAAGAATTGAAAGTAAATAGAGTATAATGTTTGGAAATAGGTAAATTTTCACTAAAGGAAAAACCTTATAATAAAGAATATTTATTCTATTATCTTTATTTTAAATGTTTTTAACTAGATTATGAATACACATGAGTAAAATGAATGATAAAGTAATTATTGATACGCCTTATTATA
Source organism: Promethearchaeota archaeon (assembly GCA_019058015.1). Classification (GTDB taxonomy): domain Archaea; phylum Asgardarchaeota; class Lokiarchaeia; order Sigyniarchaeales; family SOKP01; genus 6H3-1. Next base: position 1,454 of record JAHLWH010000010.1, on the reverse strand, counting down.
AAGTGTATTCAAAATCGGGTAAGTTATTTGGAAAAGAGATAAGCCCTCGAGATTATGATATAGATAAAATAAATAAGATATTCATAAGGTCCATAAAGTATTTTTATGATGATCCTTACGAGGTTTTATCCAAATTTCCTTTTAATAAAAAGTTGTCCACAATTTCAAAAATTCTAATTAAAATTAATATGGGAGGGGGAGTAACTGGAAATACCTCAACATATACTGAATCAGGAATAATAAAATCACTCATTGATTATTTTGGTGATACGGGAATAGACATTTATTTATGCGAAGCAGATATGATTTCTCTAATTATCACAGAAAAACTTCTTAGGAAAAGAGGATATAAAGAGGTTCTAAAATTTTGTAAATTCATAAATCTATCTTCTGTCGAAAAAGTGCGTTTTTTTGCTTTTGGAGTTCCGCATTCTATAAGTATCCCAAAAATTATGCTAAAACCCAATAATTTCATTATCTCTGTATGTCCTTTAAAAAATCATTGGGAAACTGGTGTAAGTTTGACGGAAAAAAATATGTTTGGAGCCTTATCAGAATGGTATAAAGGAATATACCATATTCATCGACATTTAGATGGGGTTATTGCAGCTGCTGGACGAGTTATGAGACCTAGTTTATCTATAATAGGGGGATCCAAAGTTGGAATAGGATTAGGGCCTCATCTCTCTTTTCCAATACCTCTAAATCGATTATTTATCGCTGATAATCCAATTGAACTAGATTTATATTGTTGTGAACTATTAGGCTACCCTTCGAGAAAATTAATCCACGCAAATATTAATAAAGAATTATATGAAAAATGGGGTATCAAGCAAAAATATTCCTTGGATAAATTCGCATTTCCATTATCACAAAAATTGAGACAGTTGATGAAAAAATATTCTATAAAACCTAACTGGACACCTAAATTTCGATGGGTTTTAGATCATACTCATGATCCTTCACCATTTCAAATATATTCAGCTCCAATCGTCCAATTTCTCTTAAGATTATCTAATGCGCTTATATTTAATCCTATTGGTTATATACTTTCAAAAAGAAATAGAATATAAACTAAAAAATGAGTTGTATTATGAAAAAATTTAAAATAATTTAAAATCTATATCCCACTTAAGATCTTTAATTTTTATTCATAATTCCCTCAATTTTTCACGAACCTTTAGTCTCGCTTTGTTAGATATTGAGATAGAAGATATCCCCATGGAAAATTTATTGAAATTAGAATATAATGCAGATTGGTCAATGGATCCTGCCTTTTTTGTAGAAGCAATAAAAGATGCAGAAATTTATTCAGAAATTCTTAATATAAAAGCGGATGAAGATAAAGGCTTAATTTTTAGTTCAGTTGGGCACATTGGAGAAATGGAATATGAATTAGCTCTCGATGAAATATTTGAAGCAGATATTAAGGGTGCTAGTAGAGGTGCTTATTC
>JAHLWH010000121.1 GCA_019058015.1 Promethearchaeota archaeon | reverse complement strand
TTTGAGGAGAATATTGAATATCGCTTTCCGCGCATATAGCCCTACCATTGGAAGTCCATTGTACATCTCCATTAGAATTAATTCGCTGAGCGTAAATATCATCAGTCGCTCCTCTTGAATCTGCCCACACAATAATTGCACCGCCTGCCCCATCACTGCAAATTTGAGGAATAGCTTGATGATTGTCTGAAGTACATATGGGTTTACTCTCATCTCCCCAAGCAATTCCCCAAGATAAATTAGGCAAAATTTTTATAGAATTCGTTGAAGTTATGTTATTATTACTCGCTGATGACCAAAAAATTAATAGAGACGTATTTATCATAAATAAAAGTGTTGTAATTATGAATAAATGTATTAATGATGAACCTAAAAGCATTTTTTTTTTCATGATTTTACCCATCTTTAACTCTAATTTAGAAAATTATTATTAAAAGTGTATAATATTTTCATTTTCCCATATTTATACATTTTCATTGGAAGATTTTTATTAAGAAAAAAAGATTTGGTTTTCAGAATATTTTTACACATAATTCAAAAAATTTAATTAGGTAATGTCTAAGGAAGTAATTATAATCATAAAAACGCAAAAAGGGCGATTATAATAACTAGAATCAGCATTAAAGAACAAAAAGAAGAGAATGAATTTGAAGGCGTACTGGATGAGATAAATGAAGAAAAAGAGGATGTTAAAAATGAAGATGTATCCGATGGAGATATTGAAGATGGAGAAGAAGATGAATATATATCTGATGGCGATATCAAAGATGTAGGAGAGGATGATGGTGAGGATGTATCTGATAAAAATTATGAAAGTTATTGATTAAATTTTAAATGAAGAATTACAGATTTAGCAGGAGTAAAAAATGGTAATTATAATATAATCTTTTATCTTCTTTATTTTTTTAAATAAATTGTATAGCCCATAAAGACCTATTTTAATCGTGCATATAGCTTTTTATTATCATCGAGTTTTTCTAATAATAATTGGGCATCTCTATTATCAACAGAAAGAGTTATATCCCCTCTCTTACTAAAACACCCTGTAAAAATTACTCTCGACCCAGAATATATCTCTACGTTCTTACCAGCATAAATCGGATTCGTAGAAACCACGAGATTATCATCTTGTATTTCTAAATCTAATTGAATTTGCTCCCTTTTTCTAGATTTTTTTTTTGTTCTATAATTATTATAACTTTCTTTGTATTCTCTTGAAACCGGAATAACAACAATATCTTGTCCAAAACTATATATCTCATATAATAATGTCTGGGAAATGTAGTCTCGGACATTTATGACTGGTCTGGCTAAATCTGCATCTTTAAAACCCGTAGGAACTTTTACGGTCATTTTTAATGATAAAACAGTCGTAACTTTCCCTCCTTCAATAAATATTATAGTGTCGATTATGGACGAAATCATGCCTAGCTCAATGTGAGAAATAAAGCGCATTAAAGCATCAATGGCATGAGTAGCATGAACTACACCAATCATTCCTACACCACTGAGCCTGAAATTTGAAAATACTTTAAAATCATCAGTTGTTCTAACTTCATCAAAAATCGTAAAATCTGGTCTTGTTAAAAGAAGTATATCTGCAGAATTCTCTAAACTACCTTCCAATTTTGTATATTGGGTTATTTCGGGGCTAACTTGTAAATCTCTAACGCTTTCTAACGTTTTAACAATTTTCTTTTGTTTTAAGTAATTATTTGCTAATGCTGCAGCGAAAGTGCTTTTTCCAGCTCCAGGTTGCCCCGAGATTAATATACCCTCTGCTTTTGAAAGTCTTTTTATTAATGAGGGTGTAAGATTATAATCTTTAATTTGTTTTTTTACAAGAGGGCGTACAATAGTAATTTCTACTTCATTTGAGAACGGTGGGCGAGTTATGACGATTCTATACTCATATAAAATTACTACAATAGCCCCTTTTTTCTCAATTTCAATAAATGAGCGAGGGTCCTCTTTCACAGCTTCGAGAATTTCATAAATAATATCTTCGATTTGTTTTGTAGTTATATAATCATCATTGATCTTGCTTAAATACCAATTTCCTGGGGTCCCTTTTTTCGCGTAGGGTGGAATATATCTTTTAAGATGAACTGACATTGTATTTTCATCAAAAAAATCGAATAATTTTAAATGCGGTAATCCTTTTTTCTTCTTTTTGACTTCTTCTTTAATTAGGATCACATTTAAGCCCTCAAAAATACCCATATCATATTGAACTTTATCTCCCGTAATTAAAGTGGCATCATGCGTATCTTGGCGAATGGCTGCATCTAATTCCCCCCCATAATTAAGTTTTATTTGTTCCATAGTGGGACGTTTTCCTACTAATTCTAGTTTAATTTTCCCTTTATTATGATATTCCCTTAACTTTTTTAATACATCCAATCCATATTTACCAATTACTTTGCCTACATTTGCTTGAAATTCAATTTCTGCGGTAACGATTCTTGATATTAAAATAATGGGTTTATTACCTAGTTCCTCTTCATCTATCAATTCTAATATTTTTCCATTCAGGATAACTGATGTATCCACAATAAATTTCTCCATTCAATCTCATCCTTTTTTTATTTATTCGATTAAAACAGTTTCATTTTTAATTTATTTAAACTAAATGTCAATTTTCTCAAGTGCAATTTTTTTAACAAGATAATAAATAGGTTTACTTAGACGGTCCACTGCTGCAATTACTAATTCTTTTCTTGAGCTTATAGAAGTCTGGGTTATTTTATCTAACTCATTTAAATTGATTGGGGTTCCTTCGAAAATGGGATATATTAAATATTTAGCAGGTTCAGTTGTAAAATCAGCACCTCTTTTATATACTCTGAATTCAAACCCTTCTCCATAACCTCCTCTAACAAAATAACCTCTTTTTCTCAAATCATTATAGACTACATATTTTTGCCATAAATTTTTATTCCACTTAGAGAAATAAATTAATAAATCCTCAAAGGAAAGTAAATCATTTTCGTCAGTAGAGTCATCTTTTACAATATATATCCTTTCTCGCTCATGTAATAATAATACTTCAATTGATTCCAATGTTAAAATATCTTTCTCATCATCCTTCTCTTTATTTCCAAGATAAGAGTTATCAAAGAATTCATTAATTCCATCTTGATCTTCAATAATTGCTTTATCGTCTCTTAAAAATGCTCTAAATAGAAGTTTTTCTTGTTCTTTTTCCTCGGATTGTTCTCCGTCTTTATTTTCATTCATTATATTCATTAATTATATTTTAAGGCTATTATTATCTAATTTATAATAAAAATTGAAAATAGTAAAATTTTTGCTTTTAAGAGTAAAATTTTCAAATAATAGGAAAAATTGAAAATGGATTTGGAAGAAAAAATATTAGAAAAATTAAAGGATGCTAAAAAAATTTCTATTATAGGCATTGGTGAAGATAAATTACGTGATGATGGTGTGGGTCCGTTTATTATTACTCAATTAAGTGAAAATCCCAAATCAAATATACAATATATAAATGCAAGAATTGTTCCTGAGGAGAGAATAGAAGATATACTAGATTTTTCCCCATCTCATATTGTTTTAATTGATACATGCACCTTAAACAAGCCCCCTGGGACTGTAGCAATCTTGGAAAAGGAGGACATTCTAAATCATGTTCCAATATCATCACATACTATTCCTATACCCATTTTTATTAATATTTTAGAAGAAAAATTAAAAAATATAAAAATTTTTATGATTGGAATAGTACCAAAAAATATTGACCTTTCTGACCCTTTAATACCTTATAAGGAAGGATTATTTTCATTAGATAATTATGATGAAAACCCAGAACTGCCTTATTTTGAATTTCAATTATCAAAAGTAGTGCAAACAGCGGCAGAATCTGTAATTAAAATAATCTTGAGTATCATAAGTACAGTGAAAATTTAATCTTCTTGTTTTTTTGAGAATTTTACTTGAAAGTTTCAATGAATTCTTTCAAAGGTAAAAAATATTCTTCCTTATAGGAAAAAATGTCATTATGTCCAGCCCCTTCAATCATAATTAATTTTTTTTCAAATTCATCAGGGAGGGCATTATATATTACATTTGCCTCATCACAAGGAATAATCCAATCCATTGTTCCATGAATAATCAATACTGGTGTTTTAAATTTTTCAATACGAGTATCATTTGAGTATTGCTTTAATATTTCAGGGGTGATATTAGGACCACTTACTCTAAATAATCTCGTCATCATGTTGTAAATACTCCCAAATCCACTTTCAAAAATAATGCCACGTAAATCTTTTGGATTATGAGCTCCGATTTCTGCGGCACAAACGCTTCCTAACGATCGACCCAAAACAAAAAACGAATCTTTTAAATTATTATCATCCATCCATTTTTTCATTTCATTGTAAATTGGAATTGCGTCCGATATTAAACTGCTATATATTGGATCACCTGTACTAAAACCATAACCCCGAAAATCAACGACTGCTAAATTTACCCCGCATTGAAAAAATAGTGGTGCAAAATATTGATAATCAAGTGCAATTTCACCATTACCATGGAATAATAAAATCGTTGGGAGATTAGGATTATTTAGAAAAAAAAATCCACCAATTAGGAGATTTTTATCAATTTGAAATTTTAACACTTTAATGCTTGGATCTAAATTATTCGGAATCGCTATTTTGCGGGGATAAAACACAACATTAGAAATTCTAGGATCATCCAAAAACAATATTTTCACTTTTTTTAGAATTATGCTAATTTAAAAAAACACAATTGTGAGATTCTTGGAAATAAAAAGATATTTAACATTAAATTTTTTTACTTTTCATAAAATCGAATATTTTTTTTTAAAATAATGAAAAAACTCAAATAAATCAATTAATCTATAATATATTTAACTGACTATCCAGAATTATATTCCTTATTTTTTTATCAAATAACCTAAATTAATTAAGATATATAAGATTCTATATCTGCATTTAAATTTTATCTATATTATAAAACTTTAAATCAAGATTTTAATGTTTTCAATCAATAAATTTTGAGTTTGATGCTAATAATTATTAAATTTCTCTTCTTATAATCTTAAATCTAAATATATATTATTTATTCGAAGTCATTCTTTCCATTTTTTATTCTTCGCTTCTTTTTAGTAATTTTTGTAACTCTGCATTTAAATCCCAATATTTCGAGATTATAGATTTATTTTAAGAAAAATATGAAAAATATGAAAGGAAATTAATAATTAAATAAGTAAAAGTAGGAGAAAGTAAGTTACTCATTTTTCAAGTTATTCAGAAAATCATATTTAACAAGAATTCTTAAGAAAATTATAAGTTTAAAAGATTATAATGAACTTTCTAAATATTCAATTTACTTCAAAAAAAAAATTATATTTTTATTTTTCAAATTAATAAATCGAAGGAAGTCGCCATTCTCTTTTTTTTCCTACTCTATACATTATGTATCCTGCAATTACACAGCAAGTCACCATAAGTAGGAGTAGAATTCTACCTCTTAACACTGCATCCAAAACCAAAACTCGTAAGGGTGCCCAAGGGGCAGCAATAAGTACATAGCCGAGAAAAATCCACATAATAATACCGAAACCATATCCGCCACATCCTATCAAAACAATTTTAGATATTATCTTTTGGTGTTTTGATATCCGACCATAATACGCTAAAAATATCGCAAATGGGTAAAAAACTGTTAAAAGGATTGGTATCACCAAATTTATAACTCCAATAAAAAATAATAACCAATTCATGAACGTTAAGCCCATACAATTTCCAATATTAATCCATAACCAGTTCTTTTTATAGGCTTTCCAAAAACCCTTGATCTTTTCTTTTACATTCATTACAATCATCTATTTACGAATATGTCATGGGTAACAAATATACTTTTGTAAAGCCATACTCGACGAGAATTTCACTTGCTTGCTGACTCCTTTTCCCGGACTTGCAATAAACAATTATTTCAGAATTCTTATGTTTTACTTTATCCAATTTAGATTCGTAATCCATTATAATATTTTTTCGTACTAATTTTCATTTGTCTCATTCTCTAACTGGAAATATTTTTCATTTAGATCTATGGGACATTTTATTTTTTTGTATTTTTTTACTTGACCTTGGAACCACTTACTTCTAAAAAATAAGCACAATACTATAAATGATACAGATGCATTCCAAAAAGCACTGAAAATATCGGTTATTATGGCTGTTCCCCTTAAAAAATAGGAAAGTAAAATTATAAAAAAGAATAAAAAGATTGAATTGATTAATGGTATAACGATAAACATTCTTAATCCTCTTTTTTTCAAGCCTTATCAACTCCTATTTGAAAGATTTTTTAAAAGATTTTTTATTATTCATATTCACAACAAATCGCCCAACATGATTCAGTACGTAGTCTTTCGCAGATAATAACTCCTAACGCTCTATATGAAAGGTCTGAAGTCTCTCTTTTTTCCTAATCTATACATTATATACCCTCCCAAAGCCCAACACAGCACAGTTGTTATAATATCAAAGGGAATTCTGAAAATAAGAGGATAATCACGAAAAGAAGCCCACGGTGCACCTTGAAGAATATAAGCGATTCCAAACCAAATTAAACCCCCTATAGATGCCGCACCACCGATTATCCAAACATACTTATAGATATCTGCTTGATATTTAGATTTTCTAATATAATAAATACCTAGTAGAATTAAGGGAGCTACAAGTGAAAAAGTTAGTGTCATTCCTAAAATTGCAAACCCGTAAAAATATAATAACCACAATGTTATATTTATACCCATATAATTTCCAATGCTAATCCATAACCAACGCTTTTTAAATTCATTCCAAAATTTCTTAATCTTTTCTTTTATCTTCAATACAACCACCTACGAGTAGGAACATATTTTAATTTTTCAAATTATTAAGTCGAAGGAAGTCTCCATTCTCTTTTTTTACCTATTCTATACATTATGTATCCTGCAATTACACATAAAGTAGGTAGGAGGAGGAGTAGAATTCTACCTCTTAACACTGCATCCAAAATCAAAACTCGTAAGGGGGCCCAAGGAGCAGTAATAAGTACATAGCCGAGAAAAATCCATAAAATACCACCGAAAACAAATCCGACTAATCCTACCAACCATATTTTAAAAATGATCTTTTGGTGTTTTAATTTTCTACCATAATATACGAAAAATATTGGTAGTGGGTACAAAACTGTAAGAAAGATCGCCAGCATCAAGTCTATAATTCCGAAATAAAATAACACCCACTTCATGTATATCAAGCCCATACAAAGTCCAATACTAACCCATATCGTGTTTTTCTTATAGTTTTTCCAAAAATTCTTGATCTTTTCTTTTACTCCCATTAAGGACATTTTTTATATTAAATTTTTTAGTCAGGATTTTTTGACCATTTTGAATATATTCAACATTATTATAAAAATATTATTTATTCCTTCCTTTTCTAAGTGATTTAAACATCGCCAAATAAAAAAAATTTTAGATTGGATATTCAATTTTCTTCTCAGTAATCTAATAATATTATTTATTCAGCCGATTGTTTTATTTTTCCTCATTGAGTTGAGTGCTGCTTGTTTCTTTTGAATTCTTTTTTTATTTTTTCGTATTATGTGTCCTCTTATTAAGATCCATCCTATTAAACCACCAAGTGCGTATCCAGATGCAATTCCAATGGCAAATGGTAAACTCGCACCTCCTACGAAAAACCATAATAAAAAACCGACAATGAAGAAAGTTATAATAATTGTTAATCCCATGATATCCGCATTCCTTTTAACATAATCCTTTTCCATATCTTTTTCCATATCTTTTCATCTCCCTTTTGAAAATTATTTTAAATCATGCCACATATTCCCCAACAATCAGTACTCATACCATAAAGTCCAATAAAGTAGCAAATAGCAATAACCATAGCAGCACAAATAGTACCGCATATGACTGCACAAACAGGAAAACCAGGACCGCTGGGACCACAAATAGAACCGCAAGTCAACACATATACAACTGCACCTGGAACACCACATCCCAATTCAATAAGTATATTCATTTTTTTTCTTCCTTCCTTCTCTAAGTGATTTAAACATCGCCAAATAAAAAAAATCCTTTTTTTAGATATTAAACTGATATTAATTTCATTTACTTGTTTCCTTAGACGCTTTTTGTTTTTGAGATTGAAAATGGGCCATCCAATCAACCACCAACTGATAAAATAACCTAATGCTCCTGCAAATGTTATAATGGGGTTAAGAACCAAATTTTTCCATTTCCTAATACCAAGAATAAAATTAAGCCTCCAAAAAACCAAATTACCGAATTAATGAATCCTAGGATAATCCAATCTCTTTTCTTCAATTAATATCTCCTAATAAATTTTAAATTAGTTTTTAATTTCATTCTTTCACACTTTTTATATTAAATTTTTTTAGTCAGGATTTGTTGACTATTATGTATACTTTCAAAATTATTATAAAAATATTATGATGATTTCTAAGTTCTTGCGCTAAAAAATTCTTTAATGCTCCTGATTCAATCAAAGATTGAATAGGTTGAACAACGCATTCGTGCGGTTTTAATCGTTAGGAATCAACAAGAAATATTAAAAAAAATTCGAATAAATCGAAATGTATGAGGTACTTTTTATATGAATAATTTAAAGATTATAGAATTACCAAATATAAAGAATTGGGTGATATCAATGTAGAAAATAAAAAAAATGCTAATTTTTAAGAAACATAATTGTAAGATTCTTGGAAATAAAAAGATATTTAATATTAAATTTTATTACTTTTCATAAAATTGAATACTTTTTTTTTAAATATGAAAAAACTCAAAACAAAATTAGTTCGGTGTAAACTTTGTTCAAATCCATTTTTTAGAGATCAAAACTCTACAAGCGAAATTTGCGAAAATTGTATTAAACTTGAAGAAAGACGTAAAAGAACTGCTGCATTAAAAGTACAACAAGAAGAAATGCAGAAAGATATAGATAGAATGGAAAATCAACTTAAGATTACGATGTCGCAGCGGAAGAAAGAGGATATTAAAACAAAGATCGCAGAAAAATCTTTTACTTTATCAAAATCAATAGAACTATTAGTAAAATATGAGGAAACTGGTGATGAGAGTTATATTGAGCAATATATGAATTTATTCAAGTTATTAAAAAAGCAATCTTAATATGGTTGTTTAATATTCGTAATTATAGTTGGATTTAATTTTCATTTTTCTAAAAAAATCTTATATTTTTTTTTGAATAAGTAAAAATACGTATTTTTTAATTTTCATTTTATTTAACAACGATACTTTTCCTAATATATTAACTTTTGTTTAGTAGAACAGTTTTTCAATAACATTTTTTAAGTCTAGATGATTATTGATGATGGTGGGGATATATGGAACTTAGTGAAATAATAATAAATATTTTAAGTATTTTGATTGGTTATTTTATAGGGTCGATTTTACCTGCTTATTTTTTTGGTAGATTAAAAGGCATTGATATAAGAAAAGAAGGTACTTGTAACGCTGGTACCTTAAATGTATATCATACTTTAGGAGTTGTATATGCTATTCCTACGGCAATATTTGATACTTTAAAGGGATTATTTGTTATTTTGTTAACACAAAGTATTGGAGCAGATTATATATTTGCGCAAATAAGTGGTTTAGTGGCTATTGTTGGGCATATCCTACCTTTTTATATTAGCTTTCGTGGTGGTCAAGGTGTAGCTTGTGCTACAGGAATAATGCTTTTTTATTTAGTACAATATATTCTTATCGGTCCGGAGATTTTTTACTTTCTTTGTTTTTTGCTTATTATTGTAGCAATTTTTGCTTATATTACTAAAACTGGAGAAATTATAGGCATCATTGTACTTCCTCTATTAGCATATTCTGTTTTTATATATTATACTGATGTTCCTCATAATATCTTTTTTTGTTTAATTCTTGCTTACATTATTTCAATTGGTATTTATAACATAGTAGTCTTCAAAAAAATAATTATTGAAGATAAAACATTCAAATCTCCATGGTGGAGGGTTGCTCTAAGACCATTTGCCATTTTTTTCATTGTATTTTATATTTGTTACTCAAAAATGGTAGCCCTCATAATCATCGGATGTGTATGTTTAGTTTTTATACTCCTTGATATTATTAGATTCATTCATAAGGGAACAAATGAACTTTTAACAGTAAGAATTAAGTCATTATTTAAGAAAGATGAGTCTAAAAAATTTTCATCAATGACAATATTCTTAGTTGCAGTTTTCATAACAATACTTTTATTTGAGATAGAGATTGCTTTCGCCGCTTTAACCTTTCTTATCTTTGGTGATATCTTTAGTAAAATTTTTGGGTTAAGTTTTGGTCGACATAAGATATTTAAAAAAACAGTTGAAGGTACATTAGCATATATTGGTTGTGCACTCATCTGCGGATATATAATTTATACTGTTTTGGAATTCCCTTTAATTCTACTTATTTTAGGTGGAATTACTGCAGCTCTCACTGAGGTTTTATCATTGAGGATAAATGACAATTTCTCTGTTCCTATAATAAGTGGAGCAGTTATGACAGCAATAAAATTTTTTACTCTTTGAAAAGGTATACAGACAATTTTAACATTTTATTTAGTTACTTATGATTAAAAATAAAATAGAATTTTTCTAATAATTTAGAAATAGAAAGTTAAAAAATTAGAAAAAGACCCGATTAAGTTAAAGAGAGAAAAAATTATCCTTTTTTGTTTTTTTGTAAGATTTCCATAAAGCTTTCTAATTTATTTTTAAGTTGTTCTTCATTCATTTTTCTTGGATCGTTCATATCCGATTCAATAACAAGGGATGGAATTCCTTCCTCATCCATTAAGATTAAAGATAAATTCAACATAATTATTGAGAATAAGTGATTTTTTATATTTTGAAATTCATTTGGGTTAAAAAGTTTTAAATGTGAAAATCTAATATTTTAGAATGAATATTCCATAAATCTAAGATTTAACACTCTCTATATGTTAAAAAAAAACATTTCGTATTAGATAATAAGAAGAATAAGTGTATTTTCTTTGAATAATCCCTTACCAGTGGAGTTTGGCTCCCGTTTTATAAGATTATTGATGGTTCCTCTTTATCAAGAGATTAAACTCCAAATTTTAGTCGATATCTAGACTATAGCCAAATTTCAAAAAAAATGAATATTGTCCCTATTAATATAATAAAGAGTAATGATTTGAAAATTAAAAAGACTAATAGCAAAGAATCAGAAGAAGAAATGAATGAGATAAATCAAATCATAAAAAATGATGGAGGGTCAAAAAACAATAATGAATATAAAGATTTAGAGAAAAAGAAAAATAATGATGTAATAGAAAAATTATATAAAAAATACACTTTAGACGGTTATAATGATTTAAAATTTAAAATTCTTAAAGAATATAAAAATAAGAAACTGTATAATAAATTATTTGAATATTCAAAATTTGTTATTGAGAATTTTTTACTTTCTTTAAAGCAAATATCGGATAAATTTTCAACTAAGTCAAATATTCAGCCTGATTTAAGAAATTGGGTTGATATTCCTGGATATAAAGTTAAAGGTCAAGCTGATTTTGAGAAAATATCTAAGAATCCATTGAAATATGGTTATAAATATGTGTTATATAAATTAGAGAGTAAATTAATTCCTTATTTAAATCTACCCTATATTGGTTATACTAAGAATTTCAATAGAAGAATAAAGAATCACATAGATGATACATTAAATAGTAAAATTAAATCTATTATGACCGGAGAAGAAATCTCTAGATATTTAATGAAAGCGACATGCCTTGCTTTAGAAATGGAATTAAATTCGATTCAAACAGAAATTCAGCGGATTGAACCACAAATTGATGAAGATAATATACAAGATCTTCAAGCAATATCAAATTGGTTGGATTTTAATAGAGGTAGTTGGAAATCTCAAAAATTATATAATTTTATCATAGAAGAAGTTATTAAAAAACACTTTAAAATAACTAAGTTGGAGCTTCATAAGGAAAGGTATGCTGCTCTCTCACATGAATATGATTTAACTCAAAATTATATTCATTATATAAAAGACAAAAAAATTAAAGGAACATTATGGCCTAATGGACTTAATATGGTTTCAGGGGGTAGTGGAGGTAGTAAACTTGAAGTAGAACTTCCTATTTTTGATTATATTGCTCTTGTTTCTCTTGGTGTTAAACATGAGAAAATTATTAAAATTCTTAATAGTTCTTATAAATACAATTATGCTAGTAGTACATTTTCTGAACGTTTTTCTCAGGAATTTGGTTCATCTCAAGAATTACAAGAATTGGTTTTAAAACCTGTTGTAGAATCTCTAATCAAAGATAATGAGAAGTTTAATCTAAAAGATATCGCTGTCTCAATAGATATGGACTCAAAAACACTAAATTATAAGATACAAGAATGGTTTGAGGGAAATAAATTCGGAGATTTAAGAGCTTTAGTCGAAGCGAATATTATAGATTGGGAGAATTTAAAGATATATAATGCTAAAATTCAGAGAATATTAAAGGGTTATTCTGTTGAACAATGGAAATCATGGTTAATTAGTTCTAAAAGTAAAATGAAAAAAGAGGAATTAGCAAATCAACTTGGTGTATCTTGGGCTTGGCTTTATTCAAAGAAATTTGTAAAACCTCTTTCAAGGATACTTCTTGGAAAAGAATTGGATTCACTCAAATTAATTAAGACGGAGTTGAGAAAAAGAGTAACAAAGGAATTATTGAATCAAGGTAAAGACCCTAAGGATATTATGGAAGATAAATTCACTGTTTCATTTAAGTCTTCATCGCAAATGAGAGCATTTTATGAAAGAATTTTTTCAGATGAATATGTAAGTTTTGATAATTTAATGAATACTTACTCTACCAATTCAGAACATTTTCTAAAAAAATATCCAATACTGGAATCAGGGAAATGGAAGAAGAAAAATGGAAGAAAGTTTAAAAAAGACATGTCCAATATGTAAAAGAAAAGTCAGTCCTCAAGGATTTAAAGCTCATTATAAAGCTTGCAAAAAAAAACATAATTATGTTTAAGAGAAATAAAATTAGCGCTTTTCACTTTTTCTTAATATTTCCATAAAGACTTCCAGCCGGTTTTTTAATATTTCCTCGTTCATCTTCCGTGGATCATTCATATCTGAGTCAATTACTATAGAGGGAATACCTTCTTCTTCCATAAGCCGTTGTTTAAGATCATATAGTCCACATGAATTGGGTCGACAGGAAAGATTGTTATGCAATATTAAACCATCAATCTTCCACTCCTTTATCACTCTTTTGAACTCCCTCACTCTTGTTTCAAGATCGTATATATACCAGAAAGACAACATAATTTTTGCCATAGCCTTGATCGGATTATTGATTATATACTCCTTGCTCATTGATGGATCTAAGAATTTTCCAAAAGAATAAGTATAAGGTTCAAATACAATAATTGCTCCCCATTGTTCCAAAATACTAAAAAATTTTAAATTATACCAGAATGGGATTCCTGAAAAAAGTAGCCTGTATTGTTCGTTCTCTAAAGCCCCGATTCCATTATCTACTCTTTCTTGAGTCTCTTGATACATTTTTTTAAATACTCTAATTGGCTCTTTTAACCCGGGCATAGTAAAAAGTGGAAATAAACCACCGAAAGTATCTTTGGTTGATACCGGGCAAGGTATTGCTTTTCTTAATTCAAAAATCTTAATCCAGTATTCACTTAACTCGTAGGAATTAGTAATAACCTCTCTTGATTTTTCTTCATTATATTCTTTTTTAGTTATTTCTGAGATCCAATCCCTTAATTCAAGCATCTGTTCTTCTACATATAACTGATAATACTCCTTTTGTTTATTTGTTGTATTGCTAGTGACATGAGGGACATCAATTATATATAGTGGAACTTTATATCTTTGAGATTGGACTTGAAACCATTTCACATGAGTATCACAAATTACATCTGCTGCGACCATAAATGTTGGAGGATTTATTCCTCCTAAGTCAATAGGTGCATTATTTTGCATAGCTCCAACATTTGTTTTAAAATAAGAACATAAATCATATGAAAAACCTAAGTCTTCAGCAGATTCAATATATTTTTTTGAAACTTTCTGGGCGGCAGAAATAGTAGCAGCATTTTCAGGTAAAATTGGTTGAACATCAAAAGTATAAAGCATCTCAACAGAAGTCCCACTAGTAGCCCATGCCGTAGGGGTTCCATCTCGATAGGCTTGTTCTATAGCTAAATAATGGCGTCCCATTAAATTTTTAATTTTTAAAGATGAATTTAATATTTTACTTTTGGGTTTTTGTGCTGTTATTTTTTAACACCTCGCAAAATTTCTTTAAAGGCTTCGAGTTTCGTCGTGAGCTGGCTATACGATTCTCTCTTATATTCTTTTTCTAAAAAAATAAAAGGCATTCCAAT
>JAHLWH010000120.1 GCA_019058015.1 Promethearchaeota archaeon | reverse complement strand
TCCCGATAATTTAGGAAAATCATCTATTTTCGGTTCTTTAGGAGTGGTTTGTTATTTAAATGAGGATTATATTAAGTCTCAAAAAAATTATCAAAGTGCTCTTGAGTTATATGAGAAGTTAAATCTTAAGCATGAACAAATAGTATGTATGAAATCAATTGGGCTTAATTTAATGAAATTAAATAAAATGGATGAAGCTGTAAATCTTTTCTTAGAATGTGCTGAGCTTAGTAGTAAAGAAAAAAAAATTGAGGATTTTTTGGATTGCATTTCGAATTTAGTGCAAATTTACGAATCTCAAGAAAAATGGGATGTAATGATTGAGCTTTATTTAAAAGGACTTAAGGCATTTGAAAAGTTAAACGATATAAAGGGAATAATTAATTCGTATTTTAATTTAGGAATTTTATATAAGAAATTAAATCAATTTTCCGAAGCATTAAATCATTTTAAAAAGGGTACAAACTTGGCAAATGAAAGTAATTTTGCAGAGTCTATTATAAAGGGTACTTCTTTAATAGGTGAAATTTACGCTAACCAAAACCAAATTAAAAAAGCTACTAAAGAATTTATTAAAAGTCTTAGTGTTGCAAAAAAGATAAATGCAAAAAACGCTGTAGCTCAATTAAAAATATTATTAAATAGCATGGGGCTTAATAACAGCCAAATAAATATTATGTTAAATGAATATGAAAGAGAATTGAATTTCAAAAAAAGATGAATAATTTAAATATTTGTCCACATTGCGGTTTGGAAATAGAAAAGGGTGCAAAATTATGTTATAATTGTGGAAAACCGTTAATTTCAGGTTTAGATCATATTTCAGACTCGAGTGATTTTAATTTTGAGTTAGATAAAATTGAGATGGATTATTTATATGAACCATTAGATTTTTCCACATTATTATCAATTTCTGAAGAAAAGGAGAGTTCTTTTTCAAATTTAGAGTTCGAGCAAAAGATTGCTGATATTGACTTAGAAATAAATAAAAAACAACAATTTGGAGAAGATGTTAACGATTTATTAATTGAAAAGGCAACCTTCTATTATCTAAATAGAGATCTAAGTAGTGCATCAAAATTATTTGAAACGTTATTAGATATATTCAGAAATGAAGGAAATCAAGAAAAAATGGCACAAATTTACAATGATTTAGGTTTAATTTATGAGGATCTTGGCTATTTAGATGATTCTTTAAACAATTATGAAAATTCTCTTGAGATATTTAATAAAATTGGAGATAATTTAAATTATGTAAAAGTGCTCAATAATGTGGGAAATGTCCATATAACATTGCAAAATATCGAATTGGCTTATGAATATTATAGTAATGCTCTTAATATATGTAAAGAAAATAAATTTCATAATGAGTATAGGCAAACTACAAGTAATTTAATTGAAATATATTTTAAATTAAATAATTTCCCTCAATCGTATAAGGCTTTAACTGAAAATATGCAATTTTTTAGAGATCATAATGATATTATTGGAGAAATTATTGCAAATTCAAAATTTGGAAAGCTCTATTTTCTTTTAGGAAAAAATTATTACAAGTTAGCCACGAGTTATTTTAAAATCTCCCAAAATCTTATCGGCACAACTGAAAATGAGATTGGGGGATTTAAAAAAGCCAAATTAAGTTGGGAAAATTATAGATTCTTAGGATTGATTAATCTAGTATGGAATCAAAATGATATAGCAAAAAAAAATTTAGAATTATCCTTAAATTCAATTAATATATTCAAATTGGGACCGAAAGCAGAAGAAGCTGTTATCTTAGAAGATATGGCTAAATTCTATTTCCTTAATGGTGATGATAATAATTCTTTGTTATATTATCAAAAAGCTGAAAAAACTTATGGTAATATTGGTAATGAAATTAAACAAGCAGAAATTAAAACTAAAGTTGCTGATATACTTTTCCAAATTTTCGATGCTAATGATTCGGCTATTACTAATCTCGAACAGTCATTAGATTTATTCAGAGCGAATAATTATTTAAAAGAATCAGCTGAGGTATATGAAAAATTAGCTATTATTTATGAAAAACTTGGATCAAATGATAGCGCAATTTTTCACTTGGAAAATGCGTTAAAAATATATACAAATTTGAACGATGAGGATAGACAAAATCTATTAGAAGAAAAATTAAAAAAATTACATTTTTAAAAAATAAACAATTACTCATTTGGGTTTTTCTTATGCTCTATTTTATATTTTTCAATTGCTTCTTTTGATTTATCTTCAACTTTCGTTCCAATCCGTCCCATTTGAATAATGATCCATTCCGGAGAACCTTTTCCATCTCCAAATTCGATCCACAAATACATGGTAAAACCCAATAGTGCTACGTATCCTATAATTATAAAAACACCCCAAATTATATTCAAACTTGCGGGAAATAAAAAGAAACAAAGGTAATGTATTAAAAACAGACTCAGAGATGTTTTGCCATAATACATTAACATTATAAAAAAATTATTACTTGATCTTTTAATATCTACCAAGTAAAAAAATAGCGCTAGAATTAACAAAGCCATACCCATTAGGTAAATAGTATTACTGGCTTGACCATGAATTAAAAATCGAAAAATTCCAGGAAAATAAGTAATAGGTTGTTGGTTCGCAATTTTCCAAAGTGGAATACCAATATATTCAACTCTTGCTGATTCTATATTCATCAATTCATATCCAAAAAAGATACCAATTAACACGAAAAAAAATCCCCATTTTATAATTCTTTTTAAGAAGTCTTTATATGCCTTTGCAGTAGATTTTTGCATAGCCTCAGCTAACCATTCACCCCAAATTGAAGAGATAAAACATATAGAAATCCAAGGGAATGGTGGTGCATGAGGTGTTGGAGAATAAAGTAAAAAATATACAATGCTTGCGAAAGAATTTAGATCCGCATTAGCTGTTATTAATTGAGGGGCTGTAGTCATAGGATCAACACCCATTTGAATCCACCAAATTGCAGGATCTATACCTCTCTCCATTAAGATTAATTCAGTAAAAATTATATTTAATTGTGGGGAGAATGTAAGTATTATAAAACCGACAAATATTCTTCCTGGTTGAGATATTTTCAAGGCATAATATGAAAAAATTTGCGAAGCTCCGATGAAAACAAGTATATTCCATCCCCATAAGTTAAAAGGAAATGTTAAACCCGGTAAAAAAATCATATTGGATGCGATAGTATAGAGACTACCAACTAACATTATCAAGAGTCCTCGACTTATAATTCTATTTCTAATTACGCTTTGTGGCAATTCGCCTTTCTTTTTTGTCAAAGAAAATACTACTGAGAGAGCACTTAGAAAAATAAACAAAGATGGTCCAAAGACATCAAGCCACATATACACAATTCCATATAAAAATATCCAATCTGAATCAAACCAGTGACCTGATGTATGACATAAAATAATTAAAATAATTGCAAGACCTTTAACCAAATCGATTGATTGAATTCTTTTGATGCTGCTATAATCTCGAATTTCTTCTTTAGGGATTGTTTCTTTCAAATAATCTGGAATTATTGAGATATTTCAACACTTCCTTTCTAAAAATATTTATAATTGATAAATATATGATAAATTTCTATATAATAATTTATAAAAACTAGATTTTATTTAAGATTTATACTAATTTTCTTTTTTTTTATTGTCTACTTCAAAATCTTCGATTCCATAAGTTATTCTATCGTATTCTTCGAATCCAAGACCTTTAATAAGTTTATATGATGCCATATTATCAATATAGACTTCACATCTTAATTCTTTTATTTTTTTTTTTTTAAAATATTCCCAACTATGCATTCCCAGTATTGTTCCAAGATATCTTCTTTGAAAGCGTGGTAATATTCCTAGACCTGCAATTACACCAATTTTATTATCTTCTCCTTCTAAGTCTGTAATTATAAACCCCCCATCTTGACCATATACTCTCGCAATAAATATTTTTGTTGATGGAATTTCAAATACTTGCTTAATCCCTTCTAAAGTAATAGGAGAGAAAGGAGTTTTGCTTGTTAGCCATGCTCTATTATGAATATATCTTACGGATTCTAAATCCTCTATTGTTGCTTCTCTAATTTTTGCTCGTAATATATTATGAGAAATTTTCTCTTTCAATGATTGTTCAAATTCTTTAGTTATTTTTTTTACAGGTAATTTCATTTGTATATATGTCAACCCTTCTTCAATTACACGAGTTTCGGTTGTTTCTTTTCCTTCTATAATATCTCGTCTGAAAAAGAAATTCCTAAGTAAAGTTTTTTTATAATTGAAATATCCCTTCTTATCTTTTTTCTCCTTTTTTGTCATAATAATCTGAAAATTCTTATATTTTTAAGAAAAATTATTTATAATTAATAAAAAAAGGCAAAATATATTAAATCTTATATTTCTAATTGAGTAAGATTTAATAAAATTAATAAGAATCTTTCAAGAGATAAAATTTAACTTTTCTTCCATCTCTTTAGCTAAAACATCACTAATTATAGCGGAACTTTGTAAAGATGAAATCCCATTTTGAATCTGCTTTTTAATATTTGAATCTTCTAATAAATTATTCTTCTCTCCAGAGAACTCAAAATTACTTCGAACCTTCATGTCTTCTTCAATTTTCATCATTAAATTTTGTAAATATGTGGAATAAGAGGGATCCAATTCTTCTTTTAATGATTCTGTATTTAATGCATTTCGATTTATGAAGCCTGGCAAAAGTATTTTAATTTCTTCTTCAAATTCACTTTCTATTAAGTTCATATATAATGGAAAAAAGACCCAAATTACAGGCATGGATAAATTCCCTGCTTCGCTATCTTTTATATTCCAATTTTCAAGAATTTTAGCTTCTCTTAAGCAATCTTCACTCTTTTTCGATATTATATCTTTAATTTCTTGAGATTTATTTTTTATATTATTTTTAAAATTTTTTAATTCACCAGATTCAAACTCTTTTTCCTTCTGATACTTTAATATCATTTCATCTTTCTTAGAAAGTTGTTCACCTAAGTTTTTTTTTAAATCTTCTAATCTTTGTGTAGCTTTCTGATTGATTTCTTCACTTCTTTTAACATAGTCATCAACTTGAGTCGAAATATTTCTTACTAGATCTGATAAAGATCGTATGTTTTCATTCATACCACCTAAATGGTTTCTGCATTTAGCAATTACCTCCTCTAATCTAAAAGCCTTTAGAGCATTATAATTTGTAAAAAATTTATTTTTACCACCTAATTCCAATATTTTTCGATCTACAGTCATAAATTGTTGGGATATTGCTTCAATGAGTTTCTTTTTTTGTATTTGAACCCATAAGTCAATTTTATCTTTCTCTTCTTTAATTCTCTCGTTGACAATTGAAGAATCAATAATTTTACTCATTTTTCCAATTTCCGAATCATATAGTCCTTTAATATCTTTTTTCTTCACTTTTAAATCTAATAGCCATTTATCAATTTCTTTATCGATTAACTTGATTAAATTCTGCCATCGCATCGCATTTCCTTTTAATAACTTAATAGTATTTCTATAATATTCTGCTAAATCTAATGCTAATTCGGTTATCAATGAACTATCTAAAACAGTATAATCCCTTATAGGCACATACTTTAATTTTGGTAGGATCTTCTTTAAACCTTCTAATAATCCAGGATTTAATAGAGATTTGATAGTCACTGTTTTAAATTCAGCCTCTTCTTCCTCTTCTTTAATTGAAGATAATTCTTTTGCATCCTCATCTTTATAGGTGATTACAGCAATAATTTTCTCAAGAAGCTCAACTTGCGTTCTATTCTCAATATTTCTTAAAATATGACCAACAACTGCTTGCCTTGGAGGGTTAGTAATTTTATCATTAAATGATGCAATTGATAATCCTTCTAAAACAATATGAGTTGAAATTAATCCTTGTATAAAGACCATTGGAACTAAAAGACGTGCAAATGATTTTATTTTTTCATTTTCTTTTAGGTCATGTGTCAACAAATAAAAAGATAAAGATAATTCTTCGTTTAAAGAAATTGGCTTAGATGCATATTCTTTAAAATAAAACATTGGAAGTATGTTTTGCTGACCGTGAAACGACATAATTTATTTTTGAAATCTTTTATCAAAAAAATGGACTTAGTATTAAGAGCTATTATAAAGGATTATTATAAATAATTTTTTGAATTTTATCTTAAATTTCAATTTACCTCAGTTGCTCATAATTATTAGCTATAACAATCAACAATAGCGCTAATAAGATTATAAATGGAGGAATTAATGCTTGAGTCATAGAAGAGAGTGTTGTAAATTGAAGTGCTCCTTGAAGAATCCTTCCTGTGTAATATATAAGAAAGCCTATAGAATTAAGTAAATAAGAACGTCGCAAAACCCCAAATGTCTTGATAGCAAGATATAGAAATAAAAACGGAATTATAAAGGTAAAAATCGGTGATAATATTAAAGTAAATAAGAATCTAGCAATCGGATATTGCCATGATCCAATTGTAAAAAAGACGGAATCAACAGTTAAATCATATTCGCTTATAACATCTTGTGTTAAAAAATATCCATCAGGTAATATTAAAGCCATGATACTTACAATTATCGGTCCTATAATTAATAAAATTCTTAAAATTAATGATTTTTTATCCTTTTCAGTAAATAATAAAATTCCTAAAATTCCCATTAAACAACTTATACCAACCCAAGAAAAAAACGTCGCTAATTTCCATGTCAACCCTGGTAAAAATGCCAGTGAACGATTTATTGTCCCGTCTATAAAATCTTTGAACTGCGGTAAATAGAAGTCATTAATAATGAAAAACACTCTTGCAAAAGCAAAACATAAAAATAACAATGAAAAAAATAGCCAATACTCCTTCTTTGTTAATCTAAATCGCATAAGGAGAAAAAAGGCAAATAATAAAAAATAATATCCAATAATTATAAAGTAGAGGCCTGACTCCAGAGATTGTTCGAAGTTTAAGATATTATTATCTTGAAAAATCATATTCTAATCAATTTTTTGTTTTTTAATTTTAATATCGTTATAAAAAAACTAATTATTTAATTATTTATCTTTATTGTTATTTTATTATTGTTTTGTTATTAATCTTAATGGTTGATTTAGAGAAATTATGAAAATTGAGGATAATATAGACACATTTAATTCTCTAGTAAAGAGGAGAGGTTTTATATGGGGCCCATCACCGGAAATATATGGTGGTTTTGCTGGCTTTTATTCATATGGACCAGCTGGTTCAGCATTAAAAAATAAAATTCTCTCATTATTTAGGAAAGAACTCTCATATTTTGGGTTCTTAGAAGTAGAATGTCCAACAATCATGCCTGAGATTGTCTGGAAAGCTTCTGGGCATCTGGAGAGATTTATTGATTATATAACTCGATGCACAGAATGTAAATTATTATATAGAGCAGATAAAATTCTAAAAGAATTATTACCAGATATGATGATTGATGGGTTATCTAAGGAAGAATTAAATAAACTTATCAAAACTAAAAATCTTAAGTGCCCCAATTGTGATAGTTTGCTTGGAGAAATTGAAGAATATAACTTAATGTTAAAAACTAACGTGGGAGATAATAATGTTGCATATTTACGCCCAGAAACTGCAACCAGTACATATTTATTATTTAATCGATTAGATAATTATGCACGAAAACAATATCCAATCAAAGTCTTTCAATATGGTAAAGCTCATAGGAATGAAATATCCCCAAGGCAAGGAGTTATCCGGATGAGAGCATTTGATCAATTGGAATTACAGCTATTCATAGGAAAGGAACAAGAAATGACGCTTGAGGAGTATTTTGATGTAAAAAGTGAAAAACTTCCCTTCTTAGATTGGAAAACTCAAACAAAAAATATAGATAAGCCAAATATTATTTCCCTTGAAGAAGCCATAAACTCTGGAATTATACAAAAACCAGCTTTTGCCTATTGTCTCTATATTTCATATTTTTTGACTAAAAGGTTTGGATATGAAGATGAACTTATACGTTTAAGGCAACATTCACCTGCAGAAAGAGCTCATTATGCCGATGACGCATGGGATTTGGAAATAGAAACAAGACAGTATGGTTGGATTGAAATCTGTGGAATTCATGATCGAACAGATTATGATTTGAGACGGCACCAAGAATTTTCAAAACAAAATTTCGAAATCTCTTTGGATACAAGTTCGAATATAAAAGAAATACCTCAAGTACTCGAGATTGCTTTTGGAATTGATCGTATATTATATACCCTTTTAGAGAGTTGTTTTGATATTAAGGAAGAACGAATAAATTTGAAGTTAAAACCATATCTTGCACCTTATTCCGTTGCTGTTTTTCCGTTAATTAAAAATAAAAAAGAAATTAGGGATTTAGCAAAAAAAGTTCAAAAAGAAATATTAAATAATAGGATTGCTTCTTTTTATGATGAAGCTGGCTCAATTGGAAAGCGATATAGACGGCAAGACGAATTAGGAACTCCATTTTGCATTACAATAGATTATGAATCTTTAGAAGACCAATCAGTCACAATAAGATATAGAGATTCTATGGAACAAGAAAGAATAAAAATTAATAAGATTACGAAAATAATTTCGAAAAAATTAATCTCAATTTAATCTCAATCTTAAAGTTTCTTCCATTCTTAATTGTTCCAAGTTTTCTAAACAAAAATATGGAAAGCCAAAATTAATTCAAAAAAAAATTTAAATGAAGCAACTTTTTAAAAATAAAAAGTTATAGTAAGAAAAGATCTCTAGGAATTAGGTTAAATCGGAATTTTTCAAAATTAAACATATTTTAAAACGTATAGATGTATTTTATGATAAAAAAATTATCAAGATGCAATAAATGTCAACATAAAGTACTAATTATTCTTATTATCAGTTTTTTCGTGTTTAATTTGTTTTATTACAATAATTTTTCATTTCATCAAGAAGATAATTCAAATTCGAATTTCCAAAATAAAGATAATCTCAATAATATATTTGATATTTATTTTAATGAAAATTCACTTAATCCCAAAGTCTCAACAATTCCATTATTAGAAAATCCTTTTTTGAATCACTTAGATAATAGTACTCAATTTTTTCTCAATCATTTATACCAAAATGAATCTGTTTTATCAATTATGAATGGAACTTATTTTCGAAGCAGTAATAAGACCGGGGATATCTTAGTGGATAATAGAATTTACTCAATAGATAATATTTTATATAATTGGGGTTTTGGTTATGAAAATGATTCTTCTGATAATATCGATAAAATTAAAGAACTGAAGGGAAAACCTTTGTGGTTATCAGAAAATGAATCTACATATCAATATGGATTTATTCAATCTACTAATAGTACTGGTGGAGGAATTAATACAACTAGATATTTAATTGATAACGTTGGTGTTTTATTGCCTTTAATAGAAAATTATTATCAAGAATCTCCGGGAGAAAAGAGAGATGATGCAAAAGAGATTCTGGAAACTCAATTTAGATTATTAAACACATCTCAATACCGTGATCATCAATATGGAGGCTTTTATCATTATAATAATAGTAATATGAAGTATTCTTCTGAGAATTTTCTAACCGTAATAGCAAATGTATTATGGCATAGATTTGCTGATGTAAATCTTCAATATGAGGAAGAATGTTTAGATTTTGCAAATCATACACTATTAAATATGACCTCTAATTTCTGGGATAGTTCTAATTACAAAGGATTTTATGAACGTGACAAGGCAATTTATGGGCTTAACCAACTTAAATATTTGAAAACAAATGCATTGGGCATAATTGCTCTTACAGAATATTATATAGAAACTGGAAGTACTAATGATACGGCAATTGATATGGCTAAGACTATATATCAAAAGATTAACGATAATCTGTATAATGATACATATGGAGGATATGAGAGATATGCCTCTCAGGGCTGGGATGTTCCCTATGGACCAATGATGTTAGAAGATAATGCTTGGTATTTAATGGCACTTTTAAGCCTTTTTAAAGCTACAAGTAAACCAAAATATTATCATAATGCGACTGATTTATTCCAACTTTTTTTTGAAACTCATATGTATGATAACGATAATGCTGGATATATCTTTTCCAGAAACGCCATAGTTAATGAGACTAAAGATTTTTATGCAAACAATTTATTGATTCGAGCATATCATGAAATATCTGAAGTCTTTTATAATACGGAATTAAATGGAAATTTAAACGATACTATCTTAATTAAAGGCGAAGAAACTTTAAACTTAACATGTAATTATAGATTTTATAAAAAATATGAATTTGAAAGCGTAGGAAGTTCTTTTATTTTAGATTGCGATATAGAAGATGCTAATATTACATTCTTAATAAGGTATCCAAATGAAACTATATTAGAAATAATTAAACCTAATAATACAGATAGTTCTGGAAGCCAATCAATACTCTTTAAAGTTAATGATGATTTAGCTGATGGCACTTATTCTATATCTGTTTATGCAAATAAGTCATTCAGAGCAACTGCCTTTAATACTTTTAATTTTACAGTAACATCTGGGTTATCATTTAAATCTGATGAAATCGAAGGTATTGATAATGGTATCTATCGAGGAGAAACACTTGAAGTAAATCTTACAGTATCAAGTACAAGAAATAATAATGATTCTCTAACTCTTTATAGTGAGAGTGATTCTTTCTCTGTTGATGATAAAAACCTAATAATAAACGGACAAACCGATACTAAATTTTCTATTTACATTACAGCGAATTCTAATGCCAATTTAGGAAACAAAATGATCAATTTCTACATAAAAAACGGAACAAAAACATATTTAACATTAAATTTTACAATTTTAATCAAACAATCAGTTGAAGTTTTATTAATATCCCATAAGTCTGAAGTATTTGAAAATGACACATTACCAATTTCAATATCTTTTAGAAATTACTTATCTGATACAGACCAAAGCGTTAAAGTTGAATTATTTGGTTTATATATTGAAAATATTGATGAAAATGTTGATATTACTGCTAATATGATAAGATCTAAGACCTTTTACGTTCAAGTTAAGAACAACATTCAAACTAATTCAATAATAATCAATGTTAATGTCTCAAGAGCTGGAGAATCTATTTATTTCAGTGAAAAGGAGATCTCTGTTATAAAACCAATAGAAATAAAAAGCATATCTTTTCCTTCTAGTGTATATCAAGGTCAGCGAGCATTTTTAATACTAAAAATTATAAATCATAGAGAAATACCACTAAACTTTACTCTTTATATTAATGATGTTCCATTCCCTACAAATTTGGATCAAATAGGATATGGTGAAAATGAAATAATTGTTGATTTAACTCCATCCATAAATCCTTTCGATTTTGAAACTAAGGAGTATGTAATAAGTATAAAAGATGATTCTGGAAAAGTTCTGATTATTGAAACTTTCCAAACAGAAATAAGGCTCTCTGTATTAAATTTCATGATATTTTATTTGACTCCTATCTTGTTTCCTGTTTTAATCATCATATATTATAAAAATAAAGAGATAAAAAGCAGAGTTTTAGAAAAATAAGGTTATTAACATGAATTTGAATAAAAAATCTATTTTATTTATTTTATTACTTTTTAGTTCGTTATTAATTTTCAATCTTACAAATATTACTAGTA
>JAHLWH010000119.1 GCA_019058015.1 Promethearchaeota archaeon | reverse complement strand
GTGGGTGAGTTATTAATTTAGCATTCCAATTTGCTCCATAACCATTATCACTGGTTATTACATTCAATTGACCAATTCCACAATATATTGAGGAATTAATACAATGCCATGTATCATCTGCTGAAAGCCAAATTGTAGATTCTCTCGGTTCTGGAAAACCAGTTATATAAAATTCATCAAGTGACTGAACATTAAATTCATATCCAAATTCTGTGGAGTAATTAAAGGGTATAGGATTAGAAAATTCAATTAAAAGGTTCTCTTCCTCATTATACCATTCGGTTGAGCTAATATTATTCCCATCATATACGTGAAATCTAAATGTCAAATCTTCAAAATCTTCAATATATAATCCTTTTTCAAATCGAATACCTGTATCTACAACTGTAGTATTCGATGAGCAATCCCAATCTCCGTAAACATTATTCATTGTATAGTTATTATCATTTATCTCAACATATACGTAAGTTGGATAATTATTATCCATATCATATACATCAATTGAGAATGTATAAATGTCATACTCATGTTGGACTTCATCAATGCTAGGAGTAACTATCTCGGTAAATTGAGTTATTACTTGAGGATCATAGTAATTAGAGTAATTTTCAATTGCTACATAATCTACCATAAATCCCTTATAATTCTGTAAATCTCTCTGATCATTAAGACCAGAATAGAATCTAAAACGAATATAATTACCCAAGTATGATGATAAACCAATCTCTTCCATAAACCATTCACGTTCCGTATTTGTGTAGATTCTGAGTGTCTGCCAATTCATAGAACAATTGATATTAATTTGTAGATATATGTCATCTAAAGCATTTATACTAACTCTAATGCCAAATTTAGCGATTAGATCATAACTATCATCTATCTCGGTTAGGTTTATTATCGGACTTATTAACGATCCATTAATCCATTCTCCATTAGGTTCTAATGGTTGATATGAATAAGGAGTAAGTGGGGTGCTAATATTACCATAATAAAAACAATACCAATCAGGATTAAAATCATTAGAAGGAAAAATCCTACTTCTATCATCAAAAGAATGACCCATAAGATCGAAGTTTTCTTGTCCCAATCTTTTCCATCCAGTACCTTTTACAGTCCAATTATGAGTAATACTCGAAAAATCTTCGAGATATGGGATATAATAAGCATAATATGGCTTTACTTCAATAGTGAGGTTACCCACCAGGGGATATCGAGTAATATTATATCCATCACTTGCCCAGAAGACATAATGATAAAGTTTGATTTCTTTAAATTCAAAATTCATAATTGAATACTCTACTCCATTTGTAAAATTAAAATCGTTATAATCTTTATTCATAGTAAAGTTTTGATTTAATTCTTTAATTTCTAAGTATACGAATTGAGCTGGAAAGTTGGAAGTATCATTATCCGTATAATTAACATAAAAATTATATCGATTTAATGTATAATTACAATCAGGATTAGTGCTTTCAACAAAACCGTCGTTTAAGCTTGGAGTATATTTGTTTTCAACCTCGCTAATATTTAAAGTAAAATTAGAGTTTCCCTCCAGAGCTTTAATTACTAAAATGCATTTTGTTTCATTCATTCTAGGTGTAAAGTAGAGTAAGTTTGTATAATATGGTCGAGTCTTATATGCATGAGAAAATAATATGGGTTCTCCAAATTTGTTAGTTTCATTAGAATATAAATACATATCCATAGAGGCTGAATCTTGTTCTTCTACCGTTAAATTAAATAAATACTGTTTTTTCGCTTCTAGTATAATTCTTCTGGCATATACATGTTTCCCTAGAGGGTTTATCTCTGATGATGTTAAATTGAAGGCAGATTCAATTATCCCAGTGCTTATATTTTTTGTTAACGCGTCTATTGCAGCTTCAACATTCAATCGTCCGTATCCTTCATGAATATCTTTACCACCGTAATTTTTATTAGGTGAATAATTACTTTCTATTAAATCGGTTTCAGGATCTTCTTCTCTGTTTAACCATGTTTCGGTTGCAGTCATTAATAATATTGCTTTAACAATTTTTGCTAATATCGTAGTATTTAAGGAGTTCCAAGATGTCCAATTTTTCCATTTCGCTTCAATTAATAATTGTATAGCTCCACTAACTACCGCTGCGGCAATAGAAGTGCCAAAGTAAGCAGAGGTTTTATTTTCTAAATTCGTACCAACCACAGATCTGTTCCCTTTTAGTCTACTCCCACCAGGAGTTACCAAATCAGGCTTTATAACCTCATCGGGTTGATCTTCATCAATTATTTTTCCCATACTACTGTATGTTGTAATTTGATCTCTATCATTTATTGCTCCAACGACAATTGCTTTTTTATTGAAAGCTAATTTATTTAATGAATTTGATTCTAAACCATTATTTCCTGCTGCAATAACAACAAGAGTTCCATTATCAATGATATTATTTATAACTTCATTTATTGTTGACACATCATCGCCTAAAGTTCCAACACTAAGGCAAATCGTGGTTACATGTAATTTAGATCTATTTAGAAAAACACTTTCCATAGCAGAAATTAAACTTGACACATTTCCTAAACCGTTTTGATTTACAATTTTATAACTTACAATTTTTGATGAATTTGCTATTCCTGTAAAATGGGTTTTATTTACATTATAATATTCGGGAAAAAAAGAGAGTTCCAAGTCTAAAGAAAATTCTGGTTTTACATAATCTAATTTGTGATATTTAACAAAAAGATCATATAAACCAGTACCGCTTAATGAATTATTATGATAAATTTGATAATATGTTTCATTTTTAACATTTTCAGATTTATTAACTAACGAGGTCTCATTATATAACTCGATCCAAAATTCATCAATTCCCGCTACAAGTTCTTTCCAACTCGAATTAACAAATATCTGAGAATTTTTTTTCGATACGTTAAAAGTTGCCAATTTAAATGTAAAATTATCTCGAAATGCAAACTTATCAAACATATCCATGTGAGAATAATTACCAGAAAAGGTCATATTGATTCTATTTTTAGAATTATAGGGTTCAGTTCCTGTCCCTACAATGATAGATGAGATGAATGTTCCATGTCCGTTGTCATCATAAGGATTTGGCAATTCTTGAATGAAGTCGTTCCAACTTATGATATTACCTGTGAGATTTATTGGATTATTTCCAGCTGGGAAGAATGGATTGTTTGGATCGATTCCTGTATCTAATACTGCTGTTGAACAATTCGAATTCCCGGTGTATCCATTTAGACTCCAAGTACTATTCATTGCATTGGATTGAGCAACTACATAATTCATTTGCACTTCAATTAATTCATTAGATTCAATATTTGCTTCTGAAAAGTTGCCTTCAAAATAAGTTAAATTTTCTGATGGAAAAATCCCAGAGAATCCAGAGATTGTCGAAAAAGTATTATTCCAAGGACCATCTATTAAAATTCCTCCTAATTCGAAGAATTTATTTAAGACAGTTTGATTGAATGATTTTTTATTAAAGGAAATAATAATATTTACTAAAGATTCACCATTTGATAATACTGGCATTTCTAAATTATTATTTTCTGTCCTATTTTGCTGTTCATTAATACTTGAGGCAAAAAAGTTCGGATTGAATGTCGAAAGTAGGAAAATATATATGAACAAGAAGGTTAATAAGAATTTTTTAATATTTCTCATTTTCTTGATTTACCTCCGTATAGTGTGTTCACTCTTTCTAATGAATCATTTAAAGTCTCCTTATGCCTTAAAATATGAGCAAATTTAGTTGCATTTAAAATCTCATCTTCATTTCTTTTTTTCTCAAGCATTTTTGATCTATACCGTTTTTTCAGAAATCCGTAAGAGCCGAGAAAAAATAGAACAATTACACATGGAATGATTATAGCTAGTCTCTGCATAGCTGGATCAAAAATAATTTTCATTTGAATAGAATTTGATTCAATCGATCTCTTAATTAAATAATAATAATCAATGCAAGTAGCGGATAGATTATATTCTCCCTGTCCTTTTCCTATTATTGTATAAGAAAATGTGTATGTTTCTCCTGGCTCAAGGACTTGAATGAAATGAACCAGGGTGCCCTTAATTAAATAAAATTGCTGTTGAGAAAAACTATTCATATCATCTAATGTAATATTTGGTGCAGCAATATTCCCCGTATTAACAACTTTAACTGTTATTAATATTTCTTTACCATTAATCACTTGTTGTTCAGAAACACTCTTATTAATCTCAAAATCAAAATAGCCTAAAATAATTGGAATAGATGTATTAATTCTTAATGTGGAGCTTTCAAAGCCCAAAATAACATTTATCGGTGGATAATAATATCCTCTGTAAGATGTCTTTTGGAAGATCATCGACAATTCTTTAGTTTCATTCCAAGAAAAGTCAATAATATTTAAAGTGTTATTATCTAAACGTTTTAATCCTTCGATATTATCAGATATTTCAATTAAGATATCAGAAATATCAAAATTAGCGGGTCCTTGATTCTTAATTTGGATAGATAAATTAATTAATTCGTTTAATTCGGGGTGAGTATTATTTGTTGAATAATTGATTTTAATTATATGCAGAAAGGGATAACGCTTTTCATAATCAATAGGAGCTGAAATATATACGTCATTAGAATGGATAGTTAATGAAGATTGATTTTCATACATAATTTTTTGATTTTTAAATACAACAGTATTGTCAAAAATATTTAGTGAATTTGGTGTATAAAAAGTAAAATTCAATTTAATTGTTTGACCTGGATTAATTTCTGTTATTTTTTGAGTTATTAGGCTATTATATACTTGAAAAGAATTTTTATCTTTAATTATCCCTGGTATAGGCATAGAAAAATTAACATTCTCGGCATTCATACTTCCTATATTTATGAGCTCCACAAAATATGTATTTTCTTGACCAGAATATGATGCATAATTTTCCAAAGATGCAATTGCTAAAATTGAAGACATATTATATGTGCTAAGATATAAACTATTTGAAGAAGTAGAATAAGTAACCAGTCCCAATTCACTACTATAAGATACTTTTGCAGATGGCACAAGGTAAGGAACAATTTCTCGAAATGAAAAATTAACGTAAATACTATCAATTGATAAATTAAAAGCCTCATTTGATATAATCTTTAAATTAAAAAATATGGTGTGATTATTTGATGCGGGATCAAATAGTCCATTAATTTCATCATCGATAAATTCAAAAATATATGTGTTATTATCACTTGAAATTTCTGTAATTTCTTCCAGTCTTTCTGATGAAAAATTATAAAAATGAAAAGAAACATCTTCGGAAAAACCATCAGATGTCGCATTCATATAAATTCTAACTCTATTTAACGT
>JAHLWH010000118.1 GCA_019058015.1 Promethearchaeota archaeon | reverse complement strand
ATTCTTTTTCTATACAGTATAATTTTTCTTTAACTGAAATTAATGAACCTTTACGAGATGCTACAATAAATTTTAAAATTTATTACTGGACCTCTTCTATAGAAGAAGTTTATGCAAAATATACGGATGGATTCGGTTTAGTTAACATTAATATTTATGCACCTATTAATGAAAGAAAAATTACAATAAATGCTTCTTATAGTGAGGCTTTAGATATTAATACTAATTTTCTTTTAACTGACATTTCAATCCTACCGAAAAATGAAATCAATATAACCTTACTTAATACAGAATTTTCAAAAATATTAGTTGGTGAATCAAATATTGAATTAATTGCTAAAGCGATTTATATAAATAATGAATCAGCTGCTGCAAATCTTGAACTTATATTTCAAATAGGCACTTCCGTAGTGACTGCATTTACAGATGATGAAGGGATCGCTACTACGATAATAAAACTTCCAATTGAAGGGGACTATAAAATTAATATAACTTTTGTAGGATCGAATACGATAAATGGTATTTCTGTCTCTCCCGTCTCGATAGAAATTATATCACCAACAACCATTTTTAGTAGAAATTTAACTATTTTATTAATTTCCTTAGGAATTGTGGTGATTATAGCAATTTCATCTTTTATCGTTGTGAAAAAATTGGTTTTAAATCCAAGATTTCAGGAAAGAGAAGCTAAATATTTGGAGATAATTAATGAATTTGATGATGCAAATAATATGATATTATTACTTATTATAGAAAAAAAAAGTGGTCTAGATTTATATTCAAAAATGTTAACCCAAATTCCAATTAATCCCACTCTAATTAGTGGGTTTCTACAAGCTATTAGTTCATTTGGAAGTGCAGTAATGGATTCACATAAATTTAAAAAGAACATAAAAATTGAACCTAAATTAAAAGAGAAAATGAAGCTTGATATAATATCATTTCAAAATTATATCGTTGTTATAAAAGTAAGTAAAATTATACGAACAGCATTATTATTAAAAGAATCACCCTCCGAACGGATTAAATCTTTAGTAAATGAATTAACATTTGATATTGAGGAAAAATTTGAGGAAAAAATTGTTAACTCAGTTTCAAACTTATTAACTGAGGAGGATCTGGGAGGTTTGATCGAACAATATTTTAAAATATCCTACATATTACCTCACGAAATTGATTGGGAAAAATCTAAAGAATATATTTTAGATAAATGGGAAAAAATTACTATAGATTATATTAAATCTATTGAATTTCAAGGAAGGGTATATCTAGATAAAATAATTAAAAAAATTATACGTTATCATAAGAAAAATGAACTTGAAATAGCACAAGCAGTTCTAAATTTAAGAAAGCTAGAGATTTTAAAACCTTTTGAATTTTTTCTATAATCTCTCTGAAAAAAATGAAAATTTTATTGGTAAGATGAATTTTTAAAAAAAAAAATTACCATCTTTTATTAGAATAAGCTGGAAAAAATGTGGTTTTTAAGATAACAAGAGATGCAACCTACAAATTATGTATTTTTGGAAATGGTGGTGTTGGGAAAACTACTTTAGTCCGAAGATACCTAAGTGGTATGTTTGAAGTAGATACTAAAATGACTATTGGGCTTGATATTGCTATAAAAGATATACATATGGAAGGTAAGAAAATTTTACTTCAGATATGGGACTTCGCTGGCGAGGAACGATTCAGATTTATTTTGCCTGGTTATGCGGCAGGGGCTTCTGCTGGTATATTTATGTATGATATTACAAAATTTAATAGTCTAAATAATATAGATGAATGGTTAGATGTATTTTACCAAGGTTCTATTGATAATGAAAAAAAACCCCCCATACTTCTGATTGGAGGAAAGTTAGATCTTGAGCAAAAACGAGCAGTTTACTTAGAAGATGTGAGAAAAATATCAAGTGCTCGCAACTTATATGGACCAATCGAATGTTCTTCTAAAACAGGTGAAAAAGTAGAACAAATATTCATTTTTATAGCTCGGATAATTATGAAGAATGCTGGTTTAATTTAAATCAAAGTTTAAATAAAAAATAAATGTAGATGAGATCTTTTAATAAGTGTTAGTAAAAAGATGGAGGAGGCTAGTGCTCCTAAAACTTACTATTTAAACAACTTATATTAAAAAAATTTCATTAAAAAATGAGTGAGGCTTATTAAAATTATCTTAGAATATAAATGTTCAAAATGTTCTAACCAAGTAAAATCAGAAAAAATTGAGTGTATATGTCCTAATTGTGAAGGATTATTACTTATTGAGCCTCAAAAAGTCGAAATTATAAAAATAAATGAATTAAAGATTGAAAAAGGAAATTTTTGGAAATATCATAAGTTTTTTCCCCCAATTGAAAATAGATTCCAAATATCTCTCGGAGAAGGCGGGACTAATTGTATAAAATCTAAAAATCTTGGAAAATCTTTTGGATTAAGTAATCTATTTTTTAAAGATGAAACCCAAAATCCAACAAATTCCTTTAAAGATAGGGCGGGTGCTCTATTGGTTTCTCATGCAAAGAGTCAAAACTTTGAGAATATAATTTGTGCATCTCCGGGAAATCAAGGTGCATCTATAGCAGCCTACTCTTCATATGCGGGAATAAATTGTTTAAATATTATACCTAAGAGAATAGATGAGGGAAAAAGGGCTCAGATGTATGTATATGACTCAGTTGTTGAAATTAAGGGAGATACTGTTGATAAATCAATAATTTATGCAGAAAAAAAAGCTAAGGAGGAAAATTTTTATCAAGCTACATCAGAACTTAATCCTTTAACAATTGAGGCCCAAAAAACTATTGGATATGAAATTATTGGTGATATTGGTGTTCCTGATTGGTTGATTGTCCCTATGGGGAGCGGAGGATGTTTGATAAGTATCTGGAAAGGATTGAATGAATTAAAAGAATTGGGAGTAATCAATGAATTGCCTAAAATGGTTGGCGCACAAGTTGAAGGATGGTCACCAATAGTTGATAAATATAGTTTGAAAAAACATGTCGAATCAAGTCTTAAAGTTACACATACTCTAGGTATTTTAGTAAAAAATCCAAGATATAAAGATTTAGCAGCAAAAATAATAAAAGCATCAAATGGAGAAGCGATTACGATAAATGAGAATTTAATTTTAACGATTGAAAGAAAATTAGCAAGATCTGAAGGAATTTTTGCTGAACCAGCTTCTGCCTTGACTGTTGCCTCCGTTGAACAATTAAAAGACCAAAATATAATAGAAAAAAATGAAAAAATTTGTTGTCTTATTACTGGAAGTGGTTTGAAGGCTCCATATGTATTGCAAGCATTGACT